>DATJVW010000001.1:0-12990 GCA_035501675.1 Burkholderiales bacterium
GAGCAGCGGGCGCAGCGAGCCACCCGAGCTGTCGAGCATCGCGAGCAACACGTGGGCTGGCTCGATGACCTGGTTGTCGCGCCCGAGGGCAAGCGACTGGGCATCGGCCAACGCCTGTTGGAAGCGGGTGGTGAGCTTGTCCTGGCGCATGAGCACGGGCCTTTGGGTGGATGACGGGCGTTATTGGGACAAATCCCTGTGCGTTCAAGGGCCTTGGCAGCTAGCCGCGCCCTGAAACACCAGGACCCGGACTGGAAAGACCCCTGCTCATGATCATAGCGCCCGCCCGCTGATCAAGGTGGGATGGCGGCGGTTGAGCCGCGGTCGGCGCGCTCAGTGCCTAGGTCGTTGAATCGCCAAGCTCGAGCAGGGGTCCGATGAATTTCTTGTAGTTGCGCCAGCGTTGGACGGAGGTCTTGTAGATCTTCTGGCGCACCTGCCATGCACTAGCCGTAGCGACCGCGCGGGTGTTCTGGTGAAAATCAAGAGTGCGCGGATCCCACGGAAGGTTCAGGAATTCGAGAATTCTGCGGGTCCACGGCTCCTGCTCGGAGACCAGTTCCTCGTACGGTACCTCCAGCAGCGCGTCCGCAGGCAGTACCCTGCGCCAGTGCGCCATCAGCCGCTGATGCTCCCGGTAGTAATGCGCGAGGTCCTCCAGGTCCATGGTGAAATTCAGGGCGGGTCCCAACTGCTGGAAGTAGCAGGACAGGCACGTGTCAATCGGATCACGTCGCAAGTAGATCAGCCGCGCATTGGGGAACACCGAGTGAATAAGGCCAAGGTAGTCGATATTGGCTGGCGCCTTGTCGACGACACGCTGTGCGGAGCCTGAGTGGACCGCAAGCTCGCGCAGATAATCGGCAGCAATCTTCTTGCGCAGCGACTCGTCCAATAGCTGTTGACGAACAGCGGTCTCGTGCTTGTGCACGACCGCGGTCCAAAAACCCAGTTCACCGGCGCCGGCGACGGCCGGGTGCGAGGCAATGATCTGCTCAACCAGTGAAGTGCCCGAGCGCGGCATGCCGACCACAAGGACCGGGCGTGTGCTGTCCGAGCCACCCCGACGGGCGCTAGCGAGTGCCTCCGGCGTGTAGACGCGCACCAGATCGTTGACGAAATGGACCAAGCCGTCCCGATCGAAGGGTACCGCACGCATCTTGTGCAGCTGGTTCGCGCGCTCGTAACTGCGGAACGCGCGTGGGAAGTCCTGGATGTCATCGTAGTATTTGCCAATGGCGAAGCGCAGAGCGGCTTCGTCCACGCCGCTGAGACCAGCGGCGGCCAGCGCCTCGGCCTTCTTAACCCAGGCGCTGTCAGCGGCAGTCATTCTGCGCAGCGAGACCAAAGATGCCCAGGCGTATGAGGCGCGTTCATCGAGCTCCAGCACCTGCTTGAAGAGTGTTTCGGCCTCCGCGAACTGGCCCATGAGGGCCCTGAGCTGACCCATGCCTGTCAGAGCGTTTAGGTGGCGCGGTGAGACGCGAAGTGCCTTCTCAAAGTTGTCCTGGGCCTCGGATACGCGTCCCAGCATCAATTGCACGGATCCCAGACGAACACGCGCATCGATATATGAGGGCCTGAGCTTGAGCGCCCGCCGCAGGGCTGGCTCGGCGTCGTGATAGCGTCCGGTCGCGTTGTAGACACCGGCTAAATTGAAGTGTGCCTCCGGCAAATCGGGCTTAATGCCGATCAGGCGTTTGAACTCTGCTTCGGCTTCGGAATATTGGCCAAGCTGCGCCAGGGAATTGCCCAGGCCATTGCGCGCGATTGCATCACGACCGTCGCGGTCGACGAGTTGCCGGAAAATCTCTAAGGCCTCGCGGTAGGCACCCTCTCTCAGCAGCTGGTCTCCCTCGATGTGTAGCGCCTGCGACTGACGACCACTGACTTTTTGTGTCGGGGCTTGCACGGCACCTGATGGTTGGCCCGCAGCGATGCGCAACACCAGTGCACGCGTAAGTTCCTCCACGACCGGCTGCTCGATACCCTTCTCAAGCAGCCGCCACTTAAAGGAATTGGCAAGGCGTGCACGTTTGAAAAGGTTCAGCTTCAGCGCACCGGCTTGGCGGTCAACACGCCGCAAAAAGCTCTCCAGCAGCTGCTGGACGTCCTGGCCCTTGCGGCGCGCGCTTTTGGAACCTGGCTCGCTCTGCAGGAGAAATTCGTCGGCCAGGGCAGTTCCCGCTTCAGTCGCCTCGCGGGCGTTGAACCAGTTCAGCAGCATGTCCCAATGCGACCCTTAAGAAGGAGGAGGCGCTTACGTTAAATCAGATCCTATGCGATTGGCAGGCGGTAGTGCGCCCATAGCCGATGGGATGGTGACAACGATCACAGTTGAACCGCTGCGGGAGATGAAGCTAAAGGCCGGCCAGCCTTTCAGCAGCAGCGATCACCAGTATGCCCATGGCGATCAACAGGACCTGTACGAGACTGGTGCGGGGATCGGTTTTGCCGTGCAGGCCGGGGATCAGCCCCGCCACGGCGAGATAGAGAAATCCTGCTGCAGCGACCGCGAGCGCGTACGGCAGCGCGCCCCGGGCCGAACCCAACGCAAAGTACGCCACGATCGCCCCGGCCACGGAGGCCAGGCCGGTAGCCAGATTCAGTGCGAGAGCCCGCTGCCGTGACCAGCGGGCGTGCACGAGGATGGCAAAGTCTCCGACCCGGTGCGGGACCTCGTGCGCTGCCACGGCAAGCGTCGTCAACAGGCCCAGCGACATGCTATCGAGGAAGGCGGCACTGATCAGCACGCCATCGAGCGCGTTGTGCAGGCTGTCCCCCACCAGCACGAGTACCCCCGAGGCGCGGTGCCGAGCGTGATCATGGCCATGGGTGTGGGCGTGGGCGTGGGCCTCGTGCGCATGCCTGGGGGCGCCGCTGTCCAGCCCCGAGTCCTGGCCGTGCCACCACAAGACAGCCTTTTCGATGACGAAAAAGAGTCCGAGTCCTCCAATCAGTGCAAGGCCAAGCTCGCGGCCAGCGTGCACGCCGGCGCCCGCAATAGCCTCGGGAAGCAATGCGAGAAAAGCCGCCCCCAGGAGCGCCCCGGTGGCGAAGCTGAGGAAATGGGGCAGCAGCCGCTCGCTCTGCTCCTCGGGGATCCACAGAAATGCGATCGCGAACACCGCGCTCGCAATGCCGCCCAGGGCGGCGCACAGGATGATCCACAGGAGCAAGTGCAAGCGCGCGTCAGTTCTTAGCGATGACTCGTTGGGATCCTAGCACGCGCTCCTGGCACGCCGTGCCTCAGGCCAGCCAAATCAGGGCTGCCATGCGACCACAGCGGCCATCGCGGCGGAAGGAGAAGAATCGGGAGCGGTCGGCGTAAGTGCACCACCGCCCGCCAAACACCCCGGTGACTCCGATCCGCTGCAAGCGCTGCCGGGCGAGCTGCACGAGATCGCACTGCCAGCGTTTCCGATGATTTGGGATGAAGGCCTGCGTCGCCGCGCGATCATGCGCCACGAATGCGGTACGGACCTCGTCGCCCACTTCGAAGTGCGCCGCCCCGATGCCCGGTCCGATCCAGGCCAGAAGCCGTGCCGGATCCCTACCGAGACGTGTCACCGTGCTTTCCAGCACGCCGGCGGCGAGCCCTCGCCAACCGGCATGGGCTGCGGCAACGACCGCGCCGTCCGTGGACGCAAACAATACGGGTAGGCAGTCGGCGACCTGGATAACGGCGACGGCACCGCGCTCACGCGCGACCACGGCGTCGGCCGGCCCGGCCCGTCGAGGGCTGGCGGCCGCCACCTCGAGCACCTCGGTGCCATGAACCTGCTCAAGCCAGGCTGGCTCTGCGGGCAGTTGCAGCCACTCGCAAACGCGGGCGCGGTTTTCGCGCACACGATCCGCGTCATCGCCCACCTGCGCACCGAGATTGAGAGTGTCATATGGAGCCGTGCTGACGCCTCCGCTTCTCAATGTGAAGGCGGCGCGCACACTGGCGGGCGCCGGCCACTCCGGCGTCAGAGCGATTGCCTGTGCCGCGGCCAGGTTCACGCGCGGTCGGCCTCAAGCGCATCGAGCAACGCCTGCATGTCGGCAGGAACCGGCGCTTCCCATTGCATCGGCCTACCGCTCTCAGGGTGCGTCAGACCCAGACGCGCCGCATGCAGCGCCTGACGTGGGAAGTCCCGCAGCGCCTCACGGAGCCGCGCGGTGCAGCCGGCGGGCAGACGCCGCCGACCACCGTAGAGCGGATCCCCGACGAGCGGAAATCCGGCGTGGGCCAAGTGGACCCGGATCTGGTGTGTGCGTCCGGTTTCCAGCGTCACGCGCACCAGCGTATGGGCACGAAAGCGGCGCACGAGGCGGTAGTGAGTAATCGCGGGACGTCCATCGGCCCGCACGGCCATGCGGGTACGCTCGCGCCGGTGGCGGCCGATCGGCTGATCGATCGTGCCCCCGCCAGTCATGACCCCGGTGCAGATGGCCAGGTATTCGCGAGTGATCTCCCGCGCGGCAAGGGCCGCCACGAGCGCGGTATGCGCCTCCACGGTGCGGGCCACGATCAGCAGCCCGCTCGTATCCTTGTCGAGCCGGTGGATAAGGCCGGCACGCGGCACCAGCGCCAGCTTCGGATCCAGTGCCAGCAGCGCATTCTGCAAGGTATGACGCGGGTTACCCGCTCCAGGGTGCACCACGAGGCCAGGGGGCTTGTCGAGCACGATGAGTGAGCGGTCCTGGTAGACGACGCTCAGGGGCAACTCCTCCGCGACTGGCACGGCAGCGACCGGAAGCCGGGCCTCGATGCGCACCTGCTCGCCCCCAAGCACCCGGTCCTTGGCCCGCAGCGGCCGGCCGTCCACGGCCACGGCCCCGGATTCGATCCAGCCCTTGAGACGGGCGCGGGAGTACTGTGGCAGCAGACGGGCCAGGGCCTGGTCGAACCTGAGACCCGAAGTCTCGGCGGGCAATCGCAGGGCGTGGGCGCGGAACTCGTCGGGATCGGGTGTGGTCCGAGGAGCTGCGGGAGAATTCGCTATACTTTGTGGCTTTAAGCGGCGCGCAGCCAAAGAAAGGTCCTCTTCTGATGTCCTCGTCCCACGCGGCGCGCGTCGCCGTGCTCGCCCTGTGCGCCCTGCTCGCGGCCGCTCCCATGAGCGGCTGCAAGAGCCGCCGTGAGCGGGCGGCCAAGGAGACCCCGGCCGAGCTCTACAAGAAGGCGCACAAGTCGATGGTGAACTACGACTTCAACGCAGCCATCAAGAGCTACGAGCGTCTAACGGCCACCTTCCCCTTCACCGATGAGGCCCGCCAAGCGCGCCTAGACCTCATCTATTCATATTACCGCGCCGGTGAGGGCGAGTCCGCCACGGATGCCGCCGACAGCTTCATCCGGGAGAACCCGACGCATCCGCGTTGCGATTACGCCTGGTACATCAAGGGGCTGGTGGACTTCGAGCACCAGGCCAACGCGATCGAGAGCCTGTTCCGCGCCGACCTGTCGCTGCGTCCCCCAAGCACGGCGCGCAAGTCATACGCGGCCTTCAAGACCGTGGTGGAGCAGTTCCCGAAAAGCGAGTATGCCGCTGACTCACTGCAGCGCATGGTGTACCTGCGTGACCGGCTGGCCGCGTATGAGGTGCACGTTGCGGAGTTCTACTACAAGCGCAACGGCTTCGTAGCGGCCGCGCAGCGTGCCCGCGGCGCCATCGAGCAGTATGACGGTGCGCCTGCCACTAAGCATGCGCTGGAGATCCTGATTGCCTCCTACGACCGTATGAACCTGCCGCAGCTCGCCGAGCAGAGCCGTCAGGTCTACGCCACCAACTACTCCCAGCAGGTCAAGGTCGCCCAAGCCGAGGTCAAAAAGTCCTGGTGGAAGCTGTGGTAACCCTCAGCGGCGGTAGCCGCTGGTGATCGGGTAGCGCCAGTCGCGTCCGAACGCGCGCCGGCTGACACGTACCCCGGGCGGCGCCTGGCGGCGCTTGTACTCGTTGCGCTTCACGAGGTCTAGCACCCGCGCCACGGTGGCCCGATCAAAGCCGCGTGCCTCGATCTCATCCACCGACAGGTCCTCCTCGATGAAGGCCTCGAGAATGGGGTCGAGAACCTCGTACGCCGGCAGTGAATCGGAGTCCTTCTGGTCGGCGCGCAGCTCCGCGGAGGGAGCGCGCTCGATCACACGCCACGGGATCGCGCCACTTAGCGAATTGCGGTAGCGCGCCAATCGGTAGACCAGCAGCTTGCTGCAGTCCTTGATGGGGGCGAAGCCTCCGGCCATGTCCCCATAGAGCGTGGCGTACCCCACGGCCATCTCGCTCTTGTTGCCGGTTGTGAGCAGCATCCGGCCGGTTTTGTTCGAGATGCCCATGAGCAGCAGCATGCGGCAGCGCGACTGTATGTTTTCCTCGGCGGCATCCACTGGACGTCCCGCGAACTCCTCTTTCAGAGTCGCCAGCGTGGCCTCAAACATGTGCTCGATCGAAAGCACGCTGTACTTCACCTTCAGAGCCTCGGCCTGCGCCTTGGCATCCGCAAGGCTCATCTGGGAGGTGTAGCGCGAGGGCATCATCACGGCCTGCACCTGATCATGCCCGAGCGCATCCACCGCGATCGCGAGCGTCAGCGCCGAATCGACGCCCCCGGAGAGGCCCATGACGACGCCCGGAAAGCCGTGCTTGCGCACGTAGTCGCGCACCCCGAGCACCAGGGCCCCGTAGACGCTCTCCTCGTCGGAGAGTTCGGGTGCGATGATTCCCCGCTCGGGACGCACGGTCCCGTGCTTATCGATGGCGAACTGCGCTAGGTAAAGACCCTCGGTGAAGGCCGGGGCGCGCATCGTGATCTCGCCGTCGGCATCCATGACGAAGGAGTTGCCGTCAAAGACCAGCTCGTCCTGGCCACCGACGAGGTTCACGTACACGAGCGGCAGCCCGACATCTCGTACGCGCGCGCGCGCAACCTCCTCACGCTCGCGCTGCTTGTGGATCTCATAGGGCGAGGCATTGATCACCAGCAGCAGCTGGGCACCCGCGGCGCGCGCCATTTGCGCCGCTTGCGGTTGCCAGATGTCCTCGCACACGAGCAGCCCGGCACGTGTGCTGGCAAAGTCACTTACTGCCGGCTGAGCTCCGGGCTGGAAGTAGCGCTTCTCGTCAAACACCTTGTAGTTGGGAAGTTCGGCCTTGCGGTACATGGCGCTGACTTCGCCGCCCGCGATCAGTGCCGCGGAGTTGTAGATACCGCCACGACCATACTCGGGAAGGCCCAGCACCAGAGGCGTGTCAGGCACTTCCGCACGGACGCGCGCAAGCCCTGCCTCGATCTGGCGCCGAAAGCCGCGATGGAACAGCAGATCCTCGGGCGGGTAGCCCGAGAGCGCGAGTTCGGGGAACAGCACCAGGTCGGCGCGTTCTTCGCGCGCCGCACGTCGTGCGCTGGCGATGACCCGGGCGGCATTGCCCTGAACGTCACCCACCAGGAAGTTCAGCTGAGCGAGCGCGATCCTCAAGAATCACCCGTGTGCGACGCACCCCGGGATTGCATGGCCGCAAGGGCGCTGCCGGCTATTGTTTCACGACTCAGCGCCGGCCGCCGCGTCCGCGACGCGCGTCACGGCGGGCCCCGGATTTGGGGCTCGCCTTGGCACGCCGCACGGGGGCGGTGCGCTTCGCTGGCGCGGACCGCTTGCGCGTACGACGCCCGCGCAGCAGCTCATGCATCGCAGAGCCGAGTTCCGCGGGTGACTTCACCGTGCGCACGCCCGCGCTTTCGAACGCGGCGTACTTCTCAGCCGCGGTGCCGCGTCCGCCGGCCACGATTGCGCCGGCATGCCCCATGCGCTTGCCCGGAGGGGCGGTGACGCCCGCGATATATGCCACCACGGGCTTGCTGACGAAGCGGCGGATGTAGCGCGCGGCGGCCTCCTCATCGCTGCCACCGATTTCCCCGACCAGAATGATGCCCTCGGTGCCCGGGTCTCGCTCGAACAGCTCCAGCACGTCGATGAAATTCATGCCGCGCACCGGGTCGCCGCCAATCCCGACGCACGTGCTCTGCCCGAGCTCGGTCCGCGTGGTCTGAAACACCGCCTCGTACGTGAGGGTGCCCGAGCGCGAGACGATGCCGACACTGCCCTTCTTGTGAATGAACCCCGGCATGATCCCGATCTTGCACTCGTTGGGCGTGATGACCCCGGGGCAATTGGGCCCTACGAGTCGCGTACCGGCGGTGGCCAGTACCGCCTTCACGCGCACCATGTCGCTTACCGGCACGCCCTCGGTGATACAGACCACGAGCTCGATGCCGGCATCGACGGCCTCAAGGATCGAATCGGCTGCGCCCGCAGGCGGCACGTATATGACGCTCGCGGTGGCGCCCGTGTCCCGCACGGCGTCCTTCACCGTGTCGAACACCGGCAGGCCCAGGTGTTTCTGCCCGCCCCGTCCCGGCGTGACGCCACCGACCAGCTTGGTACCGTAGGCGAGCGCCTGCTCGGAATGGAAGGTGCCCTGTTTGCCTGTGAACCCCTGGCAGATCACCTTGGTGTTCTTGTTGACCAGAATGCTCATGCTCTGCCCTTCTTCGCCAGCGCCACGACCTTGCGTGCTGCGTCGGTGAGATCCTCGGCCGGCGTGATGGTCAGGCCGCTCTTCTGCAGCAGCGCGCGCGCGGCTTCCGCGTTCGTGCCCTCGAGACGCACGACCACCGGCACCTTGACGCCGACCTTGCGCACGGCGTTGACGACTCCTTCAGCGATGATGTCGCAGCGGACGATGCCCCCGAAGATATTCACCAGCACGGCGCGTACGCGGGGGTTCGACAGGATGAGCTCGAAGGCCGCCGTCACGCGCTCGGCAGTCGCGCCACCGCCGACGTCGAGAAAATTCGCCGGCTGCCCGCCGTGCAGCTTGATCAGATCCATGGTCGCCATGGCAAGCCCGGCACCGTTCACCATGCAGGCGATGTCGCCATCAAGCGAGACATAGTTGAGGTCGTGCTCGCTGGCGCGACGCTCCATCGGATCCTCCTGGCTCGTATCGCGCAGCGTGCTGAGTTCGGGGTGACGGAACAGTGCGTTGGCGTCCACGTTAATCTTCGCGTCGAGCGCGACCAGCGCACCGCCTTTGGTGACGATGAGCGGATTGATCTCGACCAGGCCCAGGTCCTTCTGCAGGTACAGCCGGTAGAGCGCGCTGGTCAGTGACTGGAACTGCGTGACTTGCTCACCGCTTAGGCCCAAGCCAAACGCCAGCTGCCGAGCCTGGAAACCCTGCAGGCCCGCGGCCGGGTGGATGGCGACCGAGAGGATCTTCTCTGGCGTCTTGTGCGCCACCTCCTCGATGTCCATACCGCCCGCCGCCGAGGCAATCAGAGCGATACGTCCCTTTTCGCGATTGAGGGTAAGGGAGAGGTAGAGCTCGCGCGCGATCTCGGAGCCGGACTCGACGTAGACCCGCCCGATCGGCAAGCCCTCGGACCCGGTTTGCGGTGTCACCAGGCGCTTGCCGAGCATCCCGGTTGCAGCCGCGGCGACCGCGGCAATATCGCGCGCGAGTTTCACGCCGCCGGCCTTGCCACGACCACCGGCGTGCACCTGGGCCTTGACGACCCAGACCTTGCCCCCAAGGGCCTGCGCGGCCGCGGCGGCCTCGCCCACCGTTTCGGCCAGCTGACCCGCGGGCACCGGGATTCCGTAGGAGCGAAACAGTTCCTTCGCCTGGTACTCGTGCAGATTCATCGTCAGCCTTCATCGCGCGGGAAGACCCGCATTCTGCGCGAAAAGCCTGGCGGCTTGCCAGCCAGAAAGCACACGGGCCCAGTGCGCCACGCGGCTCTCCACGGCGTGCGATGTGGATCGCGTTTAGGGTAGTGCGAAGGTGCTAGAGTGACCTTATCGGGGAAAGCCTTACGGCCTGTGCAGTCTTGTCCGCAGCTTCCACCACCGTCATCAGCCAGAATCCGGTGAGGCCAAGCGATCTCGCGTGGCGCGTGATCGGGCTCCTCAGTCTGTATCGCCTCTTGGTACCTCTGGTCTTGCTCGCGATGCAGTTCCTGGCGGGGCCGGGATGGGGTTTGGCGACGGCCCGTCCGTTGCTCTTTGTCGCTGCCTGCATCGCCTACTTCACTGCGGCCGTGCTGCTGCTGATTGCGCGCCGGCTCCACTGGTCAAGCCTACGGATCGTCGCGCTCGTGAACGCGAGTGTTGATGCCATCGCCATTGGCTTCGTGCTTTACGCAGCGGGCGGCGTGGAGAGCGGGCTCGCCATTCTCCTCGTGCTGCCCGTTTTGGCGCTCACCGTTCTCGGTGATCATCGGGACGGCTTACTGATTGCTGCGGTCGCAGCCCTGGCCGTGCTGGTGCAACAGGTGTTTCTCGGCATCACGGACGCGGCCCCTAACACCGAGTACGTGACCGCCGGGTTATTCGGCATCGTGCTGTTCATCGTGCCGCTGTTGATGTGGCCGCTTGCGACGCGCTTGCGCGAGAGCGAGGCATTGGTGCGCCGCCAGGAGCTCGACCTGGCCAACATGGCGCAGCTTTCGCAATACGTCGTGCAGCACCTGCGCGAGAGTATTCTGGTGATCGATGGTGAGGACCGAATCCGGCTGATCAACGAGTCGGCCGCGCTAGTGCTGGGCGACGGCAACGCCTACCCTGACGCGCTGATCGGGGAGGCTTCCCCACGGCTGCTCTACTTATTGGAAGCGTGGCGCCATCGTGACTCAGACGCCGGCCCGTCGCCAGCCTCTGCACAGACCTTCCTCGCTGCTGACGGCGCCCGGCTGATTCGCCCGCATTTCGCACCGCTGGGCACTGCGAAGCCTCCCCCGGTCCTGGTGTTCCTGGAAGACACGACGCTGCTGGACGAGAAGGTACAACAGTCCAAGCTTGCGTCGCTCGGCCGCCTGAGCGCCAGCATCGCGCATGAGATCCGCAATCCCGTGGGCGCCATGAGCCACGCCGGGCAGCTGCTGGCGGAATCGCCCAATCTCACGGACGAGGACCGGCGCTTGACGGAAATCATCCGCAGCAACGCCGGACGGGTCAGCGATATCATTGATAACGTGCAACGCCTCTCACGGCGCGAACCCGCGCAACGCGAGCGCGTGTCATTGGGGGCGTGGATTGAGGAATTTCAGGAGGAGTTCTGCGAAACCATGCAGTGGCCACGGCGGCGACTGCTGGCGCAGACCGTGAGCACCGAAGTGGACGCGCGTGTAGATCCCAACCAATTGCGGCAGATCGTCTGGAACTTGTGCGAGAACGCCATCAAGCACGCCGTGAAAGACGACCAGACGCAAGTGATCGAATTGCACTGCGGTCGGATGAGCGGAAGTTCGCGTCCTTATCTCGAGGTCGCGGACCGCGGAGCAGGAGTGCCAGCCGAGCATAACGAGCGGATCTTCGAGCCGTTCTTCAGCGGCGGGCATGGCAGCGGGCTGGGTCTGTTTTTGGCCCGCGAGCTCGCGCAAAGCAATGGCGCAACCCTCTTGTTTGAGCCGCGTACCGGCGGCGGCAGTATTTTCAGATTGGTGTTCGCGGATCCGCGGCGCTGGGAGAGCCTGTGAACACAGTCGTGCACGAAAAACGATTGCCCGCGACCGTGCCGGTCGTCTTAGTGGTTGATGACGAGCCTGATTTGCTTGAACTCGTGTCACTCACGCTCAGCCGCATGAATTTGCAGACACGCACCGCCTCGGACGTGGCTGCCGCGCGCAAGCTGCTGAAAAGCGAACGCTTTGACCTTTGTCTGACGGACATGCGCCTGCCGGACGGAGATGGACTCGACCTCGTGGCCTGGATTCAGGAGCACCGCGCGGACCTGCCGGTAGCGGTGATTACGGCACACGGTAATGTAGAGTCGGCCGTCCGTGCACTAAAGCTGGGCGCCTTCGATTTCGTCTCAAAGCCCTTGGACCTCGGAGTGCTGCGTAAGTTGGTAGGCAGCGCGATTCGACTCTCCTCGGGCATCAACGATGATCCTACGATTACGCTGCGCGGCCCACGCCTGCTCGGACAATCACAGGTAATGGAGCAGCTGCGCGAGATGATCGCCCGCGTGGCTCGCAGTCAGGCGCCGGTGCACATCTGCGGTGAGTCCGGCACGGGCAAAGAGCTGGTTGCGCGCATGATCCACGAGAGTGGCCCGCGACGCGACGGGCCATTCGTGGCGGTCAACTGCGGCGCAATACCTACCGAGCTGATGGAAAGCGAACTCTTCGGACACAAACGTGGCAGCTTCACGGGCGCGGTCGCGGATAAGAAGGGACTCGTGCAAAGCGCGGAGGGTGGAACGCTTTTTCTTGATGAAGTCGCGGACCTGCCGCTGCACATGCAAGTGAAGCTGCTACGCGTGGTACAGGAAAAGACAGTGCGCCCGATCGGAGAATCGCGCGAGGAGCGCGTAGACGTGCGGATCCTCTCGGCCACACACAAGAATCTGGTCGATTTAGTCGCTCAGGGACAGTTTCGGGAGGACCTTTACTACCGAATCAATGTGATCGAGCTGCGGGTTCCGGCCTTGCGCGAGCGCACCGAGGACATCGGCGAGATTGCCCAGTCTATTCTCGAGCGCCTGGCGCGCCGGGGAGCCTCCACGGCTGTAGAGCTGTCACCCGAAGCGACGACGCTACTACAAAGCTACCCGTTTCCGGGCAATGTGCGGGAGCTGGAAAACGTCCTCGAACGGGCTCTGACACTCAGCGGTGGCTCCGCCATCACTCCTGAGCACATCCGGCTCCGTACGAGCGCACGTGCTCAGCTCCCGGAGACCAACGCGGAGCCACTGAGTGCCTCTGAGGGCAGTACGGCACTCGGCAGTCAGCTGGAAAGCATAGAGCGGGACGCCATCGTCAAGGCCTTAGAAAAGACCCGGTACAACAAGACTGCCGCTGCAAAGCTCCTGGGAATGAGCTTTCGTGCCCTGCGCTATCGGATCAAAAAGCTCGGTATCGAGTGACGCTTTTGGTCAGGTTGTGACGCTGCCTTCCAACATTGGCGTCAGGTGGCGACAGTACTATGTCGTGCACAGCAAC
>DATJVW010000002.1:0-2701 GCA_035501675.1 Burkholderiales bacterium
CGCGCCGCCGAGCTGCCGGGCGCTTATCTGCCGTGGCGCGACGTGCTCCACGAGGGACCGGTGCCCGCGGGCATGAGCTTGCCGAAGCTCTCGCGTCTGCGCACGGAGTTCATCACCTCCTGCGGGTGGGGAAAGCCGGCCGAGGTCAGCCGTCAGTTTCTCGCGCGCGATGCGGCGCTGGAGGCCTCGGTCGGCGAGGACGAGGTGGTCCTGTGGTTCGAGTCGGACCTCTATGACCAGCTGCAGCTGTGTCAGGTCCTGGCGTGGTACAGCGAGCAGCCCGCGAAACCCTCGCGCCTGTCGCTGATCTGCGTGGACAAGGATGCCGAAGGCAATTTCCGCGGGCTGAGCCAGATCAAGCCCGATGGGATCAAGGCGCTGTTCGAATCGAGGGCCCCGGTGCGCGACGCACTGTTGGCGCTGGAGGCGCGTGCGTGGGACGCGTTCTGCGCCCCCGAGCCGGTGGCGCTGGATGCGCTGCGGGCGCAGCGCACGCCCGCCTTGCCGGTGCTGGCCGCGGCGGTCCAGCGCCTGCTCGAGGAGCTGCCGTCTACGGCCGACGGCCTGTCGCGCACCGAGCATGCGGCGCTGGCAGCGGTCGCCGAGGGCGCGAGGGCGCCGGCAGAGATCTTCGTGGAGGTGCACACGCGCGAGGAGCGGCCGTTCATGGGCAACTGGCCCTTCTGGCGCGTGCTCGCGCGGCTGGCGAGCGGCGCGAGGCCCATGCTCGAGCTGGCGAGCGGGGCGCGGCCGAGGTTCCCGCCGGAGGTTCCACCAGCAGCATCCTTCGGCGCGCAGCGCTTTCGGCTCACGCCGTCGGGGCGCGAGGTGTTGGCGTGCAAGCTCGATGCCGTCGACGCCAACGGGATCGACCGCTGGCTCGGAGGCACGCACTTGCAAAAAGGCGCGAAGCTCTGGCGCTGGGATCGCGCGGGCGCAAAGCTTCAGCCCGCCTGAAACACTCCTGCTTTCGGCCGGTCGTCACCTGCGCTTACTGGCCCTGTACTGCCTTCGCAGCCCGAGCGCTGTCAAATCCATGGGATACGCTGCAGCAGCCTGCGAGCGACATCGGAGCGACGAGGTGTACGCTGAATAGGGGTAGAACCGCGACACGAGGAGCCGTTCGATGCACGCTACGCTTCCGCTGCTGGAAAAGACTACTTTTCCCGCCATCCACCGCCGGCGTCTCGACACGCTCCAAGTCAACCTGGGATACAAGTGCAACCAGAGCTGCGTGCACTGCCACGTCAACGCCGGGCCTGCGCGCACGGAGATGATGGCGCGCGAGACCGCCGATGAGGTGCTCGCCTTCCTGCGCTCAGCACGCCCGCCTACCCTCGACATCACCGGCGGCGCGCCCGAGTTGAATCCGCACTTCCGCTATCTGGTGACGGGCGCCCGCTCGCTTGGCGTCCACGTGATGGACCGGTGCAACCTCACGATCTTGGAGCAGCCGGGGCAGGAAGACCTGGCGCAGTTCCTCGCCGCCCATCGGGTCGAGATCATCGCCTCGATGCCCTGCTACCTGGAGGACAACGTCGACCGCCAACGCGGCGACGGCGTGTTCCAGGCGAGCATACGCGCGTTGCGCGGCCTCAACGTGCTGGGCTACGGCAAGCCCGGCGCGGGCCTCACGCTCAATCTGGTGTACAACCCCCAGGGCGCATCATTGCCGCCCAGCCAGAGCCGGCTCGAGCAGGACTACAAGCAGCACTTGGGCGCCAACTGCGGGGTCGTGTTCGATCGCCTGTACACGCTCGCCAACATGCCGATCAACCGCTTCGGAAGCTGGCTCGTGTCCAAGGGGCAGTTCGCTGCGTACATGCGGTTGCTCAGAGACAATTACCGCGCGGAGAATCTCGACGCGGTTATGTGCCGTACGCTGCTGTCAGTGGATTGGCAGGGCTACGTCTACGACTGCGATTTCAACCAGATGCTGGGCCTGCCGCTGCGCGTTGCCGGCAAGCCGCGCGTGAAGCTCGGCGATCTGATCGGGAGAAACCTCGACGAGAACCCGATCGTGGTCGCCGACCACTGCTACGGCTGCACGGCCGGGCAGGGCAGTAGCTGCGGCGGGGCGCTCGACGCCTGAGCCGTCGATTGAGCCGCGCGCACGGGCGCGCCGCCCCGTAGCCAGTCCGCGCGCAGCCGGAGGTATGCCAATGACAAGAAGCCGGTTGTTGCTCGCCGTGCTGCTGGTTGCCCTGATCGCGGCCTATCTCGCGTTCGATCTCGGCCGCTACCTCAATCTCGAATACTTCAAGTCGCAGCAGGCCGACATCGAGGCCTGGTACCGGGCACATCCCGGGCAGACCGCGCTCGCCTACTTCGTGATCTATGTCGCCGTGACCGGGCTGTCGTTGCCCGGCGCCGCGATCCTGACGCTGGCGGGCGGGGCCATCTTCGGTCTGTTGTGGGGCACGCTGATCGTGTCGTTCGCCTCGAGCATGGGCGCCACGATCGCGTTCCTCGCCAGCCGCTTTCTATTCCGCGACGCGATCCAGCGCCGCTTCGGCGACAAGCTGCGCGCCGTCAACGCCGGCATGCACGAGGAGGGCGCCTTCTATCTGTTTACGCTGCGGCTGGTGCCGGCGTTCCCGTTTTTTGTCATCAACCTCGTCATGGGCCTCACGCCGATGAAGACCCGGACCTTCTACTGGGTGAGCCAGATCGGGATGCTGCTCGGTACCGTGGTCTACGT
>DATJVW010000003.1:0-7081 GCA_035501675.1 Burkholderiales bacterium
CGCCTTCGTCCGAGGGCTTCTCGGCCGGCCCGGGCTTCACGCTCAGCGTAAAGCTCTGCCGGTCCCAGTCCGCCTGGTCGACGGAAATGGTCAGCGCGATGCTGCCGCCGGGCGCGCGCTCGGTGAGCAGGTCCAAGGCGCACACGTTGCGCCCCTCCGGCTCGCCGCGCTTGGAATCCTCGTCGACGTCACAACGCGTTCTCTTCGCCGACTCGGTGCCGTACCTGGCCCCCTCGAACCGCACGCTGATCATGCGCAGAAGCCCCTTGTCTGCCGGTCCACCGTGCTCCGCTCCGATCTGTGGAACCCACGACGCGAGCGCCGCATGCGGCTCGGGTTTGCCCTGATCCGGGTGATAGAGCAGTGCGGTCTGCCGCAAGCGCACGCGCCGCGCGACCGACTGCAGCTCGTTGAGCTTGTCCTTGAAGACCCTGCGCTCCTTCGGCGTCTTGGCCTCCGCGATCTTCTTGGAGAGATCCAAGTCCACTTCCTGCATGAGGGGCTTCAGCTCGATATGCTCGTGGAAGTTCAACGCCAGCAGCTCGGCGAATACGGCCTGCCGTTCGGGCTTGAGCTTGCCGTTTTTGTCACCGAGGAGCCGGTCCGTGATCGACTTGAACATCTCCGCGCGAATGGAGGTATCGGACTGCTCACGCTGGCTGAGCAGCGTCGCCATCGTCATAGACTCTTGGAACTTGTGCGCAAGGAGCGCGCCGAGGATCACCACCGCCGGCGCGGAAAGCTTCACGAGAAGATCGGCCCCGTCGCGCAGCCGTTGGCCGCGCTTTGGGCTGCTGCCGCGCAGCCGCTCCCACCACGTGCTCGCCCAGCTCTTACCCGTGCGTTCGGCCTTCATGGACGCTCCTCCTGGTGGCCTTATTTGTGGGGGCGGGACCCCGCCCCGGTCATCCGCAATTCAACCTGTCGCGGAGCGGGTTGGCCATATGTCAAAAGGTAGAGGAGTCGGCTCGAGGAGATCTCGCGGGGCTCGCGCTCCATTTGACACACCCCGCGTCGGGATGCTATTCAGCCCGGACACGCCCTCGCCGTGAACGTGCCCAGGTGCGAAACGCCGCCGCCAAGCTGACCGAATTGATCCGTGCCGCGAGCCGCGCGGTTTGTTTCACCGGCGCGGGCATCAGCACGGAGTCCGGCATCTCCGACTTTCGCAGCCCTGGTGGGCTGTGGTCCCGCATGCCACCGATCGACTTCCAGGATTTCGTCGGATCGGAAGAGATGCGCCGCGAAGCGTGGCGCCGCAAGCTCGTCACCGACCGTGCGATGCGTGCGGCACAGCCCAACCGTGGGCACCGGGCTGTGGCGCAGCTTGTGACGCACGGGACGTGTACGTGCGTCATCACCCAGAATGTCGATGGGCTCCACCAGCGCTCCGGTGTACCCGAGGAGAAGATCGTGGAGCTGCACGGCAACAGCACTTACGCCGCGTGCCTCGGCTGCGGCTTGCGCCATGAGCTGGACCCGATTCTGGCCGCCTTCGAGAAGGACGAGACGTTGCCGCGGTGCGAGCGTTGTGGCGGCATCGTCAAGACCGCTACCGTCTCATTCGGTCAGAGGATGCCGGTGCAAGCGGTGGAGCGGGCCGAGCGCGCAGCCCTCGCGTGCGACTTGTTCGTTGTGCTCGGCTCGTCGCTCGTCGTCTACCCCGCCGCGAACCTGCCCCGCATGGCCAAGCTCCATGGCGCCCGACTCGTCATCGTGAACCGCGAGGCCACCGATCAAGACGCTATCGCCGACCTCGTCATCCGCGCCGAGATCGGGCCGACCCTGGGTGAGGCGGTCGGCGTTCAATGACGACATGCATCGAGCTCGCTCGCGCGAGGGTCATGCGCCCAGGTACGCGCGCTTGACTTCGGGATTCTGTGCGAGCTCGCGCGCAGGGCCAGACAAGGTCACGCGGCCGTTCTCCAGCACGTACGCGTGATCGGCGAGACCTAACGCGACGGTGGCCATTTGCTCGACCAGCAGGATGGTCACACCCTCGTCGCGCAGGCTGCGAATGGTGCGGGCAATTTCCAGGACCACGAGCGGCGCCAGCCCCATCGACGGCTCGTCCATGAGCAGGAGCTTGGGCTCGGACATGAGACCGCGCGCGATGGCGAGCATCTGCTGCTCGCCGCCCGACAGCGTTCCCGCGAGCTGGCGCCGGCGCTTGCGCAGGATCGGAAAGCGGTCCATCTCGCGCTCCATGAGCTTGTGGACCCGCCCTCGATCCTGGCGCAGCAAGGTGTAGGCGCCCAGAAGCAGGTTGTCCTCTACGCTCTGATCGGCGAACAGCTGGCGGCCCTCCAGGATCTGGCTGATCCCGAGTGCCGTGACGCGATGCGCCGGCGTTCGCGTGATCGCGCGCCCCTCCATCAGGACCTCACCGCCGCTGACCGGTGCCAGCCCCGAGATGGCCATGAGCGTGGAGGTCTTGCCGGCGCCGTTCGAGCCGATGATCGCGGTGATCTCGCGCGGGCGCGCCTGGAGGTCGATGCCTCGTAGAGCCTGGACGTGGCCGTACTCCACCCGCAGGCCGCGAACCTCAAGCATGGGCGGCCTCCAACCCCGTGCCGAGGTAGGCCTCGATCACCTTCGGGTCGCGCTGGACTTCGACCGTGGTTCCCTCCGCGATCTTCTCTCCGAAGTCGAGTACAGACACCACGTCGGAGATGCCCATGATCAGCTCCATGTGGTGCTCGATGACGACCTGCGTGACGCCGGCGTCGCGGATGTCCCGGATGATCTTCGCGAGGCGCTGGATCTCGGTCGGGTTGACGCCGGCGGCGGGCTCGTCGAGCAAGAGCAGGCGCGGCTGGAGCGCGAGCGCGCGGGCGATCTCCAGCAAACGCTGCTGGCCGTACGGCAGGTTGCGGGCGGACTCGTGGGCGCGCTCAGCGATGCCCACGAATTGGAGCAGCGCCATCGCCTTTCGGCGGAAGAGCTGCTCCTCCTCGACCGCGCTCGCGGTCTGGAGCAGGTGCGGCCAGAACCCCGCACGCAAGTGCAGGTGATACCCCACCATCACGTGATCGAGCACGGAGAGCTCGCCGAACAAGCGAATGCTCTGAAACGTGCGCGTGACGCCCAGCTTGGCCATCTGGTACGGGCGCATCCGCCCCATGGCTTTGCCTTGCATCACCACCTCCCCGCTGCTAGGCGGATAGAGCCCCGTCAAAACGTTCACCAGAGTGCTCTTGCCGGAGCCGTTGGGCCCGATGAGGCCGTGCACGACCCCCGGGCGCACGGTGATGTTCACGCGATTCAGTGCCCTGATCCCTCCGAAGTCACGGGTCAGGTTGCGAGCCTGGATCATCGCCTCGCCAGCGGCGTGCGCACTGGGAAACGCGAGCGCGCCGGCCTCGGGCTCGATGCGCGCCGGCATCCGGCGCCAGCGCCGCATGAGCGTAAGCTTGCGCAGACTTCCCACGATCCCATCGGGCAGGAAGATGATCGTCACCAGGATGATCCCGCCGTAGATGTACAGGTGGTACTCGTGCAAACGGGCGAACACCGTAGGGATCAGATTGAGGATGACGCTGCCCGCCAGGGGACCGTAGAGCGTGCCGCTTCCGCCCATGAGCACGGAAGTGAGGAACGAGACCGACAATGCGAACACAAACGTGTCGCTGTTGATGAACCCGTTCTGGTGGGCGAAGAAAACGCCGCCCAGACCGGCGTACACCGAGCTGATCACGAAGGCCAGCACCTTCCAGCGGTACACGTTGACGCCGACGGTCTGGGCCGCGATCTCGCTGCCGCGCAGGGCGAGCAGGGTGCGCCCCACGCGCGAGCCCAATAAATTGTTGACGAGGAGCTGGCATAGCAGCGCCACGCCGGCAATCAGCCAGAAGTACTGCGTCGGCGTCATCTCCTCACCATCGAGAAGCGTAGGCGCCGGGATCCCCGAGATGCCCATCGGGCCGTTGGTGAGCCCCTGCCAGCGGTTCGAGGTCACTTCCATCATGAAGCCGAAGGCGAGCGTCACCATGGCCAGGTACGGCCCCTTGGCTCGCAGCGATGGGATGGCGAGCAGAGCGCCGGCCGCCCCCGCGAGCGCGACGCCGGCCGGGGCACTGATCCAGAATGGCCAGCCGGCGCGCGTCGCGAGCAGCGCGGAAGTGTACGCGCCGATCGCGTAGAGGCCGGCGTGGCCGAGAGAGATCTGTCCGGTCCATCCGACCAGAATGTCGAGCCCCAGCGACACGATGAACAGATAGGCGAGCGACTGCAGCACGAGGATGAAAAACGGATCGTGCAACACGAGCGGGAGGGCCAGCACGACCGCCGCGACCGCGAGGAAGCGGATCCAATCCCGCGGTCCGGTATGAGCGAAGACCGGAAGACGCATCAGACTTTCTCGATCTCCTTGCGTCCCATGAGGCCGGTCGGACGCACGGCAAGGATCAGCAGGACGAAGAGGAAAGTGATGCCCTCTTTGAGGTTCGAGTTGATGATGCCGAAGATCTGCTCGAGCACGCCCACCGCGAGCCCACCGATGAGGATACCGATCGGGTTCTCCAGTCCGCCGATGATGGCGGCGGCGAAAGCCTTGATGCCCGGCACCGTGCCCATGTACGCCCAGGCGAACGTGATCGGCGCGATCAGTACGCCGCCCAGCCCCGCCAGCGCCGAAGACAGGACGAAGGCCAGCACCACCATGCGCTGGACGTTGATGCCCATGACGGCCGCGGCGTTACGGTTATAGGCCACCGCGGTGAGCGCCTTGCCGAGCACGGCGCGCCTCAGGAAGAACTGAACCAGCACCACGGTCCCGATCGCGCCGAAGATGATGAACAGCTCCTGCGGGAAAATGCCGGCCGGGCCGATGTGCAGAACCCGGTCGCCGAACGGCGAAGGGAACTTGATCTGCTCCGGGCCCCAGATCTGCACGGCCGCGTTGCGCACAATGATGCTCACCGCAACCGTGCTCAGGACCCAGGACAGGGACAAGGCGTGCCGCAGGGTGGTGCGGATGGCCACGCGTTCGAGGCCGGCTCCCATCACGCTGAGCAGCGCGATCGAGGCCGCAACGGCTATGGCGTACGGTGCCCCGAGCGTCACGTAGCAGGTGAGCCCGAACAGCGCGCCGATCATCAGGAACTCGCCCTGCCCGAAGTTGAGCGCGCCGGTGGTGATGAAGGTGACGTAGTAGCCCTGCGCGATCAGCGCGTAGACGCTGCCGACCGAAAGGCCGCTCAACAGCGCCTGCCAGAGCTTGACCAGCATGGCTAACGGCGCCCGGCGTCAGGTGCGGGAAGCAAGGCGCTTTCCGTACGGTGCCGCGGCGAGCGGGAGGGTTACTCGGCGCGGACCAGCTTGCCGTTGCGCCAGACGGCCAGGAAGCCGCTGTCCCGCCCCAGCGATTCGTGATTGTCCGGGCTGAACGGGCGCGGCTTCATCTTGGTCACGGGTTGAGTGAAGTCGTCGATGCCTTCCACGGCATCGCGCATCTGGCGGCGCACCTCCTTCAGGTAGGCGCGGTCCTCCAAGCGAGCGGGATCGGGCGCAACCTTGTCGAGCGCTCGCAGCACCAGGCGGGTTGCGTCGTAGGTCTGCGCGGTCGCAACCGGGTGGAAGTCGCCGGCGTCGGCAGCGTACTCCTTCTCCACGACGGCGTGGAACTTCTTGGCGTTTTCGCTGTGATCGATCGTGTACGAGGTCACCGTCATGATGCCCTCGATCAGGTCTTTGCCGCCGAGCTTGAGGAAATTGGGCGCGATCAGGGCCCAGGTGGAGGTCCAGGGGACTCTGAGTCCAACTTTCTGCATGCTCTTGGCGATCTGCACACCGGCCGGCGCCAGGGAGTAGGAGATGATGAAGTCCACATTGCCGTCCTTCATCTTGGTCAGCTGCTGAGTCATGTCGGTGTCGTTCTGGTCGAACACCTCGGGCCCCGCGGCGACGTTGAGATTGGCATCCTTCAGCATGCGCAAGGCCGTGTCGCGTCCGCTCTGGCCCCAGCCGGTCGAGTCGTGCATCAGGCCGATCCGCTTGTAGCCCTTCTTCTGGATGTAGTCGATCATGAACGACGTCTGGATGCCGTCGTTGAGCGAGACCCGGAAGATATAGCTCTTGGGCTCCTTGGCGTAACGCTTGATGATGTCCTCGGCGGTGGCGATGGGGTCCATCAGCGTCACCTGCTGCTTCTGAGCGATGTCGATGATAGCCAGCGCAACGCCCGAATTCACCGGGCCGACGATCGCAAGGACGTTGTCGCGCGTGATAAGGCGGGTGACGTTCTCGACGCCCTTGGCCGGCTTGGTCTCGTCGTCGTAGATCACCCCCTCGACCGGTTGACCCTTGTAGCCGCCCTTGGCGTTGTACTCCTTTAGCGCCAGCTTGAAGCCCATCAGGGAGGCTTTGCCGTAGTCGTCGGTGCCGCCGGTGAGCGAGACCGAGAAACCGATCTTGATCGGCTCCGCCGCGAGAGCGGTGCCGGCAGCGGCCAGCCCGAACCACGCGATCAGACTCCACGCCGCTTTCCGCGGCCAGCCTCGTGCGCGCATACGTTGTTCTCCCCCCTTTGTCGGCTCTTTCCCGCCGCACCGCTCGAAGCCGACGGGTGGAAAGACGCCGCTTGCTATAAGGTTTTTTTGAACATACGCGCAGATTCGGGAGCCTGTCAAGCGGCCCGCCCGGCCGGTGGCTGCGACCGAATTTCCGCCTCGACCCGAACCCGTCCTAGCGACCACTCCACAGCTGCCGTTCAACCCAAAGAAAGCGGACGGTCGATCCGCTAGCTGCCGAAGCGCTCAAGTTCACAGTACCGCCTCAGCTTGTCGCAAGAATCCCGTGCCGCCTTCCATCGCGTTAAGGCATTCTCGTTCGGCAGCAAATCAGCAAGTATGTCCGACTATCCGCAAGCTGGAACAATAAACGCGAAACGTATCCGTATAGCCTCTTACCGCTCGCTGTTATCAGAGCGTAACAAGTGCGAAGGCGATTTAAAGAATCCACAAGGAAGACGGTCATGCTAACCAAGCTAACCATCACGGGCGCACGAACATTGGCGTTCTTTCTCGCAATCTCTTTCGGAGGTGGTGCTATGGCCCAGGATTGCAGCACGCAGGACAGCAAT
>DATJVW010000004.1:0-3196 GCA_035501675.1 Burkholderiales bacterium
GCTTGCGAGATCCACCCGCTGAATAATCCACGGGTGCTCAATTACCTCACGGGCAACCTTGGCGTCTCCGAGGAGCAGAAACTTGCCTGGTACCAGCATTGGGTCAGCACCGGCTTTACGGCGCTTGAGAAGCGGCTGGCAGTCGACCGCTCGACCGGACGCTTTTGCCATGGCAATACGCCTGGCTTCGCCGACATCTCGCTGGTGCCGCAGGTGGCCAACGCCAGGCGCTTCAAGGTGGACCTCGCCCCGTTTCCTACCATCCGGCGCATCGACGATGAGTGCAGGAAGCTGGAGGCGTTCCGCAAGGCGGCGCCGGAGAACCAGCCGGACGCAGAGAAAATGTAGCCCGGCGGGACAGCGCTGAAACCCGACGCCAGCGCGCCTCTACTCGGCTCGGCGCACTGACTCTTTCGGGCGCAGACGGATTGCCATACAATTGCCCGGCTCATCAGAATCCTGTCGCGTCGCGGGCTGACGAGGGCGGCGGGAGAGCGGACGCAAGTCCCGGGCGTCCGCGCCGAACTGTTAACTCTTCCGAAGGAATCTAAATGCTACATCCGCACCCACTGAAGGCGCTGCTCGCGCTGATCGTCTTGGTCACCGGCTTGACGGCCGCGGCGGCCCGCGCCGACGGCGACCCTGCGCCTACCTACCAGCGAGAGCGCGCGGCCCAGAAGTTCAAAGGCTGCCATTGGACCGACGAAATGGGAAAATATACTTATGAGTGCATCAAGAAGAATGACGGGATGAACGCTCACTGGTGTTACGACGAGGCTCTGGAGGTGCTTTGCCCGGCGCAGCTCGAGGCCGCCAAGAAGTCGGCAATCCAGAACGACCAGGCGGCGAAACCGGAGAACTGAGCCAGGCCGGTGGTCGTGTGTCGCGAAGCCGCGCTGGTACGCGGCTTTTTTCTGACCTGCGACGCTGAGGTGCCGCAAGGGCGCCGCGGGCTGGCGTATACTGCTATCAGTTTGGATTCGATGTCGGCTACCGCGTTGGGGAGGCCGCCGGGGTTACGCCGGTGGAGCACAACGGTCGACATCGTCACTGTTCGCAACCAACAACGACCATGCGGCCTAGAGTCTTGCTGTTTGACCGCACGCGGCGCGAAGTGGGGGAGACGGCATGTCTCAACCACCACATGAGCGGCCGATGAGTACGCGCGACATCCCGGTCCGCCTGGCCCGCGGCGAGGACGCCCAGGATATCGCCTTGATGGCGCGCGACCTGATCGAGACCGGCCTGGGCTGGTCTTGGACGCGCGGACGGGTGAGCAAGAGCATCGCCAATCGCGATACGCTGTCTATCGTGATGTGCCGGGGTGCCCGCGTGGTCGCTTTCGCAATCATGTTCTTCGGCGACGAGCATGCGCACCTCAACCTCCTGGCCGTGCGGCCCGAATTGCAGCGCCTGGGGCTGGGCACGCGCATGATCCGCTGGCTGGAGGAATCGGCCCAGGCGGCCGGTATCCGGGCTATCCATCTGGAGGTGAGGGCGCGCAACCAGCAAGCACGCCGGTTCTATCGCCGGCTTGGGTTCCTCGAAATGGCGCTGTTGCCGAAGTACTACCGCGGTGTCGAGGCCGCCGTGTGGATGGCGCGCGACCTGCAGACGACTTCGCGCCGACGCGTGGCTTGACCCCGTCAGACGATCGCATCCGACAGGTTCTGGACTCCCCGGGTTTGTTGGTGCGTGGCGCAACGCCCCTCATCTGGGAACGCGGTTGCGATCGAACCATATGGCCCACCACACGGCCAGCCAGGCGGATAGCGCGCTCAAGGCCAACACCGTGACGTTTGGCGGCGGCTCGCCGCGTACGGCTCCAGCGTACAAGAACCCCAGCAGCGCGAGAAACGCCCAGAAGCCCCAACTCCCCGCACGCGTCGCCGGCTTAGTCGCGCAGATGTATAGCGCCACTCCAGCGACGAGCATTGCGACCTCTACCGCCACGGTTGCCGCCACGTGGTTCCACAAGCCAAGCCCGACCTTCGCAGCGAGACCGGGCGCGAGCGGCATGTCGGCGCGATGGCTGACGAAATCCAGCAGCCAGTGGCTCGCGACGCCCAGCGCGATGGCGACCGTGCCCGGCCAATGGGCCGCTTTCCAGTGGTACAGTCCGGCGAGCAGCGCCGCCCACACCAGGCTCATCATCAAGCTGTGCGACCAAGGGTAGGACACGAACTCAAGCGGCGTGAACGCGGTGTTGCCCGGCTCGATGCGCACGACCTCCACCCCTGCCAGCACGAACAGGGGCCAGATCAGATCGAGAAACATCGGTGCGGCCAGCAGCCAGCCGAGCGAGGTGCGCGGCGCGAAGCGCTTCGCCGCGAAACCCACTGCAAAATGTCCAATGAACACGGCGCGAGCCCGAATCCTACGTGGTAGCCTTGAAAGGAGTGTGTTCGGACAATTCGTCCAGGTAGACTGCGACGCCGCGCGTTTCCCGGGCGAGGAATTCTTCCACCGCGCGGGCGAACTGGGGGTGTGCGAGCCAGTGGCCCGAGTAGGTCGTCACCGGCAGGAAGCCGCGCGCCAGCTTGTGTTCTCCTTGCGCGCCGCCTTCGAACACACGGATCCCGCGAGCGATGCAGAACTCTATGGCCTGGTAATAGCAGGTCTCGAAGTGCAGTCCCGCTATAAACTGCGCTGAACCCCAGTAACGCCCCCACAGCGTCTGGCCGTTGTGAACGTTGAGGGCGGCTGCCAGCGGCTCGCCGTTTCGCGAGGCGACGATGAGCACCACGTTGTCCGGCAGGGTATGCGCCAGGCGCTGGAAGAATGCGCGGTTGAGGTAAGGTGTGGAATGGTGCTGCCGGTACGTGCTCTTGTAGCACCGCGTGAAGAAGTCCCAGTGCGCCGGCGTCGCATCCCGCCCGCCCAACCAGACGAACTGGATGTCTGCTTCGCGCACACGGCGCCGCTCCTGCTTGATCTTCTTGCGTTTGTCATGGCTCATCCCGGAGAGGAAATCGTCGAAGTCGCGGTAGCCGTGGTTCAACCAGTGGAACTGCACGCCGCTGCGCAGCATCAGACCGGCCGACTCCAGCTCACACGCCTGCTGCGGGGGCGGGAACAGGAGGTGCAACGAGGAAGCGCGCAGCTCCTGCGCCAACTCGAGTGCCGCACGCAGCAGGCGCTGCCTCAATTCCCGGGTCGGTGCAAGCAGCCGGGGTCCGGCGGCGGGCGTGAAGGG
>DATJVW010000005.1:0-14359 GCA_035501675.1 Burkholderiales bacterium
CGCAGCCGAAGCTGCTGACCCACCTTGATGACATTGGGATCATCCAGCTGATTCCAGGCGGCTAGGTCCTTGTAGTCGAGGCCGGCGTCCAGCGCAACACTGTACAGGGTGTCGCCGCGCTTGACGGTGTAGAACTCAGGACGCACATCCACCTCCGCCGCCTCCTCCCCGGCGGGGGAAGGCTTGGGGGCGGCGGCGGGCTTCGCTGCGGGCGCTACCGGGCCCGCAGCGGCAGGCGCGGCGACGGAAGGAGTTGGAGGCTTCGGTGCGGGCGCTACTGGCTTAGCAGCAGCAGGCGCCGCGACGGACGGCGATGGCGGCGTCTGTTTGGGCGCAGCCGCGGCGGCTGGGACGGCCTTGCGATAGTCCTCGACCTGGCGCTCAGCCACCGGCGCAGGCACCGTCTCGCATCCGGCCACCAGCAGGCAGCACACGTAGACTCCGAGCACTGCGCGCGCATGCATCCTCAACCCCGCGCTGTGTGCGCCAAGCGCTCGGCCGGCCCCATCAGACCGATGCCCCCGGGACCAGCGGAACGAATCGCACCGGTTCCAGGGTTCTCTGGGCGAAGCCATCGGCTTCGCGTGTGATGACCGTGAGCAGCTGCTCCTGGCTGCCGAGCGGCATGACCAAGCGCCCTCCATCGGTCAGCTGCCCGAGCAAGGCCTCTGGAACGTGGGTGGCCGCCGCCGCCATGACGATTGCATCGTAGGGCGCCGCGACCTTTAGGCCGAGGTGGCCGTCACCGTGCTTGACCCGCACGTTACCGATCCGCAGCTCGCGTAGGTGGACGCGCGCACGCGTCACCAGCCGGGAGATGCGCTCCACAGACCAAACCTGGCGCGCCAGGCGCGACAACAGCGCCGCTTGATAACCGCACCCGGTCCCCACCTCGAGCACGTTGTCGAGCGGGCTGCCGGCACGCACGAGCTCCAGCATGCGCGCCACGACCCAGGGGTTTGAGATGGTTTGACCGAAGCCGATGGGCAGCGCGATGTCCTCGTAGGCGCGATGTGCCAGCGCCTCATCCACGAACATGTGGCGCGGCACCTCGGCAAACGCGCCCAGAACCACTTCGTCGTGGATCCCCTGCTCCCGCAAGCGCTGAACCATGCGCATGCGGGTGCGCTGGGACGTCATCCCGATGCCGAGATGCCTGCTGCTCATGGGAACGCGGCGACGGTCAGCAAACGCGCCGGGCTAGCGTCCGGCGACCTCCGCTGGATCGGCCCGTGCCGGGTCGTCGAGCGCGGCCGCGGGCGCCAGCCATCCACGCACAGCATCCAGGTGTGTGAAGTGCGTGAGATCCACTTGCAACGGGGTGACCGAGATGAACCGTTCGGACACGGCATGGAAGTCGGTGCCCTCGCCCGCGTCTTGTGCGTCGCCTGCGGCCCCTATCCAAAACACGGTCTCTCCGCGGGGGTTGCTCGATTTGATCACGGACTCGGCCTTGTGCCGCCGCCCGAGGCGGGTGACCTTGACGCCACGCAGTTCGCCGTACGGCACATCGGGCACGTTCACGTTGAGAAGCACCGGGTGGGGCAAGGCCCTGCATTGGAAACGGCGCACCAGGTCGGCCGCCACGCGCGCTGCGGCCGGATAGTTGCCCTCGGACTTCGAGGCGAGAGAGACCGCGATGGACGGAATGCCCAACAGAAACCCCTCGGTGGCGGCGGCAACGGTACCGGAGTAGATCGTGTCATCGCCCATATTCGCGCCGTGATTGATCCCCGAGACCACCATGTCCGGCAGCGCGTCCAGCATACCGGTCACCGCCAGGTGCACGCAGTCCGTGGGGGTTCCGTTGACGTAGTGGAACCCCAAATGCGACTTGCGCACCATCAGTGGACGGTCGAGAGTGAGCGAGTTGCTGGCCCCGCTGCGGTCGCGCTCGGGAGCCACGACAACAATTTCGCCGAGCGCAGAGAGGGTCTCGGCCAGAATCGAGAGTCCTGGCGCGAAGTAGCCGTCGTCGTTACTCAACAGGATGCGCATTTCGAAGGCGGCGCGGCACACGCTGTCCGCACGCACCGCGTCGTGAGTCCTGCGGCGACCCGCGTAGCCCGCGGACTGGGAAGCGGGCGGATCTCAGAAATGGTCGGGGCGACTGGATTCGAACCAGCGACCACTTGCACCCCATGCAAGTACGCTACCAGGCTGCGCTACGCCCCGACGCTCATAACTCTTCAGTTCTCATGCTCTGTCGTTTCTTGAGTTCCAACGGCTTCGGATATTCTCCGCTTCAGATGGTACCTCATTGGTACCGGATCCGGAGGTACCGGCATGCTTGGACGTCAGAACCGGCTCACCGATCGCATCCTGCGACATCTCCACACCGCTGCCGCCGGGCCATATGAGCTGGCGGACGCTAACAACCTCTATGTCCGGGTGGAGCCCTCGGGGTCCAAGGGGTTCTGGCTTCGCTACCAGATCGACGGCCGGCGTCGACGCAGGATGCTGAGCCACTACGGCGAGTCGGGGATCAGTTTAGCAGAGGCGGGTAAGAAGCGCGACGGCGCGCAACAGTGCCTGACGAAGCGGAGACCGGGGAGCTGTGGTTCTAGGCGCAGCGATCGCGTGAACCCGCGGTCAGCGCAGCGAGTCGAGCACGTTCTTGATTTCTTTGCGTAGCGTGGACGAGGTCACCTTCGCAGCCGAGCCGGCGTTGGACTTGGTCGCTTGCTCGACGGCTTGGTCGAGGCGGTGGCGTGCCCCGCTTATGGTAAAGCCCTCCTCATACAGCAGCTGTCGGATGCGCCGGATCAGCAATACTTCGTGATGCTGATAGTAGCGCCGGTTACCCCGCCGCTTGACCGGCTTGAGCTGCGTAAATTCCTGCTCCCAATAGCGCAGCACATGCGGCTTCACCCCGCACAGCTCGCTCACCTCACCGATGGTGAAGTAGCGCTTAGCCGGGATGGCAGGCAGGCTAGGCTTGCTGGGGCTGCTCGGACTCTCGTCCATGGTAGTTCTTGTCGACCATCGCCTTCAGCTTCTGGCTGGCATGGAAGGTCACTACGCGGCGTGCCGTGATCGGGATTTCCTCGCCGGTCTTGGGATTGCGACCGGGGCGCTGCGGCTTGTCGCGGAGCTGGAAGTTGCCAAACCCCGACAGCTTCACGCCCTCGCCGGCTTCGAGGGCTTTACGAACTTCTTCGAAAAAGCTCTCGACCATGTCCTTGGCTTCGCGTTTGTTCAGACCCACCTTTTCAAACAGCAGATCGGCCAGATCAGCCTTAGTGAGCGTCATCTCGCACCCTCAATCGCGCAGTTTTGCCCCGAATTGTCTCACCAGCCGCTCCAGCAGCTGAGCCACGGCCGAGTCGACCTCCGAGTCCGTCATTGTTTTTTGAGTATCTTGCAATAACACTCGGAAAGCAAGACTTTTTTTCCCATTTTCGACGCCCTGACCCCGGTACAGGTCGAACAACTGTACGCTCTCCACTGAACCCGGTTTGTGCGCCGCAAGATCATCCAAGATGGCCTGGATTGCGACGGTTTCTGGCACGATTACGGAGAGATCTCGGCTAACCACCGGGAATTTCGCTACCTCCCGATACATGGGTAGCGGGGCATGCTGCAGCGGTGCGGCATCGACTTCGAACAGAATCGGTGGGGCTGGAAGCTCATATTTCTGCTGCCAGCGGGGATGGAGCTCCCCAATCCAGCCGATCGGGTATCCCTCCAACACGACTCGGGCCGAGCGCCCCGGATGCAAGGCCGGGTGCGGAGCCGGCTCGTAGCGCGCCTCCCGCTGTCCCAACAAGGCTTGTAGATCACCCTTGACGTCGAAGAAATCCACGCTTCGCCGTGGGGCTCCCCACTGCTCTTGCAGAGCCGGACCGTAGGCGGCCGCAGCGATCCGCACCGGCTGGCGGATGCCCGCGACGTCCAGGGGGCCCTCCGGCAATTCGGACTCGCGCAGGTACACGCGGCCGACCTCGAACAGCCTCACGCGAGAGGCGCGCCGGTTCAAGTTGTAGCGCAGGTTCGCGACCAGTCCGCCGAAAAGCGTGGTGCGCATCACCGAAAGATGATTCGCAATCGGGTTCACCAGCCGGATCGGGTTCGGGTTGGCGGCGAAGTCCGCCTCCCACTCCGGTTCCACGAAACTGAAGTTGATCACTTCTTGGTAGTCCGTGGCCGCGACCGCCGCACGCAGGGCGTGCACAGAACGCTGGGTCTCCGGTTCGCTGCGCATCACCGCGGCTGCCAGCGGCGGGTGAGCCGGAATGTTCTCGAACCCGTGCACGCGCGCCACTTCCTCGATCAAGTCTTCCTCGATCTCGAGGTCAAACCGGTAGGACGGAGGGCCAACCCAAAAGGCCTGGTCCGTGCCGCTGCCGGAGCGCCGCAGCGCAAGCTGAAGGCGGTCGAAGGTCGCCTCCATCTCTTCCGCGGAAATCGCAACGCCGATGATGCGCTGCGCGCGGGCGACCCGCATTCGAACCGGCTTGCGCTCGGGTAGCGCAGCGATCGTGTCGACCGTCGGCCCCGCCTTTCCGCCGCATATCTCCAGGATCAGCTGCGTGGCCCGCTCGATGCCAGCGACGTTGTTGTTGAAGTCCACACCGCGCTCGAATCGGTGCGAAGCATCGCTTGCGAAATTGAAGCGGCGCGCGCGCCCGGCGATCGCATCGGGAAAGAAGAACGCCGCTTCCAGGAACACGTGGCGCGACCCCAGATCGGCCTTGGTGCTGTCTCCGCCCATGATCCCGGCCAAGCCGATGGGCCCCGTAGCGTCCGCGATCGCGAGCACATCGGGCTCGAGCGCCACGATCTGCTCATTGAGCAGCTTGAGCCGCTCCCCGGGACGTCCCCATCGCACATCGATACAGCCGGCGAGCTTGTCCACGTCGTAGACGTGCAGCGGCCGCCCCAGCTCCAGCATCACGTAGTTGGTCACGTCCACCAACGCGGAGATGCAGCGCTGCCCGGCACGCTCCAGCCGTTGGCGCATCCACTGCGGCGTAGACGCTCGAGGGTCCACCTCTTGGATCACCCTACCCGTAAAGCGGCCGCAGCCCTGCGGGTCGGAGATTCTGACCGGGAAAATCGCCTCGGAACTATTCGGGACCAGCGCAACGACCGGCGGGGACAAAGGCGCCCCGGTCAACGCCGCGACCTCGCGGGCAACGCCAAGCACAGAGAGGCAGTCCGCTCGATTCGGCGTGAGCTTGATGGTGAAGATCTGATCATCCAAGGCGAGGTACTCGCGTACGTCACGCCCCACCGGAGCGCCGGGGTCGAGCGCGAGCAATCCGCTGTGGTCGTCCGACAATCCCAGCTCCCGTGCCGAGCAGAGCATGCCTTGACTCTCGATGCCGCGCATGCTGGAGAGCTCGATCTGGAACGGCTTGCCGGGGCCTGCGCCCGGCAACCTCGCCCCCACCAGCGCACAAGGCGCTTTCATGCCAGGCACGACGTTGGGCGCGCCGCACACAATGGTGAGCGGCTTGCCGGTCCCTGCATCCACCTGGCATACGGTAAGCCGATCCGCGCCGGGATGCCTTTCGGCTGCGCGCACCTGCCCCACGACCACTTTGGAGAACGGGGGTGCCACCGGGTCGCAGGACTCGACTTCGAATCCAGACATGGTGAGCAGGTGGCCGAGCTCCCGCGTGGTCAACGCCGGATTGACCATGGAACGCAGCCAGCTCTCGGGAAACTGCATCGGTTAACGATCTGGTAAGGGTCGGGCCAGTCAGGCGAACTGCTTGAGAAAACGCAGATCGCCTTCGAAGAACAGGCGCAAGTCGTCGATGCCATAGCGCAGCATCGTCAACCGCTCTAGCCCGCTGCCGAAGGCAAAGCCGATCCAGCGCTCGGGGTCCAGGCCGTAGTTGCGCACCACGCGCGGATGCACCTGCCCCGCCCCAGAGAGCTCCAGCCAGCGACCCTTGAGAGGTCCGCTGGGGAAGGCCATGTCGATCTCGGCGGACGGCTCGGTGAAGGGGAAGAACGAGGGGCGAAAGCGTACCTGCAGCGCATCGGTCTCAAAGAAGCGTCGGAGGAAATCGGTGTACACGCCCTTGAGATCGGCGAAGCTGATGTGCTCGTCGATCCACAGTCCCTCGACCTGGTGGAACATGGGGGAGTGCGTCGCATCGCTGTCCACGCGATAGGTTCGACCCGCCGCGATGACCTTGATCGGCGGCTGGTGCTGCTGCGCATAGCGCACCTGCATGGGGCTGGTGTGGGTGCGAAGCAGCAACCCGCCTTCCACGTAGAAGGTATCGTGCATGGAGCGTGCGGGATGATTCTCGGGCTGGTTTAGGGCGGTGAAGTTGTACCAGTCCGTCTCGATCTCGGGGCCGTCCGCCACATCGAAGCCGATGGAGCGGAAGATCGCCTCGATCCGCTGCCAGGTGCGGACGATGGGGTGAATGCCACCCAGCCCGCGTCCGCGGCCCGGCAACGTAACGTCCAGCGCCTCCTTGGCCAACCGCGCGTCGACAGAGGCCTGCGTGAGCGCCTCGCGACGCGCCGACAACGCGTCCTCGATGCTGGCTTTGACATCGTTGATCCAGCCGCCAACCAGAGGACGCTCCTGTGACGGCAGCTTGCCGAGCCCTTTGAGTAACGCCGTCAGCGCGCCGGACTTGCCCAGGTAGCGGGCCTTGGCCTGCTCCAGCTCGGCGCCTGAGGAGGCCCGGTCGAACGCCTGGGCCGCTTCGTTGACCAACTTCTCCAACTCTGCTTTGTCCATCGTCGTGCGCAGAATCGCGGTGTCGAATGCGGTGCGGGAACGCTGCAAACAAAAAAGGAGGCCGGTCAGCCTCCTTCTTCTCGCTGTTTCGAATTCAGGCGCCGAGGCCGGCTTTCGCCTGATTCGCGATCTTGGCAAACGCGGGCTTGTCAAACACCGCGAGGTCGGCCAGAACCTTGCGGTCGAGCCCTATAGCGGCCTTCTTCAGCCCGTTCATGAAAGCCGAATAGCTCATCCCGCATTCGCGTGCGGCAGCGTTGATGCGGGCGATCCACAGCGCACGGAACTCGCGCTTGCGCACGCGCCGGTCGCGGTAGGCGTACTGTCCCGCCTTCATCACCGCTTCGTTGGCCACACGGAAGACGTTCTTGCGTCGGCCGCGAAACCCCTTGGCCTGCTCCAGCACCTTCTTGTGACGGGCCCGTGCCGTCACGCCACGCTTTACTCTCGGCATGCTCAGCTCTCCTCAGGCATAGGGAAGCATCGCCTTGATGGCGCGCTTGTTGGCGGGATCGACTTGGGTGGTGCCGCGCAGATGGCGCTTGCGCTTGGTGCTCTTCTTGGTGAGGATGTGGCGCAGAAAAGCCCGGCTGCGCTTGATCCCACCACCGCTCTGGACGCGGAAGCGCTTCGCCGCGCCACTCTTAGTCTTCATCTTGGGCATGCAAACTACTCCTTCGTCATGACACCGGGTGGCCGCATGGGCGCGGCGCTTCGAACCGCGGGATCACTTTTCATCGAGTCCCGGCACCGGCCGGGGAACCTCTGTCAACGCACCGGCTTCTTCTTGGGCGACAGCACCATGATCATTTGCCGGCCTTCCAGCTTCGGCCACTGTTCTACCACCCCGTAGGGATCGAGGTCGCCCCTCACGCGCTCCAGCAACTTGACACCGAATTCCTGGTGCGCCATCTCACGGCCCCGGAAGCGCAGAGTGACCTTGGTCTTGTCACCCTCCGCCAAGAAGCGGATCAGGTTTCGCAGCTTGATCTGATAATCGCCCTCGTCGGTGCCAGGCCGGAATTTGACTTCCTTGACCTGGATCTGCTTCTGCTTGAGCTTCGCCTCGTGCCGCTTCTTCGCCTCGGCATATCGGTACTTGCCGTAGTCCATGATGCGGCAAACGGGAGGCTTTGCCGTTGGTGCAATCTCCACCAGATCCACGCCAGCTTCTTCGGCCATCTTGTTGGCCGTGGCCAGATTCACGATCCCGAGCTGCGCGCCGTCTGCTCCGATCAATCGCACTTCGGGCGCGCTGATCTCCTCGTTGATCCGCGTATCTCTATCTCGTTCCTGAGCGATAAGTTGCACCTCCAGAAAAATCAAGCCGCCGCTGCGGGACCCTGCTCCGCCTTGAGGCGAAGCACGAGCGCGTCCAGGGGCATCTGCCCCAGATCGACGCCGCCCCGCGTGCGCACGGCAACTGCCTTCGAAGCCACCTCCTTGTCGCCCACGATCGCCTGGTACGGCAGCTTCTGAAGACTATGTTCTCGAATCTTATAGGTAATTTTCTCGTTTCTCAAGTCCGCCTCGACGCGGAAGCCGGCCCTGCGCAGGACATTGGCAACCTCGAGAGCATATTCGGCCTGATGCTCCGAGATGTTCAGCACCACCGCTTGAACGGGCGACAGCCACAGCGGAAGGGCTCCTGCATGGTGCTCGATGAGGATGCCGATGAAGCGCTCCATCGAACCCAGGATGGCCCGGTGCAGCATGACCGGGACTTTGCGCGTGTTGTCCTCGGCGACATACTCGGCGCCCAGCAATCCCGGCATGGAGAAGTCGACCTGCAACGTGCCGCATTGCCAGACCCGGCCGATGCTGTCTTTCAGCGAGAACTCGATCTTGGGTCCGTAGAACGCGCCCTCGCCGGGGGACGGCTGCCAAGCCAAACCTTTCGAGTCCAAAGCCTTCGCCAGATCCGCCTCGCCTCGGTCCCAAGCCTCGTCCGTGCCGATGCGCTTGGCCGGGCGCGTAGCGAGCTTGATCAGAATCTCGTCGAAGCCGAAATCCTTGTACACCCGTTGCAACAGGTCGATGAATGCGGCGGCCTCGGACTGGACCTGCCCCTCGGTGCAGAAAATATGCGCGTCGTCCTGCACGAAGGCGCGCACCCGCATGATGCCATGCAGCGCTCCGGAGGGCTCGTTGCGGTGACATGAGCCGAACTCCGCCAGCCGCAAGGGCAGGTCCCGGTAGCTGCGGATCCCCTGGTTGTAGATCTGGATCGCGCCCGGGCAATTCATCGGCTTCACGGCGTAGTCCCGGTTCTCGGAAGCGGTGAAGAACATGTTCTCGCGGAAGTGATCCCAGTGACCGGACCGCTCCCATAGGCTGAGGTCCATCACCAGCGGTGTGCGCACCTCCTGGTAGCCGGCTGCGCCGAGAACGCGGCGCAGGTACTGCTCCACCTGCTGCCATACGGTCCAGCCTTTCGGGTGCCAGAACACCATACCCGGCGCCTCGTCCTGGAGGTGAAACAGGTCCAGCTGTTTGCCCAGCTTGCGATGGTCGCGCCGCTCAGCCTCCTCGAGTCGGTGCAGGTAAGTGTCCAGGTCTTCCTTCTTGGCCCAGGCGGTACCATAGATCCGTTGCAGCATCTCATTGCGCGAATCGCCCCGCCAATAGGCGCCGGCCAGCTTCATCAGCTTGAAGACCCTGAGCTTGCCGGTGGAGGGCACATGCGGGCCCCGGCAAAGATCGGTGAAGTTGTCCTGCCTGTACAAGGTGATGGCTTCGTCGCCGGGGATGCTCTCGATGATCTGCGCCTTGTAGTGTTCGCCCTGTTTTTTGAAGAATTGGATCGCCTCGGAGCGGTTCCAGACCTCGCGCCGGACCGGAAGGTCGCGCTTGGCGATCTCCTCCATGCGCTTCTCGATCGCAGCCAGGTCCTCGGGCGTAAACGGTCGCTTGTAGGAGAAATCGTAGTAGAAGCCGTCCTCGACCACCGGGCCTATCGTGACCTGGGCGTCGGGGAACAACTCCTTCACGGCGTGCGCCAGCAAGTGAGCGGTCGAGTGGCGCAGGATCTCGATGCCGTCCGCGTCCTTGTCCGTGACGATGGCGACCCGGCTGTCGCGATCGATCACGTGACTGAGGTCTACGAGCCTGCCGTCGACCTTCCCGGCGAGCGCCGCGCGCGCCAGCCCCGGGCCGATGGCAGCAGCCACGTCGGCCACGCTCACGGGCGCATCGAAGCGCTTCTCCGCCCCATCGGGCAGCCGGATGACGGGCATGAATTCGACCCAACTAAACGGGGAGGCCTTTTAGAGACGACAAGAGCCAGCGCTGCGAAGTGTCGCTGACTCCCGTCCCCAAGAATCCCGAAGTGGTAGGCGCGATTGGACTCGAACCAACGACCCCCACCATGTCAAGGTGATGCTCTAACCAGCTGAGCTACGCGCCTGTGGGGCGCAATTCTAGCCCAAACAGTTGCACGGCTCAAATCTGTCGCGTGCGCCCGTCGTTGCGAGTGCGAGGGGTCGAGTCCGCCGTCAAGCTGCCGCGCGCCACGTCCGGCAACGCATGCACCAGCTGGTCGAATACGCGGGCGCGGCTGCGCACCTGGTCCAGGAGATCCAGCGCGACTTCCGGCAAGCGCCGTTCGATGCACGGATCGGCGATGCCATCGAGCACGTCGCTCGCGAGATCGCTCACCTCAGCAATGAGCTCGGCAAGACCGCGCGTGACCCTGCACAGCTGCGATAGGCTGTGCGGGTCCAGGGAGTCCGCGCCCGTGCTGAGGCAACCGCGCATGTGTTGGCTGAACCGCGTGGCGCGAATCGAAAGCTCTCCCACCGCGTGCGCTATCTGCAGGGCGCTGCCGGCTGCTGCGGATGAGCCCTCCAGCGCCATGTTCAGCGCCAACAGGTTGGTGTCGCCCGAGGCCGCTTCGACCGCGCTCAGCAGCCGGGTCAGATCTTCGGCTCGGTCGAGGCTGCTCTCTGGGTGTTTCCCGCTGAGCATGATGTTTTCGCCTTCCCGCCGACGCTGGGCGCCGGCGGCTGAAACAGCGACCCTTTGCGGCCGCCTGGGAGGCCACTTATATCGGCGGGCGAGAGACCTCCTTTAGAGGCGGCGGGCAGAGCTCACCGCGGGCAGCTGGCGGATCACGCCGAGAAGCCGACGCACCTGGTCCAGCCCGCTCACCTCGAGCGTGAAGAACATGCGCGCATGCTCGTCACGCCCCTGCGATGTGGCAGAGGCGACCTTGACCTTCTCGCGGGTGAAAACGTCCAGCACGTCGCGCATCAGGCTCGGGTGGCTGGTACCCCCGATCTCTACGTCCACCCGAAAGCGTCCCCGCTCCGCGTCGCTGCCCCACCCTGCCGCGATCAATCGTTCGGATGCGAGCCGCGCAACGTTGCTGCACGACTGCCGGTGCACGGTGACTCCGCGGCCGCGCGTTACGAAGCCGATGATCGGGTCGCGCGGTGCGGGCTTACAACACCTGGCCAGGACCGTGAGGAGCTTGTCCACCCCCACCACCAAGACGTCGCCGCGCCGGCGCAGGTCCTCGCCCGCACGCGTTGCGGCGACCGGCGGCGATGGAAGAGTCCGCTCTGCGGTCTGCGCGACGGGCTGCGGGCCTTCATCGCGCAGCGCGCTCTGGACCTGGCGAACGCTGACCTCGCCCCGACCGATCGACGCGAGGAGCTCGTCGAGCTTCGGGAAGCCCATCCTCATCGCCAGCGCATCCAGGCTCAGCGCAGTCATGCCGGCGCGCTGGAGGAGCTTTTCCACGACCCCTCGGCCTTGCGCGACGGCGCTCTCCAGGTTCTGGCTGTTGAACCACTGACGCACCTTGACTCTGGCCCGCTGGCTGTGAATGAAGCCCAGGTCGGGGTTGAGCCAATCGCGGCTCGGCCCCCCCGTCTTGACCGTCACGATGTCCACGGTCTGACCGTTCGACAACGCATAGTCGAGTGGCACCAGCTCGCCGTCCACGCGGGCCCCACGGCAACGGTGCCCGATATCCGAGTGCACGTGGTAGGCGAAGTCCACCGGCGTCGCGCCCTTGGGCAGGTCGATCACCCGGCCCTGCGGTGTCAACACGTAAACGCTCTCCTCGAACAGCCCGGCGCGAAAATACTCGGCGAGATCGCCGACTTCCGACAGGCCGTCCTTCCACTCCAGAATCTGCCGCAGCCACGCGATTTTTTCGTCGAAGCTCGAGCGCGCGCGTATGCCCTCCTTATAGCGCCAGTGCGCGGCGACGCCGTACTCGCAGTGCTGGTGCATTTCGAAGGTCCGGATCTGCACCTCGAGAACCTTCTGACCCGGTCCGACCACGGCCGTGTGCAACGAACAGTAGCCGTTCGGTTTGGGCTTGGCTACGTAGTCGTCGAACTCCCTGGGCAACGGCGCCCAGCGACTGTGCACCAAGCCCAGCACCGCGTAGCAGTCCTTCACATCGTCGACCAGCACGCGAACGCCGCGGATGTCGAACAACTCCCCGAGGGTGCGGTCCTTGTCGGCCAGCTTCTTGTAGATGCTGTAGATGTGCTTGGGGCGGCCCGTCACCTCGCCCCGGATCCCGGCGCTGGCCAGCTCCGCGCGCAGGACCTCTGTAACGGCGACGATGAACGCCTCGCGGTCCGCACGCTTCTCGTCCAGTTCCCGCGCGATGCGCCGGTAGGTCTGTGGATCGCTGCAACGCAGCGCCAGGTCTTCCAGCTCCCACTTGAGCTGCCAGATGCCGAGGCGATTGGCGAGCGGCGCGAAGACCTCGAAGGTGTCACGCGCGGCGGCCTGACGGGCCGAATCGTCTCCTCGACCGGCCAGAAAACGCAACGTCTGCGTCTGGTCGGCGAGCTTGACCAATACCACCCGTACGTCCTGCACCATGGCCAGGAGCATCTTGCGCAGCGCCTCGAGTTGCGCGTTGTGGTCCGTGGCCTTCTTCGCCTCGCGACCCTGGGCGCGCAAGGCTTGGATCTGGCCCATGCGTGCAAACCCGTCCACCAGCAACGCCACCTGCGGGCCCAGCGCATCGTGCACGCGCTGCTGCCAGCCCTGTTCGACCAGCGGCAGAGCGCTCATCAACCCCGCGGCCAGCGTTTGCGCGTCCAGTCGCAGCGAGCCCAAGATGCTGCCGACCTCGCGCGAATGCGTCAGCAACGGCTCGCCAAATGCGCTGGAGCGGCCCGGATAGAGCTGCAGGGCCAGCGCGAGCGCCCGCGACAGCAGCGCCTGGTCGGCGTCACCGAGCCGCTGCCCTAGAGCCGACAGCCATTGGGCCGGATCGGCGTCGAAGCCGGCTTCTCTCACCTGGAGGGTCATTTCAACTCGGGTTGCGTTCGGCTGCCCTGGCCATTCTTCACAAGCTGGGTCAGCGGTCTTGCCAATAGCGCCGGTACTGAGCGCGATAGCCCTCTGCCGACAACCCCTGCGCCGTGAGCCGCAGCATGACGGCACCGTCCCGGTCGCTGCGCAAGACGCGAGCGCCGAGCGCTCGATAGCGCTCTACGACCTCGGGCTTGGGGTGGCCGAACCGGTTGCGGTAGCCCACCGGGATCACGACCAGAGCCGGAGCCACTTGCGCGAGAAAGGGGATGCTGGATGAGGTTCCACTGCCATGGTGGGGCGCGAGCAGCACGTCCGAGCGCAGTATCTCGCGCTGCGTTCGTAGTAACTCCATCTCCGACCCCTGCTCGATGTCTGCCGGCAACAGCACGCTTCCGAATACCGACTCGATCCTGAGCACGCAGCTGCGGGCATTGTCCTTCAACCCGGGCAAATTATAGCTGTCCCAAGCGGGATGGAGCATCGTGAAGCGCACCTGGTCCCACTCCCAAGTCTGCCCGGAGAAGCAGCGCAGACGCCGCTGCGCCAGCGCAACCGCGGGGGCCGCCCCCGGCAGGGACGTGGCCACCCATCCCACCGGCACCGCCGCCAGGACCGAAGCAGCACCGCCGAAGTGGTCGCTGTCGTCGTGCGTGATCACGAATCCGTCAAGCCGCTCGACCCCCTGCGCGCGAAGAAACGGGACGACCACTCGGCCGCCTGCGTCGGTGTCACTCGAGAACACGGGACCGGCGTCGTAGAGGAGGGCGTGACGATGGGTGCGTATGACAGCGCTGAGGCCTTGCCCGACGTCGAGCACGTCCATCCAAATCTCGCCCGGGGCCGGCGCCGGCGAGCGCACCACGAGCAGCGGTACAAACCCCAGCAGGCCGATCCATCGTCCGGGCAGACCGCGCGGCGCCAGGACCCACGCTGCAGCGAGCAGCGCCAGCGGCACGGCCCACCACGGCGGGGCATGCTGTTGCCACACCGCCGCGGGAAGGGCGCTCATCCATTGCAGACACGTCGCGCACAACCCCATGAGCCACGCGGCGAGCCTGAGCAGGCCGTCCACCGGGAGCACGGCGCCGATCAGCGTCAGCGGGACCACGCCCAGGCTCACGACGGGGATGGCCAAAGCATTGGCCAGCGGCGCGACCACCGAGACTTGCTGGAACAAGGCAAGCAGGAAAGGCGTCAGGCCGATGGTCACGGCCCATTGCACCCGCGCCCAGTTAACCAGCCACGAGGGTTGTGCGATGCGCCCCAGCGTAACGTACATGATCAGCGCCACCGCGCCGAAGGACAGCCAGAAGCCTGGAGCCAGGACGCACATGGGGTCCGCCGCCACCGCAACGAGCA
>DATJVW010000006.1:0-6808 GCA_035501675.1 Burkholderiales bacterium
TAGCTCAATCGCAGAAGCGATCGGCCGTATTCGACATCGTCACCAACCCGACGAACGTGTTCGTGACCGTCAACTGACGACGACGGCTAAGGAAAAGGAGCGAGTGCCGTGAAGTTCGCGACCGCCATCATTATCGGCGCCGGCCAATCCGGATTGGCCATGAGCTGGCATCTGAGCGCCCGTTCGATCGACCACGTGGTCCTCGAGCGCGGCGAGGTGGCCAACTCATGGCGGACCGAGCGTTGGGATTCGCTGCGCCTACTGACGCCCAACTGGCAAAGCCGCCTGCCCGGTTACGCTTACGAGGGCCGCGAACCCGATGGATTTCGCACCATGCCCGAGACGATCGCCTTCATCCAGCGGTATGCCGATGCGATTGCGGCCCCGGTCAGGACCCACACCAACGTGACCTCGGTGCACCGCGACGGCGAGGGCTACAGCGTTGCCACCAACCAGGGTGGCTGGCACTGCGACGCCGTCGTGCTCGCGAGCGGAGCATGCAATATCGCGCAGGTCCCGGCGCTCGCCGAGGCGGTGCCCTCGGTCATCGCCACCCTCACGCCGATGCAGTACCGCCATCCGGGCCAGCTCGAGGAGGGCGGTGTGCTCGTGGTCGGCGCGTCGGCCAGCGGCACTCAGATCGCCGACGAGATTCACCGCTCCGGCCGGCCCGTGACCCTCGCGGTGGGCGAGCACGTCCGCGTGCCACGCGTCTATCGGGGCAGGGACATCCAGTGGTGGATGGACGCCGCGGGGGTGCTCGGCGAGCGCTACGACGAGGTCGACGATATCGTCAGGGCTCGAAACGTACCCTCACTGCAACTGGCGGGCTCCCCCGAGCGCCGGACGGTCGATCTCAACTCGCTCACGCGCATCGGCGTGAAGCTCATCGGTCGTCTGGCTGGTATCCGTGGTGGCGAGGCGCAGTTCTCGGGATCGCTGCGAAACCAGTGCGCGCTGGCCGACCTCAAGATGAACAGGCTGCTCGACACGGCCGACGAGTGGGCGAGCGAAAGCGGGCTTGACGACGAGGTGAGTCCGCCACACCGCTTCGAGCCCACCGAGGTCGAAGCATCGCCGCCGCTCGCCATCGATCTCACACGCGGTGAAATCCGGACCATCATCTGGGCGACCGGGTTTCGCCCCGACTACTCGTGGCTCGACGTGCCGGTCTTCGACCGCAAGGGTCGTGTGCGCCACGACGGGGGAGTGGTCGAAGCCCCGGGCATGTACTTGATGGGGATGCCGTTCCTGCGGCGCCGGAAGTCGAGTCTCATCGACGGTGCCGGTCAGGATGCTCGCGACCTGAGCGCCCACCTTGCGGCCTATCTCAGCGGCCGAACCCTGGCGCCTTGCCTCGAACCGCAAGCAATTGGCCGGTGAAGCGCGCTTTGCGGGCTCCGCACGCACGGCCGCACGGACCCCACCGGACCTAGGACGAGCAAAGCGGGTAGCGCGCCGCTGCTTCGAGAACTTCGCCCGTGTCGGGATGCTCTACGAAGATTGCGATGCCCATACGCTCGGCACTCCAGTCCGACTGAAGTTTGATCCGATGCTCGAGCGGGATGCGACCATCGCTGCCGATGGAGAACGGGCCCGCGAGCTCGCGCACGACATAGTCGTGGTTGAGCCGCTTGCCCGCGTTCTCGCCGGCCGTGACGCGGCTGGACAGGCCGTTTTCGAACGAGGCGATCCAAGTCCGCGCGCCCTTGCTGCCCGAAGGGCTGAAGAGCTCGACCTCACCGCTGATGCGCACCTCATTCGCCGAGCTGCGGATGTCGGCCCGGATCCTGGCTTGGCCCTTCTCTCGATTGATAGCGGCGAGCTTGGTGCGAAGATGCTCCACGTTGTAGCCTTGGCGCAAATCTCGCCCGTCCACGACGAGTTGAGGGGTGTACACCACCCCGGCGCTGGCACGCGCCGCCACAGCGCGCTGTCGATCGGTGAATGCGGGCCGCGAGAAGCGGTCGGGCCATCCGAGCTGGTTCCAATAGTCCACGTGAAACGCGAGCAGGACCGCGATGTCGGGCGAAATGCCCTGTTGCGGCAATGTGCTGAACCAACGGTCGGCGGGAGGACAGCTGTTGCAGCCCTCGGAAGTGTAGAGCTCGACTAGCGTAACGCGGTGCGCGGGGCTTTCCAGGCGGCATTCCGCGGCCGTGGAATCCAGCACGCTGGTGCATGCGGCCAGTGCTGCAAAGGCTGGGGCGACCCAGCCGCTAGCGTTGCTCATGCGAGCTCCTTCTGCAAGGCATTGCTTGCAAGAGAAATGCTGTGAAGAAAGGGGTGCTCCTTAGCGCCCTCGACCAGCGGCCTCGGGAATGTCGCCCGGGTCGTGCACGACTCTGGGATCCGATACAGCTCGAGCAGTCCCCATTCCCCTGTACGAGGCGGGCGGCCGGCCGGATGCAGGCGCCGCTGCCGGAGATTGACACAAATAGTTCATCCCGTTGCGCTAGCCTTGGGCGGCGAGGTGGACGAATGGAAAAGAAATACCCGGAGCTTGACCAAATGCAGAACGCCTACAAGGCGGCGGTGGAAGAATGGATAGCCGCCATTCGAAAGGAAGAGGCTCTAGCCTCGACCAACCATACGGTGGCGCAAGTCGATCGGTGGGAGCAGGCCCATTTCCAGGAAGAGGAAGCCCGTAACAGAGTCAAAGCTGCCAAGAAAGCATACGAGGCCGCGCTGAGGGCGAAGTTTTTTGGCTTCAAGTAAACGCGTAGACGCTGACCGCCTTCGCCGGTCGGATCAAGCCATCAGCGTCGAGCGCCTGCGGGGCGCGGACGTACCGGCTCCCGGAACGCCTCTATCAACTCTTTCCGCAACCACTGATTTGCCGGATCGGCGTCGGCGTTCACGTGCCAATAGAGATATGCGTCGTAATCCGGCACCTCGAGCGGGAAAGGCAGCACGCGATTGCGGAACAGCCGGTTGACGATTCGCGCATAGCGCTCCGCCATCGTCAGGATCAGATTGGTTTCGCTCACCACCCGGCACGCCGCGAAGTAGTGCTGGCAGCGCAGCCGGATCCGCCGCTTCAATCCTTGCCGGCTCAACTCGTAGTCCTCGACGCCGAAGCCGCGCCGTCGGGAGCTCACCAGGATGTGCTCCTGCGACAAGTAGGTCTCCAGATCCAGCCCCTGCTTGACCGCCGGATGGCGTGGCCGCGCAACGACGACGAGGCGCTCCGCGTTGATCGGCTGCCTTCGCACTTCGTCGGACAATGCCAGGCGAACATCGATCGCCGCGTCCAGCGTCCCCGCCGCAAGCTCCGCCTCGAGCTGTTTGCGTTCGGCGCGAACGACCGCGATGTCGATGAACGGCGCGGCGCGCGTGACGCTGCGCAACAGCTTCGGCAGCACGGTCAGCTCACGCACGTCGCGCATGCCGACCGTGAAGTGCTTGCGCGCAGTCGCCGGATCGAAGCGGTCGACGCGCTTCAACGTAGCCTCGAAGCCCTGCAGCGACTGACGCACCGGATCCATCATCAGGCGCGCCAAGGGCGTGGGGATCATCGCCCTGCCTTGCCGGATGAACAGCGCATCGTCGAACAGCTCGCGCAGCCGCCCGAGCGCATGGCTGATGGCCGGCTGCGTGAGGCTCAGCCGCTTGCTGGCGCGCGTGATGCCGCCTTCCGTGTAAATGGTGTCGAAGACGACGAACAGGTTCAGGTCGATCCTCGATAGATGAACGGTCTTCATGTTTAAGGATGAGATTAATTCATTTCCTGGATCATAGCGCGCGTGCTACCTTGCCTCAATCGATTCGTGAAGCGTGGCGGCACGATGGATCTCGGCTATTCGCACCGTACCAAAGACCTCATTTCGCGCCTGTCGGCGTTCATGGACGAGCACATCTATCCGAACGAAGCCAGGTTCGAAGAGGAGGTCGCGCAAGGCGACCGCTGGCAGCCGCTCGCGTTGATGGAAGAGCTCAAGCGCAAAGCGCAGGCGCAGGGATTGTGGAACTTGTTTCTGCCGGACGACGAGCGCGGCGCAGGGTTGAGCAACTACGAATACGCGCCACTCGCGGAAATCATGGGTCGCGTCGAATGGGCCTCGGAGGCGTTCAATTGCTCTGCGCCGGACACGGGCAACATGGAAGTGCTGCTGCGCTATGGGACCGAGGAGCAGAAACGGGTATGGCTCGAGCCGCTGCTCGCTGGGAAGACCCGCTCGGCTTTCGCGATGACCGAGCCCGACGTTGCATCGTCGGACGCGACCAATATCGCCAGCTCGATCAGGCGCGATGGCGGCGACTATGTTCTGAACGGCCACAAATGGTGGGCGACGGGCGCCATCGATCGCCGCTGCGAGCTGCTCATCTTCATGGGCAAGACCGACCCCGACGCGCCGCGCCACACCCAGCAGTCGATGATCCTGGTGCCGATCGACGCGCAAGGCGTCAAGGTCGTGCGTCACCTGCCGGTGTTCGGCTTCGATCACGCGCCGCACGGTCACGCCGAGATCGTGTTCGAGCGGGTGCGGGTGCCGGCCGCCAACCTGTTGCTGGGCGAGGGGCGCGGATTCGAGATCGCGCAAGGCCGGCTCGGACCCGGCCGGGTACATCACTGCATGCGGTTGATCGGGCTTGCGGAGCGTGCCCTGGAGATGATGTGCCGCCGCACGCGCACGCGCGTGACCTTCGGCAAGCCGATCGCGGAGCAAACGGTGACTTTGGAGCGCATCGCCGAAGCGCGCATCCTCATCGATCAGGCCCGGCTGTTGGTGCTGCGGGCCGCACGCACCATGGACAGCGAGGGAAACAAGGTTGCCGCCAAACAGATCGCCATGATCAAAGTCGCCGTGCCGGGCATGGCGACGCGGGTTGTCGACTGGGCGATTCAGGCCTATGGCGGCGCCGGCGTCGCAGATCCGTTTCTGGCTGGCGCATACGCGTGGGCTCGCGCCCTGAGGCTGGCGGACGGACCCGACGAGGTGCATCGCAACCAGATCGGCAAGATGGAGCTGGCGTCCTATCCCGCTCACGCGTAGCCCACGACACGCATCGGCGTCGCTGCTGCGTTGAAATCCTTACCGGGCGCTCGCGCCAAAGCGCGGCCGAGCGAGCACATTCAGGGACGGTCCGAGCCGCGACCGCGCGCCCCGTCAGGCAGGAAGTCCGAAGAGCGACGTTATGCGCGCCGCTCCGGCCATCTCCGCCATCTCCTCGTCGGGTGGCCGCCGCTCGAAGCGGCTCGCCGCGTCGAGAATTCTGGGCAGGAGCGCCAGGTCTCCCGCGGTGTTGATGAACGCGTCCGGAAGCAGCCCCATGGTCCAGTGGATCGCCCGGTCGATGTCCGCCTGCGCCTCGAGCGGTTGATACCAAGTGGTGTGCGTGCGCTCGGCCGTCGCCCATGGACCACGCGCGATCGACTTGATGATCTGGACGGCCACCCGCCGCTCCCGGCAGATCGTGAGCAGCTCCTGGAAGCTCTCTCGGTAGCGCTGGTCTTGCGCCATGAAGAAGTTGTACGGCAGGAGCACGCTGTCGAACTCGAAGCGCGCAACACTGCGCCGGTGCATGGCGGCGATAGTCCAGCCGTGACCGGTCACTCCGATGAAGCGAGCCAGCCCCTGCTGCCGCGCCTCGACTGCCGCCTCCAGCGCGCCCCCCGGCCCCATCGCCTGATCCCAATCGTCCGGATGCCCAAGCGAGTGAAGCTGGATCAAGTCGACGTGGTCGACGCGCAGCCGCTCGAGCGAGCGATGGATGTCCTCGCGGGCCTCTGCTGCGCTTCGCGACCCGGTCTTGGTGGCGAGGAAGAAGTCCTTGCGGTGGCGTGCCATCCAGGGCCCGATGCGCAGCTCCGAGTCGCCGTACCGCGCCGCCGTGTCGATGTGGTTGACGCCGTGGCGCAGCAGCACTTCGAGCGTGCGGTCTGCGTCGGCCTGGCTGGCGCGGGCGAGCGCGGCCGCGCCGAATAGCGTCACCGTGCTCGCGTGGCCCGTCCGTCCGAATGGTCGTCGTTCGATCATGTAACCGTCTCCTGTCTCTCGCTCGACTGGGCCGCCGCGCCCTCGCGTCCCTTGCGACGTTGCGGCGCCAGCATATCCCAACTGGACCGGTGTGTAACCGGAGGCAGACGGAGTGTAGCGTCGGTTTCAGGCGCTAACCGGTTTTGTCGACGCAGCGCCCGCACCCGCCACGACTCAATGACCTGAGCAGAGCCCTCGAGCCGAGCCGCCACGGCGTCGAGACGTGGCGGCGACCCGCTGGCGGAACTGACGAGCGCAGTTGAGTTTGCCGAGCGGTAGTTAGGAGTTGCGTTGCTTCAAGTGTGCGACACGCAGAGCGTGGAGGCCGTCGCGACCTCACAAGAATCTCCTAAAGCACGGCAAGCTCGTTCAATACCAGGCGGGTGTGCGTGCGTAGCCTGAGGGGAGATGCTGTGTCGTGCCGAAGCACGCTGCGAGCGGCCCCCGCTTTGGGGCCCGGATGTGCGGCAAAGTTTGCTGCCTGGAAAGAAGTATCGACAATAATTGTTTGACAAATGATTGCTCAGGCAAGTATTATATGGACAAGCTCAGCATTGCATGACCGTACAAAGACTATGGGTAAAGCTGCGAGGCCCCGGCGCAAGCCGGCGACAGAGGAGGGGGTCTACGAGGTCTCCTCGTTCCGGCCGCTCGAGGCCGTGGGCTATTTGACCGCCCGGGTGCGCCAGACTCTGGGCGATGCCCTGGAGAGGGAACTGGCCCCGCTCGGCCTGACCGCCGCCCAGGGCATTGCGGTCATCGGGTTGACGAGCGGCCTGGCGTCCACCGCCGGAGAGATGTGCAAGGGAATGCCCTACGACCCCGGG
>DATJVW010000007.1:0-2162 GCA_035501675.1 Burkholderiales bacterium
CGATGGCCCTTGGCGATCAGCTCGTCGCGCAATTCAATGTAGTTGAAGATCTCACCGTTGAATGCGATCCAGAGGGACTGGTCCTCGTTGCACATGGGCTGGCGGCCGGTCGCGATGTCGATGATGCTCAAGCGCGCGTGCGCCAGCCCCGCCTGACGGTATGTGTAGATCCCCGTCTCGTCGGGGCCGCGATGCCGGATGGTACCAGCCATCTGCCGGAGCAGGTCGGGATCGGCGGCGCCGCCCTGCAAGTCCACCATTCCGCAGATCCCGCACATCAGCGTAATTCCTCTGGAGTATCAGCCGGCTCACACTTGAGATGGGAGGCGGCCGGCATGGACGTCTTTCGTTCGTACAGGGGGAATCCGCAGGCGCACGCCGCGCGCGAACTCTGCATAGCTATGCTCGGCCGTCAAGGGGACCTCGGCTATGCCCAGCGCCTCGGCGGGAGGCGCGCCCCAAAAGGTGTGTGCCGGGACGTTCCTGCTGACCACGGTGCCCGCGCGGATGACGGCGCCTTCGCCGATCGTGACGTTCGGCAGGATGACACAATGCGGGCCAACGAAGACGTCCTTCCCGATCACCACTTTTCCGGTGGTTTTCGGCCGTCTTGGCCCCCAGTAGAAGTGCGTGAAGATGGAGGTCCGGAGCCCGATGGTGCAGTTATCGCCAATCGTCACTGCCTCCGGATGCAACTCATCCATGTAGACCAGCAGGCCGATCCAGACGTTCCTGCCAATGTTCGCTCCGCGGAGGCGATGCAGCCACGGACGCACGCTGTCTCCTCCCGGCATGAAAAATGCCACCTTTTGCACCAGCCGGCCAAGCATATTTGGCAGCATAACGAGGGTCCACCTCCACCTATTTAGGAGTTTATCACCTGTAACATTGGAAATAAAGAACCATGCGTTACATTTATGGCGGCTGCGCAGCCAGACGCGACGTGCTCGGCGGCGGTTCGGGCAAGCTGCCGGTGCGCTGAGTGCCGGGCGGTCGCCTCGTTTGCGATGGCTGGTTCGGCGCGCTACGGCAAGTAAAGCCCAGCATGCACGCGCTCGATCCACGCCGGCGGGAATTCTGCGAGCACTATGGGCGGTACGCGCGCTGGGCGCACGCGAAGCTTGCGGGAGGCGTTCCTGCACTGCCGGATGGGGGTGCGTTCCGTGGCGGTTTGGGCGCCCGGCCCGCGCCGCTCCAGATAGGCAGTCGCTGCGGCGATGGCTGGACCGGCCAAGGGCGAGCTGCGCCAGCCAGAGCTGCCGTCCCGCACGCGCTCGCTCCACGCCGGCGGTAACTCTGCGAGCGCCTCGGACGCTACGCCCACAAGGTGGCGTTCTGCTTGCGTAAAGCGTTGCGGCGGGGGACGTCGTTCACACGGCAAGCGTCCCCATGCGGCCGGGCGAGATATACGCCCAGGAGGCCGCGAAGTTGGCACGGCGCCAGCCGGCGCGGGGGCTATAGACAGCGGGGTACGCCTCGCGGTTAATGCTTCGCCGCTTGCAATTGCGGACCAGTCTGGAAACGCGAAACCGGCGAAACCTGCGCGCAGGTCCCGCAGAGCCCGTAAACGCGCAGCAGAGGCTGGTACTTGGGGCTCGTCGAAGGTGGCGAATTGGATGTGGGCACGTATACCTTCCCGTTCGCAATCGTCGGAATCGTGAACTTGGTCGCAAACCAGTAGTCCGTGCTCATCCACAGTGGCGTGCTGACGTTGGTGGCGTCAAAAGCGTACAGGGCTCCCTGCGCCGGGGTGGAACCGCTCGCCGGCACGATCGCCCATACGATTCCGCCGCTGTTCCCATTCGCGGAAACGGCCAACCCCGCTCCGGGGTAATTCGGCACGGTGATCGCACCTTGGTTGGGGTCCGGTTGGAACAGGTTGGCCGTGTCATTGAAGTCCCACACCCGCAAGACATCGCCGTATGCCCACACATAAAGCATGGAGCCGACACCCGGGCGACTCCACAAAGCCGGACTGTGGATCTCATAGCAATTGTGTTGTCCAGGCCCGCTTCCGCAACCCGAGGATGTCGCGGTAAACGTCTGGACCGCACCCGCGTTATTCGAAGTTAATCCGCCCAGTTTGGCACAGTTCATTACGTAGACTGTCCCGGTCTTGCCGGCCGCCAGCGCCAGGTTCGGAACCGTGGCGTTGGCGCTGG
>DATJVW010000008.1:0-2848 GCA_035501675.1 Burkholderiales bacterium
CCCACTGGTCGCGGCCCCATGGACCGCCGTGCACGAACAGCACCGTCGGCAGGTCCTTCGGTGTCATGCCCGCCGGAGTCGTGACGTAGCCGTAAATCTTCATTCCGTCGCGCGCCGTGAAGTCGACCGGCTCCATCTTCGAGAGCTGATACTTCTCAAGCGCGGGCCGAGCGCTGAACAGCACCGTCGCCTGCTTCGCCGGCCGATCGTACAGGTAGAAGTACGTGGGAGCATCATCACTGGTGTAGACGACGATCCAGCGCTTGTCGTCGAGGCTGCGCGACACGCCCACAATGTCGCCGTGACGTGCTTTGTGCAGCACTTCGAAGTCGGCCTTGATCTTCGGATCAATGAAGTCATACTCCAGACGCTGCTTGTAGAACGCCACCGCCTCCAATTCATTGGTCTTAGGGTTCGTGACAATGTCCTGAATATCAAACTGCGGATCGGAGGCAACGACCTTCTGCGCGCCCGTAGCCACATCCATCTGCAGCAGGCGCGCGGCGTTCGCGTTCAGGCTGGTGCCGATCCAGACGGCCTTGTTGTCGGGGGTGAAGCCGAAGACGCTGCCGAAAGTCTCGTCCGGCCCCCACTTGATGAGATCGCGCCAGGGCGAGTTCACGTCGTTGCGCACGCGGATGATCTTGCCGCCGTCGGGCGTGTTCACGTCTGCGGCGCGCACGTGAAGGTCGTTGTCGGCGTGGAACGCCTCGACGTCGCCGGGATTCTGCGTGTTCATGGCTATCTTGCCCGACTTCAGGTCGAGGCTGTAGACGTCGAACAATTTGGGATCGCGCTGGTTGCTCTGGAAGAGGATGGTGTCGGGCGTCTTCCAGTCGTAGGCGACGATGTCGACGCGTACCTTCTCAAAGGGCGTCAGGTCCTTGGTCTGCTTGCTGGCGATATCGGTCTGATACAGCCGCCAGTTCTCGTCGCCGCCCACGTCCTGCGTATACAGGATGTGCTGGTTGTCATACTGCCACGTGAAGTTGCGGATGCCGCGCTTGGTGTCGTTGGTGACGGCGCGGTCATCTTCCTTGCCGAGCGTGCGCACCCAGACGTTGAGCACGCCGTCGACGGGCGCGAGGTAGCCAAGTTGCTTGCCGTCGGGCGAAATCTGCGCGTCGGCTTTCTCGGGCGCTCCGAACAGCACCGTGCGCGGGATGAGTTCGGTCGTGAACTTCTCCTGCGCAACACCGGCCAGGGGATGAATAGCGGTGAATGAAGCAATCATGAGAGACAGGGCGAAAGATCGTAGCATCGAGGCACCTCGCAATCGACGAGATTGGCACAGGCAAACGCGGGGCAGCATCAGAAGTGCTGTTCGCGAAACACCTGCAATGCGCATTTGATGATACCCTCAGCCGCGCTGGGAGCAAAAGCACTCACCGCGGAAAGCGCGGAGAGGAATTTGATCGAATAGAGCTCCGTGATCTCCGTGCTTCCGTGGCAAATGCCTCTCGAAAGAGTAGAAAGGCCTGCTCCGACGCGGTAAGTAAGGCCTTATCGCCCGCGTTTCGGCTTCGGCTTGGGTTTCGGCTTATGCCTGTGACCGGGCCCAGGCGTTGGACTCGGTGTTGGAGCAGGACTCGGCGTTGGTGTGGGAGTCGGGCTCGGAGTGCCGGTCGCACCGCTCGACAACACCTTCAGCAGGTTGGCACCCTCGGGGCTGCCCCATCCGGTGCAGGCGTCCCAGCCCGGCCCGGCGCTGAAGTCACCGTTGTCGCCGCTCGTGATGTCGCGGAAGGCGCCGGCACCCTCCCCGGTGTTGTAGAGCGCAGTGTTGAGGAAGCCCACCGGCGTGCCCAGCGACTGATTCATCAGCGCAATTAATCCTGACCACAGCGGGGCAACGGCGCTGGTGCCGCCGACCGCAAAGCTGGAGCCATCAACAGTGACGTTGTAGCCGGTGGCGGGATCGGCATCGCCCGCAACGTCAGGAACGCCGCGGCCTTTGAAGCCTTTGGGATTCGTCCCCGCCGGCACCTTGGCATTGGACTGATACGACGGCAGCGGAAAGGTTCCGCTGACGCCGCCGCCGGTTGCGCCGTCGCCCGTGTCCTGGTCGTTCCACACAACTTCGCTCGAGATGGAGCTGCCGCTGACTTCGAGCGTCGTCCCGCCACAGGCCAGAGCGTACGGACTGGAAGCGGGAAAATCGACGTGGTCCTCGCCGTCGCCCACGCCGTCATCGGAGCCGTTGTCCCCAGCGGCAACGCAGATGCTCACGCCCACGGCTGCGGCCGACTGCAAGGCGCTGTTGTAGGACTGCAGCGACTGCGCCGTCCAGCTTGACTCCGGCCCGCCCCAGCTGATGGAAATCACCGACGGCTTGTTTACCGTGTCCGTCACAGCCTGGTTGATGCCGTCGAGGAAACCGGCGTCGGTGTTGGGCGCGAAGTAGACGGCGATGCGGGCGCCGGGCGCTATCGCGCCGCAGACCTCGATGTCGAGGCCGACTTCGGTGTCCGGGCCGCTGGTATCGCCGGTAGGCGAGTTGGTCGCACCGTCCACCGAGACGGCGACCACCGTTGGCGCGGGCGAGATCTTCAGGTTCTTGAAATAGGTTGTCAGATCAGACTGCTTGTAGCCGCCGCCGAGCTCGATGATGCCGATGGTTTGGCCGCTCCCGTTGCCGGTAGCGGGGAAGCTATAGGCCTTGGCGATCTGCAGCGGCGTGTAAGAGACGGCCGCGGCTGCCGCGTTCACGTTGTTGCTGGCCAGCCGAAAGTGCGCCTTGGCTTGCGGCCGGTTGTCGAGGCCATGCACGCTGACCACGATGCCGTGCAGCTCCTGCGGAATGCTCACGGCGCCGGTGCGCCCCCGATACGAGCCGCCGGGATAGTGA
>DATJVW010000009.1:0-11620 GCA_035501675.1 Burkholderiales bacterium
GCAGCAATTCCAACGGCAACACCGGTGCCGGCTCGATCGTCGGCGATCCACGTCCCGCAGGCGATGACTGCAATCCCCTGGGCTCGACCCAAACCGCGATCACGTTTCCGAGCAAGAATGTCGGGGATCTCCTCAATGCCAAGGGGCTGACCTGGGGCTGGTTCCAGGGCGGGTTTGCGGCGACCACCGTCACGAACGGCATTGCCGCATGCAGCTCGATTCACAAGGCAAGCGATGGCTCCGTGAAGCAGGACTACATCGGCCATCACGAGCCGTTCAACTACTTCCCGTCGACGCAAAATCTGCATCACCTGCCGCCGAGTTCGCCGGCCAAAGTCGGACATACCGACCAGGCCAATCATCAATATGATCTGAGTTCGCTCTTCACCATCAACAATGTGAGCGGCGCCAGCAGCCGGACCTACAATATCACCGGATTCCGACCGGGCGTAACGCTTCCCGCCGTCACCTACATCAAGGCTCCGGGTTTCATGGATGGCCACGCCCAATACTCCGATCCGTTGCTCGAGCAGCACTTCCTCGTGCAGCTCATAAGCGTCGTGATGAAATCGAAGTATTGGGAGGACACCGCCATCTTCATCACTTGGGACGATTCCGATGGCTGGTACGACCACGTCTATCCGCCGATCGCCAACCCCTCGGCGCTCAACGCTCCTGCTTCTCTTTCCGCAAGCAACGACGCGCTCACCGGCCCCGGGCAATGCGGCGTTCCGCTCGCCGGCGCGGTCATGGGCCGCTGCGGCTATGGCCCGCGTCTGCCTCTTCTCGTGATCTCGCCCTATGCGAAGCGGAACTACGTCGATCACACGGTTGCGGACCAATCGTCCATCCTGCGCTTCATCGAGGACAACTTCGGTCTCGGTCGAATCGATCAGGCGGCGCCGAAATCGGTCGCACAAGGCGGCTCCTACGATCAGGTCGCGGGATCGCTCGACAGCCTGTTCGACTTCGGCTGGCGTGGAGCCAGCTACCAGCGCACGCTGATCCTGGATCCCAACACCGGCGAAAAAGCGTATTACTAGCCCTCCGCCGGAGTCTCTCAGTGCCCCCGCTGCCTTCGGCATCGGGGGCTTTCTCTTTCTTGATACCAATGAAGCTCGGCCGAACACGCGACCCCTTCCCGCGCTATCGCGGACAGGGCTGAGATTCGCTCCTGCCTGAGCACAGCGCTCGAATCACCTCGGGAACGCCTGCTCCAGGTACACATTCAGTCCCCGGGTCAATTGACTGCGAACGAACTCCGACTCCGCCGCAGATCGCAGCGGGGTGACCAGGAAATCTGGCAGACTCGTAATGCTCATAAGGCGTGGAGATATGTCGGCGATTCTCTTCTCTTGGAACAGCACCCTCGGCGCGAGCGTGATGGTGAGCTGCGGCTTGGAGTCACCGCTTGTCGTGATGCTGCACAGGACATCCTGAGGGTCGAGCTCCAGCACGCCGTTGCCAGCAAGCGCTTTCATCAGTGCGGCCCGCAGTACGCGAATCGTGCCACCGCACCTGGCGCTTCTCACCATGTCGAAGGTCTGCCTGGATAGCTCTGCTTGAGTGCTATCGTCCGTCTCGAAGACCCCGTAGCACTCGATCCACTGAGATTGGCCGCCCCTGAGTTCCTCCACGCACGGGTCTGCCTTCAGCACCGTGGGCTGAGCAGCCCCGCCGATCGTTGCGTATGCCGTTGGGAGCGCGACGGTGAGAAGCCGGACCAGGAAACGAAGTATCAGGACATTGCCGTACATGGTGGTGTACTACTCAATAGGCTGCACGGAATACTCTGCCGTGCGCTTCTTGCCTCCTTGCTCGTGGGCGACGTACTTGTTGTCTCCGACCTTGTACTCGGCCCAGCAACTCTTTCCCCCACTGTTCCAAAAGATGCAGTCGACGTTGCCCTTTTCCCACGCATAGCGCCCGGAGTCTTTTTGGGGTCCGGTCTTTCCGTTATAAGTGCCTCTCACGCCTCCGTCCGAGTCGAAGACGTTCTGACCACTGCCACCATCGCTCAACTGATAGGTGACGATCGTGTTGGTGTGGTTTGCCACCAGCTGCTCTTTCGTCAATGGGACTTCTCTTGCGTTGGGGGTAGACCCCTTACCGGCACATCCGGCCAGCACGACGGCGACGAGAGCGGAAGCAATTCGTGTGTACATAGCCGAATCCTCCTCGTTAGCCGGCCTCTGCGCTGCACCAGCGCTGCCTCGATCGGCACCGGTCACGGATGGCATACGCCTTATGGGTGCCAGGACGATTTCTGGGTGCCGAGGGATATGGGTTCCATTATAGTCGCCGCGCAGCACAGGACCCACGCGCACTGCATGCGTCGTCAGTGATCGCCGTACACAACAGCTGCGCCGACGCGCACTGATTGAGGGGGCGCGAAGAGCAGGGTGGGTACCTACGCGCGCATGAAACCCTCCAGCTCCGATGCGGCCCAGGCCATGACCTTCTCGATGGATTCGTTCCCTTGCGTGAACTTCGCGATCATCTTGGTGATGGTGGCCTGCGTGTACATTTGGGTCGCGATTGCCGCCGGCGCAGGAGCGCCCGGTATCGAGACGATCTGATCGCCGCGGGGCGGGTAGTGATATAGCGTGCCTTTGGGTGGGCCGGCCTCGGCCCAGATCTTGAAGTCGCGCAGCCCCGGGAACGGCGGGATGTCGTATCCGCCGCTGCCCGTGACCAGCTGCTCCACCGACGCCGGCTGAGAAAGATGAGTGAGGAGGCTTTTCGCGGCGGACTTGTTCTTCGAAAACTTCCAAATGCCCCAGTAAAGCGGTGATGCGGGCTGAAAGCGTCCCTTCGGTCCCTTCGGCGCGGGAAAGGTCCACAGTTGCTCGGCCACCTTGGGGTTGTCGCGCTTGGCCACGGCCCAGGCGCTGGGCGGGTTCATGATCAAAGCGCCCTTGCCGGAGATCAGCCATTTGTTGTTCGAGCTGTCGTCCCAGGCGAAGATATCTGGAGGGAGAAACTGCACCAGTTTCTTGGCGTACGCCAGCGCCTGGCGCGTTGCGTCCGAGTTGACGGTGATGTTGCCCTTGGCGTCGACCAATTGAGCGCCGTAAGCGGCGAAGATGGCGCCAGCCGAGTCGACTGAATCGGGGGTTTCCCCCATGCCGATCCCGAAAGGAAACCCGGCCTTGAAACACTTCTCGGCCGCGACCAGGAACGTATCCCAGGTCCATTTGTCGGTCAGCGCCTGGTCAGGCGGCGCGCCGGCCGGATACATCTTGGTGATATCAAGGCCCACATGCTGCTTGAAGAGATCGATGCGAGCGCAGGGGCCCTTCATCTGACTGCCGGCAGTGGCCGGCACCGCTATCCAATGTCCATCCTGCTTCCCGAGATATTCCACGGCCGCGGCCGGCTTGCCGTGCTGCGCGATAAGCGGCAGCACGACGTCATCCACCGCCTCCAAGTTCGCCGCCTGTCCCGCAGCGAGCCAGATATTGCCGAACGAGAGGATGTCGTGCCCCGACTTCGCGCCTGCCTCTGAGGTGATGGTCAGGAGCAGCTTGCCGCCCATCGACGTAATGTAGTCGATCCTGAGGTCGACCTTCTCCTTGGCTGCCCAATCCTGGCACAGCTTGGTGAGCACTTCGTTCGCTCCCGGGACCCAGTGGTCCCAAAATCCCACACTGAGCGAGCCGGCTGCCTGTGACGTACGCACATAAGGTGCCGCCAATGCGGCGGCTGAGGCCGCTAAAAAGCGGCGGCGATCGACCCGCATGATGATTTCCTCCGCCCTCCGCGGGCGCGGTGAGGGGTACTCCCGAATCGGCTGTTACAGTCGACTAGGTGGGCTTGATCCGATTTCTCTCCGACGCACTCAGTCCTCCATCCAGTACTCACCTTCGACCTGCCCCTCATTCAGGCCCGCTTTGGTGTCGAAGATGATCGTAACTCTCAACATGCCCCGGATCCCTCGGAATTTTCCCGTCCCTCCGGTCAGTGTCCAAACGCCGGTATACGTGCTTTTCTTCGATCCATCAGGATTTACCAGGGTCTGGCTCGTGCCGTCCAACCGGGTGAAGATCTTGTCGCCATTTTCCAAGAAGTAGATACCATATCCCCAGGCACGCCCATTCGTGTCGGTATAATCAGAATAGCCGCGATCCCACTCTTCCACGGCCCGCACGCCTTGAAACGTCACTAGATCTTTGGGGTAGGTACGGTGAATCTCGTTGATGCGAACTTGATGGCCAGGCACATCGCCTACATCGATGACGTGTTGTTGGGTGTATTTGCTGATGTCCGCAGACAACTTGTAAGAGATCTTGTGCTTCTCCTGCGCCCATCCTTCGGACATCCCGAACACGGTCAGCGCAGCACCGGTGATGACGGCCAGCACTACGGTCGTACCCTTGAAAACCATCATCTTCATGGCGGTCCTCCTTTGCGATCGAGAAGTGCGGGTGCGGCAGACGTCTTCTGTGCTCCCGCGATCGATCAGCTTATAGGGCGTGAACTTACAAATCGATTACCGATAGAGGCGTCCGGCGACACTGGGTCCGGAATCACTTCTGCCCCGAGCTCCGGCAGTGGGTCGACTCGTATGCTTCTCGACCCGTGCAGATCTTCTTCGATGAGGACATGCCTAACCGCTACGCGTTGCTCCGCTGCCAGCTGGCCTTTTCCTTGTGCCCGCATGACAGATGACGTGCAGGGCACTCGACGCTTACCTTGATTTCTGCGCCCGTTGCTTCGGTGGAGATCTCGCAATCGTACTGGCTAGCGCAGCTCGATCACGATCTTAGCTCCCTCCGGGGGCAGCGTGAATTTGGATTCGTCCCAGGTCGGAGCGCGGTCTTTCGGTCGCGGGTTGTTCGAAATGCCCCACGGCTCCGTCGGGTCGCGAGCCACGGTAGCGTCTAGCCTCCCGTTGCCATTCGTGTCCTGATACACGCCGACGGCATACTCTCCGGGCTCCAGGGCCGGAAACGTGAGGTGCAGCGTTCTCGCGCTCGGCGGCACCGAGAGCCTGTCGACCGGTGGCCGGGGAAACTGGTCTTCGCCTGTGAAAACCCCCGCACTGATCTCTCCGCTCGGGGAGATCATGCCGCGTACCTCGGTGTCCAGCGCGAAGGCCTCCGCGCGATCGAATACCGCCGCGTGAATTTCGCCTCCGCGCAGCCTGACGCCACGCACCTCGACTTCGAGGTCCGCGGCCCAGGTTGCACCCACCGCCGTGGCCACAGAGACGACGAGCGTTAACCGGCACAGGTGTACGTACAATGTGCCCGCCGGAACGGGATCCGAGCCACTGACGGTAAGTTGCATGGACGTGAGTCCAAAGAAGTCATGCTAACAGCAGAACCAGAGGTCCGCCTCCTGGCCTGCGCCCGCGTAAGACCATCGAGCGCGGCTTGGAGGAGCGCGCTGGATCCAATTCAACAGAAATGGGGGTCGGATCAAGTGCTAAGCTGCGAACATTGTAGAGGACGAGAGCACGATATGCAGGCAACGGACGACGCGCAGGCGACGGTCGAGCACATGGTGCGCCTGTTCTATGATCGGGCGTTAGCCAACGAGGTGCTGGGTCCGATCTTCCGCGGGGCGATCCATGACTGGGAAGCCCATATGGCGATCGTGCGGGACTTCTGGTCCGGGGTCCTGCACGGCACCGATCGCTATAAGGGGAATGCCTTTGCCCCGCACGCGAAGCTGCGCTTCGAGCCGGAGGCGTTCGATCATTGGCTGGCGGTGTTCGAAAGCGCCGCGAAGGACGCCCTCAGCCAGCCAGACGCGGAAAGGGCGATCCGCGTCGCGCGGCACATGGCGGAGTCGTTCAAAGTCGGCTTGTTTCCGTTTACCGGGCCCGACGGCCGGCCCTCCCGCACGCCGCAGAGCGGGACCCGCCGGCGTTGAGCGCCGCCCACTGCCGCCCCGGAGTGACCAAATGAGCGAAAAGCGGCCCGAGCGGCGCAGCAGCGCCCGCAAGGCGTATCTCAAGGAATCGTTTCTGACGAGCAGCGACGCGCGCCCATTGCGCATGCTCGCCGAGTACCTCGAGCCGAAGAGCCGGTTCGATCATTACAAGATCGACGACACCATCGTGTTCATGGGCTCGGCGCGCCTGCTGTCGCGCGAACGGGCCGAGGCCGGGCTGCATGCCGCCGAGCGCGGCGAGGGCGATCTGGAGCGCGCGCAGGAGCGGCTTGCGATGTCGCGCTACTATGAGGATGCGCGCGAGCTTGCGCGGCGCCTGACCGAATGGTCGAAGCAGCTGGAGGACGAGGAGCGGCGCTTCGTCGTGTGCACCGGCGGTGGCCCGGGCATCATGGAGGCGGCCAATCGGGGCGCCTCGGAGGCGAAGGGGCTGAACGTCGGTCTCACCATCTCGATCCCGCTGGAGGAGTTCGACAACCGCTACGTGACGCGGGAGCTGTCGTTCCACTTCCACTATTTCTTCATGCGCAAGTTCTGGTTCGCCTATCTCGCCAAGGCGTTGCTGGTCTTCCCGGGCGGCTTCGGCACGCTCGACGAGCTGTTCGAGATCCTGACGCTGCGGCAGACGCAAAAGATGAGGAAGCACCTGGCCATCGTGCTGTTCGGCACCACGTATTGGGACGAGGTGATCGACTTCGAGGCGCTGGCGCGCCACGGCACCATCGACCGCGACGACTTGCAGTTGTTCCACCGCACCGACTCGGTGGACGAGGCCTATGAGATCGTGACGCGAGAGCTCTCGCAGTACGCTCTTGCCGAGCGCGGCGCCATTCTCTGACCGATATGAGCTCTCGCATTCGGCTGCACCGCAAGCCGCTTCTCGCGGCATTTGCGTTCGCGACGTGCCTCGGAGTTGTGACCTGCGGCGCATCGGCCGACGGTGGGGGGCGCGACAGTGACCTTCCGCAGGCCGCGGAAGGACAGCTGCGAAGGGTATGGGTGCTGATGGATCTCGCCGAATCCACCTCCGAGGGCGGCCCGACATCCTCAAGCACCAGCCCGTCCATCGTGCCGTACGAGATCCGGTGCGCCTCGGGTCAGCTGCGCTCGGCGCAGCGGAGCATGGCTGCCGTCGGTTTGTATGGCGTACCTGTATGGACCGTGCGAGTGCGCGACCCGCTGTCGTCGCAAGACGGGGCCGAAGCCCTGCGAGCGGCGCTGGAAGACGTTTGCAAGGTGTGATCGACTGGCCGGGCGCCGCTGGAACCGGGTTGGCACGCAGCCTCGGGGGTAACGGGACCTGGTGCAATAGCCGCCGAGGCTCGGTCGCATTCAGGCCTTACACTACTCTCGAAGCCCACACGTTTCAGCGGCAGGTGACGGGGAGCGCGAACGATGCACCCGTGGCGCAGGCCGTGACTCTGCGCCGGTGTCGCAGGGCATAGTCGTATGGTGATATGGAACCGCGTGCCCCTCGCATTGGCGTTGTGTGTGGGGATCCCAGCTTGGTCCCAAGAGCCTTGTACCCCGGATCACGTAGATCTACCCAAGGAGGCGACCACGGCTAGTGCGAGCTTCTGGCCGAATCTTGCCAGAGCGCCGGGCTCGCTCCGCGCCAAGTTAGCGAGCCTCCTGAGGAACGCCCGGGAGCAGATCACGGAAGTCAGGCCCCCTGGCAACGCGTGTTCGCTCCCCTGTCGCGTGGCCGGCCCTACCCACATTCTATTGAGGCTCACTCCCAACAAATTCCTGGGGAGCTACGCCGACTTTGACAGGTGCGACGAACGTCTGACGCAGACGTCGAGTCAGCCTCTGAGATTCGGACCGCATCGCGCCCGATCTGCGGAGGAGCTGGCCGCCTGGCTGTCCGGTGTGTCGCAAGGACAAGGGCCGGAGGGAACCGTGCTCTACCAGAAATGTGGAGGCAGTTGCAGCCCCCGCTATTTCATGGACGTATTCCAGGATGCCGATCGATTCGTCGCGACTCTGGAAGTGGTCTGCGGCCACGCACGGGACAAGGCCGATAACAGCTACGCCGTTACGAGCGGCTATCGCTGGGCTTGTGAACCCGGGCAATAGCGTTGCCTCGATGTCCGCTGCCCTGTGGAGGCGTTCCGTGCCAAGATACAGCGATACGGACCGTCGGCGGCTCGCCTGAGCCGCCCCCGGGCCGTGGTGGCGCATGCTGTAGGCAAGGAAGAACAATGACGCTGGCTCGCATCATCGCCATTGCGGTGCTCACCCATATGGCGTTCGTCGCCGCGCGCATGACCGCTTCGCTCTACGCGCTGGCGAACCACGCCTCGACCTTCACCGTCGGCGTGATCATGGCGCTGTTCGCGCTGGTGCCGATGCTGATCGCGGTGCGGGCCGGCCGCTGGCTCGACGCGGTGGGCCCGTGGCGCCCCACCCTGTTCGGAACGCTGTTGATGCTCGGCGGCGTGCTGCTGCCGGCGGCTTTCTCCTACGCGACCGCCGACGTGGCGCCTCTGCTCGTCGCGGCGGCGCTGATCGGGACTGGCGCCACGTTGACGATGCTCTCGGTGCAGCAGCTCGTCGGCGACCGTGCCGATCCCAACCGCCGGGCGGCGGCATTCTCGTGGCTGGCGCTGGGCGCGTCCATTTCCGGCTTCAGCGGCCCGGTCCTCGGCGGGCTGATCATCGACGGGTTCGGGCATCGCGCCGCCTTCGGCGTGCTGGTCGTCGTAGTGCTCCTCGCGCTGGCGTTGGTATGGGTCAACCGTGGGCTGCTGCCCGCGCGCGACCGCAGGGTCAGCGGTCCGGAGCCCCTGCACCCCTTCGAGTTGCTGAAAAACACCGAGCTGCGCCACGTGCTGATCGCCACGGCGCTGGTCTCCATGTCCTGGGACCTGCAGACCTTCGTGGTCCCGGTGCACGGCACTCGCGTAGGCCTGTCGGCTTCGCAGATCGGGTTCGTGCTCGGTTGCTTCGCGCTCGCGACCTTCACGATCCGGCTCGCCATGCCGTGGCTGTCGCGGCGGTTCACCGAATGGCAGGTGCTGACGTACACGCTGTTCTGCGCCACGCTCGCGTTCGGACTGTTCCCGCTTTTCTCGTCGCTGGCGCCATTGATGGCGGTCGCGTTTCTGCTCGGCCTGGGGCTGGGCGCCGCGCAGCCGAACGTGATGTCGCTGGTACACTCGCGCTCGCCGCAGGGCCGGGTGGGCGAGGCGCTGGGTTTGCGCTCGACGATCATGCACAGCAGCCATGTCGTGCTGCCGCTGGTGTTCGGTGCTTTCGGCTCGGTTCTGGGGACGGCGGCGATGTTCTGGACGATGGCGACGCTGGTGTGCACGGGCGGCGCGGCGGCCGTGCGCTGGGGAAAGCACAGGCGGACAGCGGCGCACCGGCACCAGGCCGCGTGAGGGATGCACCGGGGTTGGTCGAGGCGATGACGACGCGAGTTCTTGCAGGCGTTGCGAAGACGCTGTTGGGGCTGTGGGGCGCCATGCTGCTTGTCCTGCCGTGCCCGGCCGCGGAGCGCTGGAGCCCCGCACACGTGGTGATCGTGATCCTCGAGAACAGGTCCTTCCAGCAGATGATCGGCCATCCGGAGATGCCGTACCTCAACTCGCTTGCGCTGGAGGGCGCGCTCATGACGCGGGCCTACTTCGCACAGATCCCCTACGGCGTTGTTCCCGAAGGCTACTCGGCGCGCCTTCCGGCGCGGCCCAGCCAGCCGAACTACCTCTACCTGTTTTCCGGGCACGATCAGGGCATGCTTCCGAGCTGGTTCCAGGATCCGACGTCGCCATACGTGGGAACCGCCATCAACGACTCCGCAGGCAACCGGTTTCGTAGCCCGCTGCAGGCCATGCGGGTCGGAATCGGGAACCATCTGATCCCGGCCAGCATGCGCCCGTTCACGACGCCTAACCTCGGCGCAGCTCTCATCGCGAGCGGCCGGAGCTTCGCATCCTTCTCGGAGTCGTTGCCCGATCCACGCTACGACAAGGAGGGTGACCCCGTGCCCGACGCCGATCTCTACCGGCGCAAGCACAATCCGGCCATCAACTGGGTCGACTTCGGAGGCCATCCCGTCGCGGCCGACCAGCGCGAGTTCGTCTTACCTGTGGAGACGAACCTGGGGTTCACGAACACCACAGACCCGCTCGATGGCATGCCCTATCGCGGCTTCGCGGTCGACGAGCAGGGAAACCCGATCGGGTACGACCGCCTGCCCACGGTGTCCATCGTCGTGCCGAACGAGCAGCACGACTTGCACAGCGCCGGCGAACGGGCATGCAACGCCTGGCTCGAAGCCCACATCAGGCCTTACGCCGACTGGGCGCGAGACCACGACAGCCTGCTGATCGTGACCTTCGATGAGGACGGCACCACCAATGCATCCCACGGGGAACCGTATCTGACTGGGATCGACCCCATCGTCACGCTCTTCTATGGGCCGCCAGACAGGGTGGTCCGCGGTCGTTACGACGAGACCATCGATCACCTCAACGTTCTGGCCACGGTGCTCGACCGCTATGGCCTGCTCGAAGAATTCAAGCGGGACTTCCTGCGGGCCCACGGCGAACCCGAGGCCGCGAAACTGTCCGCCAATCTGCGTCCGATACGCGACGTCTTCGGCGAGGGTCCCAAGCTCGCGCCGATTCCCGAGTCGGCATACTGACTGGGGCTCGCGCGTCATGCACAGGAAGAGACGCAACCGAAGCCATGTGTCGGCCGATACTCGCGAGAGTGAGCGCGAGGCCGGAGACCACCCCGTCGCTTTGCGCCACCGCTGCTTGAAACGGAGGGGAAAATACGGTGTCCGTCTCGCGAGCGGGTTGCTGTGGTCGGCTGCGAGCCAAAACCGCAGGCTTCAAGAGGCGGTATGTTTCCCGCGCTCGCTGAGAAAGCGGAGCACGGTCTCTCCGTAGCGCTCCGCCTCGACGATGGGCAGGAAATGCCCGCCGCCCTCGAGGAGGACCAGCTGCGCTTTTGGAATCGCCTGCGCCAGGGCGCGTGAGAAGTAGGCGGGTGTGACGCGGTCGTCGAGCGCGGCGATCACCAAAGTAGGGCAGCGGATGCGCGGTGCGCGCGCTCGTCCATCGAAGCGCAGCAATGCTTCGATGCGACTGATCATGATCTCCGGGGACGAAGCGCTGGCCAGCGAGCCTGCTTCCGCTTCGGTCACTTCCCGGTCGTGCTCTCGCAGCCACTCCGGAGGGTACAGCAGAAGGCTTCCGTCGCGGGTGTACATCTCCAGGCCTGCGCTGCGCAGCAGGTCTCGGCGCAGCTCGAACAGGCGCGTGAAGTAAGCGTCGGCGTGCGTCCACGTGGAACACAGCACCAGGCGCGAGATTCGATTGGGCTGTGTCGCTGCAAGATGCTGGCCGATCGCTCCTCCGGTCGACTGCCCGACCATCGCTGCGCTGCGGATGTCGAGGTGATCCATCAGGGCCAGCGTGTCGCCCGCCATCTGCTCGATGGAGTAGACGATGGCGTCGCGGCTGCTGCGGTCGACGCCCCGATGGTCGTGCACGATCACGGTGAAGCGCTCCGCGAGGCGGGGCACCTGCCGGCTCCAGAAACGAGCCGACCCGTTCAGACCCGACACGAGCAACAGCGGCGGACCCGAGCCGCTCGTCTCGAAGTACAGCTCGCCGCCGGGTATGGGTGCGAACGGCACGGATGGCGAGGGTCAGGTGTCGAGCGGAGGGCCGAAGCCGGTGCGCCCTTCCACCGCGAGCGTGTC
>DATJVW010000010.1:0-3222 GCA_035501675.1 Burkholderiales bacterium
ACACCGGCGCGGCGCAGTGCTCGCGCCAGCCGGTTGGTGCGTGCATTCAACGCACCGTAGGTGATCGTCGCGTCGCGGAAGACGATTGCAGGTTTGTCTGGAAACGCCGCGGCGTGATGGGCGAGGCCTAACGACTCCGGATTACTGAGCATCATTTCTCCGACTCGTGCCGCGGTTCTCCGCGCGCGAGCATACGCAGCTGAGGCTCGCATCTCAACGCCCACTCTCCTCGCCAAGTGCGTGTCACGTGTGCTAGGGCCTGCGGCCAGCGGCATTTCCATGGCCCGCTCGCCGTTGGCTCGCTGCTGGCTGCCAAGTCCGACAGGCTGCTAAGCGTGTCAGGAAGGGGGGCGGTATCCGTCTCACACGTACTCCCTGCCGCGCGAAGTCGCAGTAGGAATCATGGTTGCCCATAACCCCCTGCACAGATCCCGGCGAGCGGCATTACCGCACCGGGCTCCTGCCTTGGGTGATGACGCCGAAGCGGACCCAGGGGTAAGGATGGCAGACACGCGCGGACGGAAGCCAGCGGTTGATATGACGATACATCCGCTGCCACGAGAGGCGGTGTTTCTGACTGCGGCGCCAGAGCGTGCGGCGCCACAATCGTCCGACCTCCCGCCGGAAGGCGACGATCGCCCAGCCGTTCAGCGGCACGCCGTAGTAGCGAACGTGCCCGGCCACGACCGAGCGCAGATACGCGCCCTGCTCCGGGAGAGCTTGATGCATGCGTCGGCGAAGCTCGCCTTTCAATTCCTTGAGCTTGGCCTGCATGCGCCGTCGCATCGTCTGACGAAGCACGATGAACTGTCCTCGACGCGTCTTCCCACTGCTGTGCGTGAAACCGAGGAAGTTGAAGGTCTCGGGCTTCGGACCCCGACCGTTGCGCCACTCCTGGTCGGCGTTGCGGCCGAACGGGATGAGACGGGTCTTGTCGGAGTGCAGCTCCAGGCCGAACTGCGCAAACCGCTCGCGCAGCTCGTCGAGGAACCGCTCGGCCTCCTGACGATGCTCGAATCCCACAACGAAGTCGTCGGCGAAGCGCACGACCACAACGTCTCCGCGCGCCTGCTTCCGTCTCCATCGTTGGACCCAGAGGTCAAACACGTAATGGAGATAGACGTTGGCCAAGAGCGGGCTGATGCTGCCGCCTTGGACCGTGCCCATCTCCGTCGGTGCTCGCCTCCCCTCCTCCAGCACGCCGGCCTTGAGCCACTTCTGGATCAAGCGCACGACGCGCCGGTCCGCGATGCGGTGCTCGAGAAACTTCACCAACCATCCATGATCAAGGGTATCGAAGAAGCTGCGGATGTCGGCATCGAGCACCCAATTCACCTTTCTCCGGTGGATACCGGTGGCCAGGGCATCGAGAGCGTGATGCGGACTGCGCCCCGGTCGGAATCCGTAGGAGAAGCCGAGGAAGTCGACCTCGTAGAGCGCGTTCAAGACCTCGACGACGGCGCGCTGAACGATTTTGTCTTCCAGCGCGGGAACGCCGAGCGGCCGCTGCCGCCCGTCCGCCTTCGGGATGAATGCTCTACGGACCGGCTTCGCCCGGTACGCTCCCCGCGCCAGCCGTCCCGAGAGGTCCTGGAGATGCTCGTCCAGTCTCTCCCCGTAGTGCTGCCACGTCTCTCCGTCGACTCCCGCAGCGGCGTCTCGCTTCAGGGCGTAGTACGCCCGCCGCAGGCAATCTCTGTCGTAGACGTGGTGCAGGAGCGCCGTGAATCGCTGCTGCCTGTCGTTCTGGGCAGCCTGACGTATCCGCTCAAGCGCACTGGGCGCGCCGGGCCGGCTCGGTGTCCGGGACGCGTTTTGCTTGAACGGTTTCCCCTCGGCCAGCTCCCTTCCCTCCACCACCTCCGCGGCCGGTTCCTCGGCTTTGTTCGGCGGCTTCCCCGGTACTACGGAGCTGTCCGACTTCCCACGGCCGTGTATCACCGGCGTACCCCCTCAGGGTTCCCGGTACAGTCTGTGACCCAGAGCGCCACAGACGACCGTGGGATCTCCCGGTTCCCGTGCGAGTTGCTTCCGCACATGCGTGGGGTCTTTGACCGCGCGGGGTCCCGACGCGCCTCGCGTTCCCAGCGCGCCCGGTGTTGCCTTCCGCCCCTCCTTACGGCGTCGGCACCCCGGAGTACCCGCTTTCGCGGGGCATTTGTTTCGCGGCTCGATACCCAGCCTGCACGTTCCCCTGTCAACGCTTCGCTGGTGCGGTTGCCCGCACGATCAACGCATGACTCGGGGTCAGTGTGGGTCGCTAGCCCTTCACTGTATGGAACTTTCATCCACTACAACCCGCCGGTGTGACCGGCGCACAAGGAGGCGCCATGACGACTACAAGCAACGCGGCACAATCAATCGATTCACTCATCCCACTTCGCGGCTGCGATGTCGCACTTCCAGTGATGGGCCTCGGCACCTGGGCGTGGGGCGACAAGTCGACGTGGGGGATGAACGCCTACGATCGGAGCTACAACTTCGAGACCATCCGCGAAGCGTACAAGGCCACGGTGGCGGCTGGAATCACATTCCTTGATACGGCAGAAGCCTACGGCAACGGCGAAAGCGAGCGCATCATCGGCCGCTTGGTCCAGGAAGACGAGGAACACCGCGCACGGATCGTCGTCGCCACCAAGTTCATTCCGTTTCCGTGGAAGGTGGCGGTCGGCTCGGCGCTGATGACGTCGCTGAAGGCTTCGTTGGAACGACTGCAGATGCCGTTTGTGCATCTCTACCAGATCCATGGTCCGATCAGTTTGCGTTCGCACGCCGCGATGGCCGAGGCGCTAGCGACGGCGCATCGCGCCGGGCTGCTAAAGGCGGTGGGTGTTTCGAACTACTCCGAGAAGGAGATGCGTGCCATTCACGCGGAGCTGGCGCAGCGTGGCGTTGCGCTGGCAACGAATCAGGTCGAATACTCGCTGCTGCGGACCTGGCCCGAGTCGACCGGCCTCTTGCGCGCATGCAGAGAGCTCGGGGTGGTCCTGCTGGCGTACTCGCCGCTCGGCATGGGACGGCTCACCGGCAAGTACACCGCCAGCAACCCACCGCCGGGCAAGCGCAACTTTTCCGACTTTCCGATGGCCGAGATCGATCCGATCATCGCCGAGCTGCGCCGCATCGGCGAGCACCACGGCGGTAGGACGCCGTCGCAGGTGGCGTTGAACTGGATCATTTGCAAAGGCGCGGTGCCGATCCCGGGCGCCAAGAACAAAGCGC
>DATJVW010000011.1:0-6636 GCA_035501675.1 Burkholderiales bacterium
AGCTCGGGGGTCTCGCGTATGAGCTGCTCGAAGAATTCGTCGGCCGCGTTGCGGCGGTGCCTCCAGCGCCCCTGCTCGGTCAACGGCAAGTCGAGCACCGTCTCGTGACTCCGGTCGGGCCACAGCAGCCCGCCCGGATCGCGCGGCGGCATCGCGTCGCCGCGATACACCGCGTCGCTCTGGTTCTCCGATCGCAGCTCTTCGTTCCAGGCGTCCAGGTTGCTGAGCGCCGCGGTCTCGAAGGCGCGGTCGAGCAACTCGTCGGTCTCGGCCTCCGTTGAAGGCCAGTTCTGCTGGCTCGCCCAGTCGGGCGAGCGCACATCGGCGCGCCGTGTGCGGTCGGTGAGGGCGTCCGCGATGGTGACGGGCGGACGCCGGTCGGGCGAGAAGTGAGGGGGTCCGACGGCAATCCGCGCTTTGGCCTGGCCCACCCCGTCGAGGCTGCACGTGATGATGCCATCGCCGAGATCGTCCACGAGGCCGAGGCTCGAAAGGAGCGCGCCGCCGCCGAAGCGCCAGGCGAACAGTCCAGGCGGGAGCTTGCCGGCGTTGCCGGTCGGACCGAGCAGGAAGCGCAGGAGCTCGCTGCGTTGCACGTGCCGGCACAGCGACACAAAGGCGCGCGGGTGCATCACGATACGCGGCACCGCCTTGATGATCTCGCCATAGGTCACCAGCTTGTAGCGCGGCCAAGCGCTGTTCGCATTGAGAATGCAGCGCTGCGCCGGCAGGCGGAAATCCACCCAGTCGGCGTTGAGCTTCAGCCAGCCGATCAGACGGTCGATCAGATCCGAGCTCTTGGTCAAGCGTTCCGGCAAGTCGGTCGGGGCGTAGGCATGACCCGGCGGGGCGTAGAAGCGGAGCCGAATGCCCGGATATTCTGGCGTGGGGCGCACGGCCTGGATCGCGCCCATCTTGATGCCGGGATCGCGCGGTACCAGCGGATTTGCCGTGCCCTCCGGCGAATAGCCGATGAGATCGCGACGGGCGTGATCGTCGCCGCGCAGCGTCGCCTGCGCTTCGATCCGATCGCCCTCCGAGCGCGTCAGGCTGTATGCCTTGTGGTTCGCATGGCGGATGTCCCAGCTCAGGTTCGACAGCGCGAGGCCGTTTGCCTCCAACACCGTCATCGTCAACGCCGTGCTTTGATCCGGAGAGCGAGCGTCCCACTCGGCGTGCAGCTCGAAAAAGGGGCAGACCGGCCGCACGCCGTTCTCGTCCTTGAACAGCGTGAACTCGCTGTCCGGAAGCCGAGAGAGGGCGCCGCTTACCGGGTCGACCTCGAAGCTCGGAGCCGGCGCAATCGTGGTTCGGCCGGTGCCGCGCGGCCGCAAGTCCGGCTGCGTCCAGCGGAACGCCGGGAGCGGCGTCTGAGATCCGCCGACGCGGGCGAACGCGATGGGCTGCTGCAGCCAGATTCTTCGGATCATGGATCGACTCTTTCCTCCGTTTCCGGCGCTGCAGGCCGCTATCTAGCCTCCGGAGAGGCTCGCGAGGGGAACGGTGGCTCTGACCTGGCCACCGAGCAGCTCTACATAGCCGAACTGCACATCCTTCAGCTCGAGCATCCGAGCCAACAGGTCGATCCATTGGGCGGGGCTGGGGGTGTCGTTGCTGACGGGGCCAAATACCCAGACCACCCGCTTGTTCCCGAGCGCGGCGCGCGCGGCGGCGGGCAGGCTCGCTATTTCGCGTTGCTTTTCTGCCAGCAGCACCGCGGGCGCGGGATCGGATTGGTCGACCATATCGTCCAGGATCAGAATGTCGACGTCAATCCAAGGCCAGACGTCGGCGCCGTCCTGTCTGTTCGGGGTCGGGTCGTATGCGGCGAGCTCCAGAAACTTGGTCCAGGTGAGGTACCGCACTGTGCGAATCTCGAACGAATGCTCGGTACCGACGCCGACTGCCAGGCTTGTGCGGCCGGTTCCGACCGCGCCGAAAAAGAGCAGATGGAGCGGAGCGGCCTGGCTCTGGTCTTTTGCTGCAGCGAGATATCGCAGGATGTCCTGCGGGCCGAGCCTGGGCGGCGCGCTGCCAAACTGGCTGGTGAAATCCGCCAGTCGGGCAAGATAGGGCAGGCGCGCCCGCTGAAAGCAGAGTTTGCGTGGCAGCCAGTACCACGCGGGCACCGTGACCGCCAAGACGACGATGACGAGAAAGCATGCCAGTCCCAGCGCGAAGTAGCGCAGGCCGACAGTTGCGGTGATGATCCCGCACCAAAAAAAGAACACCGCGGTCCCCGCATCCATCCACAGATCGGCACGGTCCACGGGAAACGCGTGGTTGGACGCGCTCTTCGTGGCCCGCGCGACGTCCCAGACCTCCTTGGCCGCCCACGCAGCGGCCAAGATCGACGGGAACCAGAGCAGATATCTGCAATAGATCCCTTCGACTTTCTGGCCGCTGACCCACAGGATCAGCCAGGACACCAGGATTGTCGGCAGGAAGCCGAGGGTGAAGTGCCCCAGCTGGTTCGCCATCCAGATGTAGGTATAGGTGTAGCCGGCCTGGACTTCTTTGTCCGTCCAATCCGCCCAGGCTTGCTGGAGAACGTCCTTCGCCGTGACGACGCGATCTGTCGAATGGCTCATCGTGGACTGTGTGTGTCGCTTTGTGTGGGCCGTCCTTCGCCGCGCACCATCAGTTCGGCACAGCGCTCGGCCAACGCGGCGATGGTGAGCGACGGGTTGCGGCCCACGGGTCTGGGAATGATCGCGCCGTCCACGACGAAAAGATTGGGGTAGCCGAAAACCTCGCCGCGATGGTCGACGACGCCCGATGCCGGATTGCTCGCCATGTTGCAGCCTCCGAGCGGGTGAACGCTGGTCAGCGCCTTGAACAGCCTCCACAACGGGGACACTTTGGCAACGCCGCCGTCGACCTCGGAAAGACGGGCGTGGGTTGCGATGATCGTCTTGAAAACGGGCAGGGAGTTGTCGACTCGCCAGCTCAACTGCAGATCGCGCCGCCAGGGCGCCCAGAACGGGCGCCCCAAGCGCAGCTCGCCGTCGCCGGCATCCACGCCCTCGCCCAGCCACATCATCACTTGGGCGGTGGGGTTCAGCTCGTCGAACCCGCGTCGCAGGCGCTCCGTGCACCAGCGCGCCAGCGTGCCGCCCCCGAGCCGAGCGATCAAAGCATTCAGCAGCACATTGGGAAACCCGTCGTCCTCGACAAAGAAGCGCTGCCCTGCAATGGCCCCATCCATGAAGTTCAGCCCGGACGAGATCAGCGGACCGATACCTTGGTTGACCTCGACGCTCGACGGATAGAACGCCGGCGTCATGAAGTTGGCGTTCGAGCTCCACGATCTCCCCAGCCGCCCGTTGATCTTCGGCAGAGTCTTCGACTCATCGCGGCAACGCAACAGGATTTCGGTGGAACCCAAGGAGCCGGCTGCCAGGACTAGCTTGCCGGCGACGGCGGCGCCCGGTACCAGACGCCCCTCGTGGATGCGATCCCAGAGCACCCGGTACCCCGTTCCAACCGGCTCGATGCCGCGCACGATATGCAGCGGCCGCAGATCCGCACGGTTTCGCTCCGCGATGGCGAGATAGTTGAGGTCCAGGGTGTTCTTGGCGCGCACGTCGCAACCGATATGGCAGTTGCCCAGATGGACGCAGGTCGCCTGGGCCATGCCGTGCTCGTTGACGAAGGCCTTGGCGTGCTTGGAATTGATCGGGTCCGGGAGGTCGTAGGAGTACGCAGGGTCGAAGCTGACGGCCAGCGGGACGCGTTCGAAGCGATCCGCGTAACCCAGCCTGTCCGCCGCGCGTTGCAGCAACCCGAAGCGGTGGGTCTCCTGGCCGTTGGGGATGACCTGCGCGGCGAGCATGTGGCGCGCCTTCTCGTAGTATGGCGCGAGCGATTCGGCGGTGATCTGCGGCGGCCAGCCGGTGGCGAAGCGCTCGCCATCCGCCGCCATCACGACGCTGGCATAACTCAGCGACCCGCCGCCGACCCCCGCCCCTTGGGCCACGGTCATGCCCTTGAAGAAACGCAGATCCAGCCAGCCGTTGTGCTGCAGCGGTTTGCGGTGATGGAACAACCAAGGGTCATCCGGCTTGCGCGGATAGGTGTCGGGTGTCCAGCGCCGGCCCCGCTCCAGAATCAGCACCCGCGCTCCTGCTTGGGCGAGGCGACATGCCGTGATTGCGCCGCCGAACCCCGAGCCCACGATGATGGCGTCAAAATCTGGCATGGCTCGCTTGATCACACCCGTGTCACGTCAACCTCCAAAATCATCATAACCCAAAGAGACGGAAGCCTTCCCGCTGTGCGCACGAGCGCACCGTCGACAGGAGATCGCGAGCCGTCATGGTCTTGGATTTGAACGCCACCCGCAAGACAAAGGACGCGGCCTCCCCCAGAGTCCGGCGGGAACCTCACAGATTGTCAGCTTTGGTGTCGCTCGGTGCCGATTCGCACGTCGCTTTCCGAGTCGTCGTCCGCTCCTGCATGTGTGCAGCATGGAATCTACCCATCCTCAATCCATGATGCTGAGTGAGAGATGCGACGAACGAATCATGTGCGCGGGCAGGACATTCAGGCAATTTACAATACCCTCGCGCACGAGCCTCGAGCCCGCCGCGCTGTCGGCTAGCCGGCCACTACCTCGCGGCAGCAGCCCGTGCACCCGCCGGCTGCGCCAGCTCTCGAAAGACGGTCCGCACCCTCTGAGCCCTCTCGCTCACTTGCGCGTGTTTCTCATCAACCCGCAGCCGGTCCTGCCCCGAGAGCTTGAAGTTGCCCCTGGACTGGATGAGCTGAATGATGCGCCCCGGGTCGATCGGCGGGTCCTTCACGAACTGCAGCACGATGCTCTCCGGACCGGCATCCACCTTCGCTATGCCCAGGGGCTTGGCTTCGATGCGCAGGCGGTGACTGTCGATCAGCGCCTTGGCCGGCTCGGGTAGAAGCCCGAAGCGGTCCACCAGTTCCTCTTGCAGCAACTGCAGCTCATCCAGCGTCTCGCAGTTGGCGAGGCGCTTATACAGCACCAGCCGCTCGTGGATGTCGGCGCAGTAGGTCTCGGGCAGCAACGCTGGCGCGTGCAGGTTGATCTCGGTATTCACCGACAAGGGCTGAGACAGATCCGGCTCCTTACCCGCCTTGAGCGATTTCACCGCCGCATTGAGCATCTCGGCGTAGAGGTTGAAGCCCACCTCCTGCATTTGTCCGCTCTGCGACTCGCCCAGCACTTCGCCCGCCCCGCGGATCTCCAGGTCGTGCATGGCGAGGTAAAAGCCGGCGCCCAGCTCCTCCATCAGCTGGATCGCCTCCAGCCTCTTGCGCGCATTGGCCGTCACCGCGCCTTCATCGGGTATCAGCAGGTAGGCGTAAGCCTGATGGTGCGAGCGCCCGACGCGTCCGCGAAGCTGGTGCAGCTGGGCCAGGCCCAATTTATCGGCGCGGTCGATGATGATGGTGTTGGCGGTCGGAACGTCGATGCCGGTCTCGATGATGGTCGAGCACACCAGGACGCTGAAGCGCTGTTGGTAGAAGTCGCGCATGACCAGCTCCAGCTCCCGTTCCGGCATCTGGCCGTGGGCGATGTGGATGCGCGCCTCCGGCAGCAGCTTGATGAGCCGTGCCTCGGCGTTCTCGATGGTCTCCACTTCGTTGTGCACGTAGTACACCTGCCCGCCGCGCTTCAGCTCGCGCAGCACGGCTTCGCGCACCAGACCCTCGGAGAAGCGCGACACGAACGTCTTGATGGCCAGCCGCTTCTGCGGCGCGGTGGCGATCACCGAGAAGTCGCGCAAGCCTTCCAGCGACATCGCCAGCGTGCGCGGGATAGGCGTGGCGGTGAGGGTGAGCACGTCGACTTCGGCGCGCAGCGCCTTGAGCCGCTCCTTGTGCCGCACGCCGAAGCGATGCTCCTCGTCGATGATGACCAGCCCCAGGTTCTTGAACCGCACCTTCTCCTGGATCAACTTGTGAGTGCCGATGACGATATCGATGCCGCCGTGCTCCAGCGCCTTCAAAGTCGCCTCCTGCTCCTTGCCGGAGCGGAACCGCGACAGCTCCGCGATCTTCACCGGCCAGTCGGCGAAACGATCGGTGAAGGTCTGGAAGTGCTGCTCCGCCAGCAAGGTTGTGGGCACCAGCACCGCAACTTGCTTGCCGTCCAGGACCGCTACGAAGGCAGCGCGCAACGCCACCTCCGTCTTGCCAAACCCTACATCACCGCAGACCAACCGGTCCATGGGCTTGCCGGCGGTGAGGTCGGTGATCACCGCATCGATGGCAGCCGCCTGGTCGCGCGTCTCCTCGAAAGGAAATCCGTCGGCGAAGGCCTCATAGTCGTGCGGCTTGAGCGTGAACGCGTGCCCCTTGCGCGCGGCGCGCTGAGCGTACAGGTTGAGCAACTCGGCCGCGGTGTCGCGCACCTGCTCCGCGGCCTTGCGCTTGGCTTTCTCCCACTGCCCGCTGCCCAGCTTGTGCAGCGGCGCGACCTCCGGTGCCGCGCCGCTGTAGCGCCCGATCACCTGCAGATGCGAGACCGGTACATAGAGCTTGTCGCCGCCGTCGTACTCCAGCGCGAGGAACTCGGTGGCGCCTTCGCCCAGGTCCATCGTGACGAGCCCGAGGTAGCGCCCGATGCCGTGCTGCGCGTGCACCACCGGATCGCCC
>DATJVW010000012.1:0-18240 GCA_035501675.1 Burkholderiales bacterium
CTGCGAGTAGAACCGGTCCACCTCGGCGGGAACCGGAGCGAAGAAGGGCATGGCCAGCCAGTAGAGGAATTGCGGGTACTTGCCCTTCACCCTGATGCGATACGTGTACCGGTCGACCGCTGCGACGCCCGGCAACTCGTACTGACCGAGGTCGAGGTAGCCGCCGGGCGGCTGTTCCTTCGCAGCCGCCTTCAGCTTCTCGGCATACTCGCCCAGGCCGATGATGTACTCGCTCATCAGCCCGAAGATGGGCGAGTGCAAGCGCGGATGGGCCAGGCGTTTGATCTGATAAACGTAGTCGTCGGCAATCAGCTCGCGCGTGCCGGTGTGCTTGAAGTCGCGCAGCTCGTACATGTCGCGCAGCGCCTCGGGCCCGAACTTCAGGTACGTCGGACGCCCGTCGGCGTTGGTCGCGAAGGCGGGATGCGGCTGATATTTGAATCCCGGCTTGATGCGGATCTCGTACACGCTGTACGCGATGCTCTTCGAATCCGCGGTCTCCGGCAGCGGGCGATCGTTCTTGTCATAGTAGGCCGGGCGCGGGATCTCCTGCGCGGCGAAAGGGATGAGCTGGTAGGGCCGCTTGAGATAGTGATACTGCAGCGGCGGCGTGTAGATGTTGGCGATCAGCTGGTACTCGTTCTCCGAGTACGACTGCACCGGGTCGAGGTGCTTGGGCCGCTCCATGAACGAGGTGTAGAACACGTTCGCCTCGTGCTGCGACGCTGGATAAGGGTCGTTCCAGGGATAGCTGCACGCCGCGAGCAGCGCGGGCAAGAGCAGGAGGCAGGCGCGGACAAACCCCGTCATGGCCCGCGCAGTGTACCCGAAACGTCCCACGCGTTTAACGGAGGGGCAAGCGGGGCGTGACCCTTCTGGATGCGCTGCCTCGACTATAATCACGGCTCGCGTTTTCGCGGGGGACAAGCATGGGTTTCATGAGTGACAAGAGGATGTTGATCACTGGATTGCTGAGCAACCGGTCCATCGCGTATGGAATCGCGCGCGCCATGCATCGGGAGGGCGCGGCACTCGCCTTCACCTTCCAGGGCGACGCGGTCAAGGATCGCGTGGTAGCGCTGGCCGCCGACTTCGGCAGCGATCTGATCTTTCCCTGCGACGTGGCGAGCGACGAGCAGATCGACGGCCTGTTCGCTGCCCTGGGAAAGCGCTGGGACGGCCTGGACGGCATCGTCCACTCGATCGCCTTCGCACCGCGCGAGGCGCTGTCCGGCGATTACCTAGACAGCATTACGCGCGAGGCGTTCCGCACCGCTCACGACATCAGCAGCTACAGCTTTGCGGCCCTGGCCAAGCGCGCGTTGCCGCTGATGCTGGGACGCAAGGCCGCGCTGCTCACCCTCACTTACCTGGGCGCGCAGCGGTCGATGCCAAATTACAACGTGATGGGACTGGCCAAGGCGAGCCTGGAGGCCAACACGCGCTACCTGGCCTTCAGTCTTGGACCCAAGGGGATTCGCGTGAACGCGATCTCGGCGGGACCGATCAAGACGCTGGCGGCCGCCGGCATCGGCGGCTTTGGCAAGATCCTCACTTACAACGAGAGGACTGCGCCGTTGCGGCGCAACGTGACGACCGAGGAAGTCGGCAACGCAGCGGCTTTTCTCTGCAGCGATCTGGCCAGCGGCATCACGGGAGAAGTCGTGTACGTCGACGGGGGCTTCAATACCACCGCCTTCCCCGCGCTCGAGTAGGGATTCGACCGTAGACTTGGGCTTCTCCATGATGTGCGCGCCGCTGCGGTCGAGCCGAGTCAGCCGGCTTTTTCGATCTTCTTTTCGTCGACCTTGACGTCGGCCCTCTGCTTGAGATCGGACACACGCGCCGCCAGCGCTTCCTGTCCCGCGATCGGATTCAGCTGTTTCGCCAGGGCCGTCCGCTGCTCCGGATCGATCGCCTCCGTGTCGATCACCTTGCTGACGCGGTAGAGCACGAAGCGTCCGTCTCCGATCTCCACGCCGGCGTAGGCCGGCAGCTTGGATGCATCGGCGCGGAACACGGCCCGGGCCGCTTCCGGCTGCAGTCCCTCGGGCCGCTGACGCGACACCGTCTGGGAAGCGGACCAGCGAACGCCGGCATCCTCACCCTTGCGCAGTCTGTCGAGCAGCGCCTCGCCTTCTTTTCTCGCCAGCTCGGCGGCTTTCTGCTGCGTCAGGGCTTGAACGATCGCGCCCTGAACCTCGTCGAACGGGCGCAGCTTCGAGGGCTCGTGCGCAACCACGCGCGCGGAGATCAACATATTGGGAGCGATCTCCACCGCTTCGGTGTTCTGCTTCTTGTTGAGCACGTTGTCCGAGAACACCGCGCGCAGGAACTTCTCGTTCTCCAGCAGCGGCGGTTCCGCGCCTCGGCGCGTCACCCAGCCGCTCGATTGCAGCGTCAGCTTGAATTTGTCGACCACCGCCTGCAGGCTGTCGGGCTGATCGTAGACCAGGTTGCTGAACTCGTCGGCGTCTTGCGCAAACGCGCGCCCGGCGCGAGCCTTCCTGAGCTCGTCTTCGAGCTTGGCCTTGATCGACTCGAGCTGCGGGACTTCAGAGGGCTTGATGGCGTCCAGCTTGATGATGTGATACCCGAACTGGGTCTGAACCGGACCGACGATATCGCCGACCTTCATGCTGAACACGGCATCGTCGAACGGCTTGACCATCTTGCCGCGCGCGAAGAAGCCCAGGTCGCCGCCTTCCGCGGCCGAGCCGGGATCCTCTGAGCTCTTCTTCGCCAGCTCGGCGAAGCCCTTGGGTGACTTCTTGGCCGCGGCAAGAAGGCTCTCCGCCTTTTCTTTCGCCTTGGCCTGCTGCTCGGGCGTCGCGCCCGCCGCAACCGCGACCAGGATATGACTGGCACGCCGCTCCTCGGGCTTACCCAGCTGCTCGACACGCGAGTCGTAGTAGTCCTGCAGTTCCTTCGCGGTCACGGAGACACTCTTCTCGACCGCCGCCAGAGACAGGATGACGTACTCGAGCTTGACCTTCTCGGGCAGCTCGAACTGCTGTTTGCGGCTCTCGTAGTAGGCCTTCGCCTCCTCTGGCGCGATCTTGACTCTTGCGGTGAACTGAGACGGATCCAGCACGAACTGGCTGACCTCGCGTTTCTGCTGCCCCAGGCGGTAGAGACGATCGACCACGGTGCGGGGGACAAACGCCGTCGCGCTGAAAGCGTCACGGCTGCGGCCGACGATGAGATCCTTGCGCAGGTCCGCCTCGAACCTTCCTTCGTTCAGCCCCTGCGCGCCGAGCAGCTCCCGGTACCGCTGCGGGGAGAACTTGCCGTTTCCATCCTTGAACGCGGGGATGCCGCCGATGACCGATTGCAACTCCGCGTTGGGCACGGTCATCCCCGACTTGAGCGCTGCGCTATACAGGACGCGCTCGTCGATCAGCTGGTTCAGCACCGCGCGGCGTATCTCCGGGCTGTCGAGCATCGACGGATCGACCTTACCGCCGAGCATCTGCCGCACCTGGTCCTCGCGCCGGCGCAAAGCCTGGCCGAACTCCTGCTGGCTGATGCGCGTGCCCGCCACGCGCGCAACCTGGTCCGCGGGGTCGGTACCGCGAAAGTAGTAGTCGACTCCGAACAAAGCGAACGGGGGCACGATCAGTACCGCCAGAATGATCTGGAGCAGGCGCTTATGCTTCTGGATGAACTCGAACATGGCTCAACTGTGGCGGCCGCAACTGTTTGGAATCAGCCGGCAAACAAAAAAGGCGAACCGAAGTTCGCCTTTGGGGATCTGGCGGAGTGGACGGGACTCGAACCCGCGACCCCCGGCGTGACAGGCCGGTATTCTAACCAACTGAACTACCACTCCTCACAACTGCAGCTTTCCCGCATCGGAGGTTCGACCGGCGAGGCGTCCACAGCCCGCGATAATCCCCTGGCGGTCTTCTGGTCCGGTTGGTGGGTGCTGAGAGGTTCGAACTCCCGACATTCGCCTTGTAAGGGCGACGCTCTACCAACTGAGCTAAGCACCCTCGAACGTCCCGGGCACCGCTCTCTGCCCGCAGACGATATTCGTCACGCGGAGCTCGAAGCGCGCACGACCCTCACAGGCCCCCAGATGTCTGCCGGTGAGCGCCCCATCGTCGAGCCCTCACCTGCCTGCCGGACTGTCCGGAAAGCCGGTTAGTTTACCGAATCCTTGAGCGCTTTTCCAGCGCGGAACTTCGGGACCTTGGCCGCCCTGATCTTGATGGCGGCGCCGGTTCGGGGATTGCGCCCGCTGCGAGCGGCGCGTTTGCCGACGTAGAAGGTCCCGAACCCGACCAGCGTGACCAACTGCCCCTTCTTGAGCGAAGCTTTTATCGCCACTACCGCGCCGTCGAGCGCGCGGCCGGCTGCGGCCTTGGAGATGTCGGCTGACTTGGCGATCGCATCGATGAGTTCTTGCTTGTTCACGTCCATCCCCTTTCGTCGTTGTTGGCTGAGGTGCTCGCTGACAGAACGCTGCTGTCGGATCACAGACGGATCACAGACTTGCCTGAAGGTGTCGGACCTCCCAGACGTTGCATTGCGCAGAGCCGCGCTCGGACCAATCGAAGACTCGATCGCGGATCCGAAACGCCACATTACGCAAGTTTTATAGCAAGCGCAAAAAGCCCGTGTCAAGCGCTTTCGCAGCCGCTTCGGACCGGTGAACGCGCAGCCGCCTACTCCGTTGGCATTGGAGCGCCGCGCCGCGCGTCAGTGCTTGACCGCGATCACCGCTTCTTGGGTTGGGACCGGAGCCAGGGGGACGCCCTCCGGCTTGGCCGGGAGCGGCTCCGGATGCCGCTCCAGAGCGAGCTCCAGCACCTGATCTATCCACTTGACGGGATGGATATCGAGGCGGTTCTTGATGTTGTCCGGGATCTCCGCGAGGTCCTTCACGTTCTCTTCGGGGATCAAGACCATCTTGATCCCGCCGCGATGGGCCGCCAGCAGTTTCTCCTTCAGGCCACCGATGGGCAGCACTTCTCCGCGCAGCGTGATCTCGCCCGTCATCGCGACGTCCCCGCGCACGGGGATGCCCGTCAGGACCGACACCATCGCCGTGCAGATGCCGATGCCCGCACTGGGCCCGTCTTTGGGTGTGGCGCCCTCGGGCAGGTGAATGTGGATGTCGTTCTTTTGATAGAACTCCTCGGGAATGCCGAGCTTCTGTGAGCGGCTGCGCACCACCGTGAGCGCGGCTTGGATCGACTCCTGCATCACCTCGCCCAGCTTGCCGGTGGTCACCATCTTGCCCTTTCCCGGCATCACTGCGCTCTCGATCGTGAGAAGCTCGCCGCCGACCTCGGTCCACGCCAAGCCCGTCACCTGCCCGATCTGATTGTTCTTCTCCGCGATGCCGAAGCTGTAGCGCCGCACCCCGAGATAGTTCGACAGATTCTTGGCGCTCACGGAGGTTTTTGCGTCGCGCTTTTTCAGCACCAAGGACTTGACCACCTTGCGGCAGATCTTGGAAATCTCGCGCTCGAGCGCGCGCACGCCGGCCTCTCGGGTGTAGTAGCGGACGATGTCGCGGATCGCACTCTCCGAAACGTTTATCTCGATCTGCTTGAGTCCGTGGTTCTTCAGCTGCTTCGGCATCAGATAGCGCATGGCGATGTTGACTTTCTCGTCTTCGGTGTAGCCGGACAGCCGAATCACCTCCATGCGGTCGAGCAGCGGCGCGGGGATATTCATGGTGTTGGCGGTAGCCACGAACATCACATCCGACAGGTCGTATTCCACTTCCACGTAGTGGTCGGTGAAGGAGTGATTCTGCTCGGGGTCGAGCACCTCCAGCAGCGCAGAGGACGGGTCGCCCCGGAAGTCCATCCCCATCTTGTCCACTTCGTCGAGCAGGAACAGCGGGTTGCGCACGCCGACCTTGGTCATGTTCTGCAGGATCTTGCCCGGCATCGAGCCGATGTACGTGCGGCGATGGCCGCGGATCTCAGCCTCATCGCGCACCCCGCCCAGAGACATGCGCACAAACTTGCGGTTGGTCGCGCGCGCGACGGACTGGCCCAGCGATGTCTTGCCCACCCCGGGGGGTCCAACGAGGCACAGGATCGGCGCCTTGACCTTATCCACGCGTTGCTGCACCGCGAGATATTCGACGATGCGCTCCTTCACCTTCTCCAAGCCGTAGTGGTCCTCTTCGAGGATGGTCTCGGCCCGCGCGAGGTCGGAGCTGATCTTGCTCTTCTTCTTCCACGGCAAGCCGACCAGTGTCTCGATATAGTTGCGGACCACCGTGGCCTCGGCCGACATGGGGGACATCAGGCGCAGCTTCTTCAGCTCGGCTTCGGCCTTCTGGCGCGCCTCCTTGGGCATGTGCGCGGACTTGATGCGCTTCTCCATCTCGTCCAGATCGGCGCCCTCCTCCATGTCGCCCAACTCTTTCTGGATGGCCTTGACCTGCTCGTTGAGGTAGTACTCGCGCTGGCTCTTCTCCATCTGCTTCTTGACGCGCCCGCGAATGCGCTTCTCGACCTGCAGGATATCGAGCTCGGTTTCCATGAGCGCGAGCAGATGCTCGAGGCGCTTGCGCACGTCGAACATCTCCAGCACCTCCTGCTTCTGCTCCAGCTTGAGCGGCAGATGCGCGGCGATGGTGTCTGCGAGTCGGCCGGGCTCGTCGATCCCGGCCAGCGAGGTGAGGATCTCCGGGGGAATCTTCTTGTTCAGCTTCACGTACTGGTCGAACTGGGAGATCATGGCCCGGCGCATCGCCTCCAGCTCCGTGCTCTCCTCGGCCTCGGGCGGGACAGCCCGCGCCTCTGCCGTGTAGTGACTCTTGAGGTCGGCGATCGCGTCGATGCGGGCGCGTTGCACGCCCTCGACCAGCACCTTCACGGTGCCGTCGGGCAGCTTCAGCATCTGAAGAATGTTGGCCACCGTGCCGGTGCTGTACATGTCCTCCGCGGAGGGCTCGTCCTTGGCGGCAGACTTCTGGGCGACCAGCAGGATGCTTTTCCCCGCTTCCATCGCGGTCTCCAGCGCCTTGATGGACTTCGGACGCCCGACAAACAGCGGGATCACCATATGCGGGAAGACCACCACATCCCGCAACGGGAGCAGTGGGAGGGTGAGTATGTCGGCCCCGGGTTCGATGTCAGTCATGTGTTGTCACCTGAGTATGAGCGCGCACGATCGTAGGTGGGGCAGCCGCAAGCGTATTGCAAGCCGCAGAGCAAGTTCATGATACGCCACGCGTTCCTGGCTCGTCGCGCCCCGCGACGGGCACAGGGTAGCGTCGAGTTACTGGGCCGAACCCGCCACCTTGGGCTGGTCCGAGTAGATCAGGAGAGGCTTGACGTCCCCGGTGATCGAGCCTTCGTCGATCACCGCCTTCCTCACGTTGCTCAACGAGGGAAGGTCGAACATGGTGTCCAGCAGAGCGTGCTCCAGAATGGAGCGCAAGCCGCGGGCCCCGGTGCGTCGCGCCAAAGCCTTGGTGGCGACCGCCTGGAGCGCCTCGGGCCGCACCTCCAGTTCCACACCCTCCATGGAAAACATCTTCTGATACTGCTTGAGCAACGCGTTCTTGGGTTCCGTAAGAATTTGGATCAGCGCCGCTTCGTCTAGTTCATCCAACGTGGCCACTACAGGCAGCCGCCCCACGAATTCCGGGATGAGTCCGTACTTGATGAGGTCTTCCGGCTCGACTTCCTTCAGCACGACGCCGATGTCCTTGCGGTTGTCCTTGCTGCGCACTTCGGCGCCGAAGCCGATACCGCCCTTTTCCGACCGCGCGCGAATGATACGGTCCAGGCCGTCGAACGCCCCACCGCAGACGAACAAGATGTTGGTGGTATCCACCTGGACGAACTCCTGATTCGGATGCTTGCGCCCGCCCTGCGGTGGAACTGAGGCCACCGTCCCTTCGATCAGCTTGAGCAGCGCCTGCTGCACGCCCTCGCCCGACACGTCGCGCGTGATGGACGGGTTGTCCGACTTGCGCGAGATCTTGTCGATCTCGTCGATGTAAACGATGCCGCGCTGCGCTTTTTCGACGTCGTAATCGCATTTCTGCAGCAGCTTCTGGATGATGTTCTCGACGTCCTCGCCTACGTAGCCGGCCTCGGTCAGGGTGGTGGCATCGGCCATCACGAACGGCACGTTCAGCAGCCGCGCCAGCGTCTGAGCCAGCAGGGTCTTGCCCGATCCAGTGGGCCCGATCAAGAGTATATTGCTCTTGGCCAGCTCGATATCGTCCTTCTTGCCCAGGTTCTTGAGCCGTTTGTAATGGTTGTAGACGGCGACCGAAAGGATCTTCTTGGCCTGCTCCTGGCCAATGACGTACTGGTCCAAGATGGAGCGGATCTCGTGCGGCACCGGCAGATCAGACTTGGCGCCGCGATTGCCTTGCTCACCCTGACTTTCCTCGCGGATGATGTCGTTGCACAGCTCGATGCATTCGTCGCAGATGAACACCGAGGGGCCGGCAATGAGCTTGCGCACTTCGTGCTGGCTCTTGCCGCAGAAGGAGCAGTAGAGCAGTTTCTCTGAACCCGGCTTGTCTGACATAGTGGGGTGGGCCTAAGAACTCGAGGATTGCGGATCGCGCAGGGCGTACGGCGGATAGAGCCGGGGTCCGGCCAGCTTCACGCCGCAACCTCGGTTCGGCTGACCAGCACCTTGTCTACCAGGCCGTACTTGGTGGCTTCCTCGGCGCCGAAGAAATTGTCGCGCTCGGTGTCGCGCTCGATGGTCTTGATGTCCTGGCCGGTGTGTCGCGCCAGGATCTCGTTGAGCCTCTGACGCAGGTACAAGATCTCCTTGGCGTGGATCTCGATATCGGTGGCCTGGCCCTGGAACCCGCCCATGGGCTGGTGGATCATGACCCGCGAGTTGGGCAGCGCGTAGCGTTTGCCCTTGGTACCCGCGGCGAGCAGCAGCGCGCCCATACTGGCCGCCTGGCCCACGCACAGCGTGCTCACATCGGGCTTGATGAACTGGATGGTGTCGTAGATGGCCAACCCCGCTGATACCGAGCCGCCCGGCGAGTTGATGTAGAACGATACGTCCTTCTCCGGGTTCTCGGACTCGAGAAAGAGCAGTTGGGCGACGATCAGATTGGCCGACATCTCGTTGACCACGCCAACCAAGAACACCACGCGTTCCTTGAGCAGGCGCGAGTAGATGTCGTAGGCGCGCTCGCCACGGCCGCTCTGCTCGATCACCATCGGAATGAGCCCCAGGCCGCGGGGCTCCAACTCTTCGCGGCGCTCGTGAGCGTTGCGTTCCCACTTCATTTTGAGCTTCCCATGAGGTCGTCGAACTCGACTGCCTTGTCCACGCCGTTCACCCGCGACAGCGCCCACTGGACCACATTGTCCTCCAACACCAGCGACTCCACCTCGCGCAGTCGGTCCGGCGACTGATAGTACCAGCGCACCACCTCCTCGGGCCTCTCATAGCTTTGCGCGTAGTCCTGGATCACCGCCTTGACCTGATCGGGCTTGGCCTGCAGACCATTTTGCCTCACCACCTCCGCTACGATAAGGCCCAGTGTCACACGCCTGCGCGCCTCGGGTTCGAACGCCTCGCGCGGCATCGGGATCTCCTCAACCTTCAGGCCCTTCGCGGCCAAGTCCTTCTGCATGCCGGTCTGCAGGCGCTCGATCTCCAGCTCGACGAGCGACTTCGGCAGCTCAAGCCTGGCGTTATCCAACAACGCCTTCATCACCTGGTCCTTGACCCGCGCCTGCGCTCGGCGCCGCACTTCGCGTTCTAAATTGGCCTGGACGTCGGCGCGCATCTTCGCGAGGTCGCCATCGCGGATGCCGAGCTGCCTGGCGAACTCGCCGTCCACATCGGGAAGCACCGGCTCTTCCACTTTTTTCACAGTCAGCTCGAATTGCGCGCGCTTTCCGGCCAGCTCTTTGCCATGATAGTCCTCCGGGAAAGTCAGTTCAAATGCCCTGCTCTCCCCGGCCGTCAATCCCTCCACCTGCTTCTCGAAGTCGGCCAGCAGTCGCCCCTCGCCCAAGATGGTCGCGTGGTCGGCACCGCTGCCACCCTCGAACTCCACTCCGCCCTGCGTGCCCCGATAATCAACGGTCACACGGTCACCCGTCTGTGCACCGCGTTCGACCGCCCGATAGGTAACACGCTGCTTGCGAAGGACTTCGACAGTCTTGTCGACTTCGACATCGCCCACCACCAAGGTAGGACGCTCGATGACGACGTTGTCCAGAGCGGTAAGCTGGATTTCGGGGTAGACCTCGAAGGTCGCGCTGAACTCAAAGTTGTCGGCGGCCTCGGAGGGTTTCGCCTCGAAGCGCGGGTAACCGGCCACGCGCAGGTTCTGCTGTTTGATCGCCTCCCCGAAGGTCTTTTGCAAGGCGTCACCCAGCACCTCCTGCCGCACCTGGCCGCCGTACTGTTGCTGCACCAGACGCAACGGCACCTTCCCCGGCCGAAAGCCATGCATGCGGATATTGCGCGCCAGGCGCACGAGGCGATTTTGCACCTCGCCGTCGATCTCCTGGGCAGGCAACGAAACGTTGAGTCTGCGCTCCAGCGCGCTGACTTTTTCTATGGTCGCCTGCATGGTCTCACGTCCCTCGAGTCGGCGCTGGTGCGAAAGGAGAGACTCGAACTCTCACGCCTGTCGGCGCCAGAACCTAAATCTGGTGCGTCTACCAATTCCGCCACTTTCGCCATGATCGCATTTTATAATAAGCGTGCTGCCGGCTTCCACTCGACGACCGCGGTGCCGACAGCTCTACGGCTAGCGACCGGGTCCGGCGCAGGCCGGCAACGCCTCGCAAGCCGACTCTGCCTGAGGCTGGCTCCACCGATGACGCCGGACGAATATTGTCAACACAAGGCGGCGGTAAGCGGCTCAAGCCTGTACTACAGCGTGCTTTTCTTGCCTCCTGACCAGCGCCGTGCCGTAACCGCCCTGTACGCCTTGTGCCGAGAGCTGGCCGACGCCGTGCGCGAAGCCGCAGATCCGGGAGTGGCACGCGCCAAGCTGGCCTACTGGCGCGCAGAGCTGCACTCGGCCTTCGCCGGCAGCCCCCAGCACCCGGTGACCCGCGCCCTGGGGCCGGTGGTCCGTGCATACGCGATGGCAGAGTCGGACCTGATGCAGATCATCGACGGAATCCAGATGGATCTCGAGTACAACCGCTACCCGGACTTCGCCACCCTGGAGGTGTATTGCCACAGGGTCGCCGGGGTGGTCGGGCTGCTGTCGGCGAGGATCTTCGGGTATACCGACGCGGCCACTCTCGATTATGCCCGCACACTGGGCCTCGCGTTGCGGCTGACCGACATCATCCGCGATGTGGGCGAGGATGCGCGCCACAACCGCATCTACCTCCCGCTCGACGAGCTGGCGCGGTTCGGCCTTACCAGCGAGGACATCATCGAGCGGCGCGAGGATGAGCGCTTTGAACGAGCCATGGCATTTCAGATCGCGCGCGCGCACAGCTGCCACGACCGCGCCCTGGGTCTGCTGCCCCACGCGGACCGCCGCGCGCAGCGGGCCGGCCTGGTCCTCGCCGCGATCTCTCGCACGCTGTTGGAAGAGATCGCCCGCCTGCGCGGGTTCACGCTGAGGCAGCGCGTGGCCCTGACACCGGTGCGCAAGCTGTGGATCGCGTGGAGAACCTGGGTCACGGCGTGAATGCAGTCAATGGCCTTGATCTCGGTCTTGCGCTAACGCAATCCTCCTCATGATCGATCTGAAACGATACAAGCCCAGCTCAGATCTGCTCGCACGCCGTGTGGTCCTCATCACCGGCGCTGGCAGGGGAATCGGACGCGTAGCGGCGCTCACGCTCGCAGCGCACGGTGCGACCGTCATCCTGCACGGTCGCGATGTGGCGAAGCTCGAATCCGTTTACGACCAGATCGAAGCCGCGGGTGGTCCGCAGCCGACCATCCTGCCCCTCGATCTTGCGACCGCGCGCGATCGCGATTTCGAGAACACGGCGCTCGCCATCGAGTCGCAGCTCAAGCGTCTCGACGGCATCCTGCACAACGCAGCGCGTCTCGCCGATCCTGGGCCGCTCGACAATCAGACCCTGGACGAGTGGCTCCTGCTGCTGCGCGTGAACCTGGCGGCACCGTTCGCGCTGACGCGCGCCTGCGGCCATCTGCTGCGCGCCTCGTCCGACGCTTCCGTTGTCTTCACCTCCGAGACGCACGCACTCGAGCCGGCCGCGTATTGGGGCGGCTTCGCGGTGGCCAAGAGCGGACTGACGGCGCTGGTCAAGATCCAAGCGCAAGAGTGGGAGGGCTGGGCCAATCTGCGCGTCAACCTCCTGGTCCCGGGGCCGGTGGACTCGCCCCAGCGGCGCCAGACGCATCCGGGCGAGGCGAGCGCCAGCCGTCCGCGCCCCGAGGCGCTGATGCCCGCGTACCTCTACCTGATCGGACCGGACAGCCGAGGCGTGACCGGTCAGGCCATCTACTGCTGAAGGCGCTGCCGCAGCCATTGCGGCAGCGGCCGCGCCTTCCCGTCAGCCAGATCGATCCATACCATGACGGCCTCGCCGGTGGCGTACACGCGCTCCGGCTGCTTCGCGTCGCTGATCGCGCTGCTCAACGCGAAGCTGCTGTTGCGCGGCTGGCCGGCGTACAGCGAGACCGCGAGGTCGGCCGGGTACACGATGGGAATGCGAAAGCGGCAGCTCACGCTGCCCAGAATGGGGCCTTCTTTGCGCTGCGCGTAATCGACGCCCAGCCCATCGAACCACGAGATCCGCGCCTGTTCCAAGCAGCGGAAGTAGACGGTGTTGTTCATGTGCCCGAGCGCATCCATGTCTGCCCAGCGCATCTTCATATGCTCCACGTGGACCAACCTGCCCGGCAGCTGCATCGCGTCGTCGCCCTCGCCTGGAACGTTTATCATGGCGCGTTGACTGAAGCCGGCGCGATTTTAGCAGGGCCCGCGCCGGAGCCAGGGGAACGACGAGTCGAGCGCGGGGGTCCGAGTTGGCTGTGCGTGATTTCATGGAGTATGACGCGGTGGTTGTCGGCGCCGGACCCTCGGGCCTGTCGGCGGCCATCCGTCTCAAGCAGCTCGCGGCCGAGCACGGCCATGACGTCTCGGTCTGCGTCCTGGAGAAGGGCTCGGAGGTCGGCGCTCATATCCTGTCGGGCGCCGTTCTGGAACCGCGCGCGCTCGATGAGCTGTTCCCGGAGTGGCAGGCGCGCAACGCTCCGCTGAACACCCCCGCGCAAGAAGATCGGTTTGCGTTTCTCACCGCCGACAAAGCCTGGCGGTTGCCCACGCCACCGCAGATGAACAACCACGGCAACTACATCGTCAGCCTGGGCAACCTGTGCCGGTGGCTGGGCAGCCAGGCGGAGACGTTGGGTGTGGAGATCTATGCGGGTTTCGCGGCTGCCGAGGTGTTGTATCACGAGGACGGCAGCGTGAAAGGCGTGGCCACCGGAGATCTCGGTATCGGCCGAGACGGCAAGCCGACCGGGCGCTACCAAGCCGGTATGGAACTGCATGCCAAACAGACCATCTTCGCCGAAGGCTGCCGCGGTTCGCTCACCAAGCTATTGTTCGAGCGTTTCCGGTTGCGCGCGGGAGTCGATCCGCAGACCTACGGCATCGGCATCAAGGAACTCTGGGAGGTGCAGCCCAGCAAGCATCAGCCCGGTCTGGTCGTCCACACGGTGGGCTGGCCGCTCGCGTCGGACACCTACGGCGGGTCGTTCCTGTACCACTTCGAGAACAACCAGGTTGCCGTCGGCTTCGTGGTCGGGCTCGACTACCGCAACCCGTATCTCGCGCCGTTCGAAGAGTTCCAGCGGTTCAAGACCCATCCCGCGATCCGACCCACCTTCGAGGACGGCCGGCGCGTCTCGTATGGCGCGCGTGCGCTGTCGGAGGGGGGCTTCCAGTCGATCCCGAAGCTCACTTTCCCAGGCGGTTTATTGGTGGGCGACACGGCAGGGCTTCTGAATGTTGCGAAGATCAAAGGCACGCACACCGCCATGAAATCGGGCATGACCGCGGCCGAAGCGGTGTTCGATCATTTGCGCGGCGGAACGGGTCTGGAGGTGACCGGTTATCCGGAACGACTGCGCCGCTCCTGGGTCTATGAAGAGTTGTACCGGGTGCGCAACATCCGCCCATCGTTCCGTTGGGGCCTGTTTGCCGCGCTGGGTTATTCCGCGCTGGACACATATCTGCTGCGCGGCAACGCGCCCTGGACGCTGCGCAACCATGCCGATCACACACAGCTGCGCAAAGCCTCGACGTGCCAGCCGATCGCCTATCCCAAACCGGACGGCAAGATCACCTTCGATCGACTGTCCTCGGTGTTCGTCTCCAATACCAACCATGAGGAAGACCAGCTGCCGCACCTGCGCCTGAAGGACCCGTCGGTCCCGATTCACGTGAACCTGGAGCTGTACGATGCGCCGGAGCAGCGCTACTGCCCGGCCGCCGTGTACGAGATCGTGCGCGACGCGAACGGGCACAACCCGCGGCTGCAAATCAACGCGCAGAACTGCGTGCATTGCAAGACCTGCGACATCAAGGATCCGACCCAGAACATCGACTGGGTGGTGCCCGAGGGCGGGGGCGGCCCGAACTACCCCAACATGTAGCGTCTATCCCTCGATCCGGCAGGACGGGGACTCAAACTCAAGCGGGTCTGACATGATCTCTCGCATCTTCCAACGCGGTTTCCGCGTTGCGCCATTCGCCGCCCGGCTGCTGCTGGCGCTGCTGCTCGTCGTTCCCGCGGCAGCGCGGCAGCTGCCCGACTCGGCCTCCTGGCCCCAGGACCACAGCGACCTCAAGCGAGACGCCAGCGTCGTCTACGGGCGGCTGGACAACGGCGTGCGCTACGTGCTGATGCCCAACGACACGCCCAAGGGCCGCATCAGCCTGCGCTTGCTGGTAGCGGCCGGGTCGCTCATGGAGACCGAGGACCAGCGCGGGCTTGCCCACTTCCTCGAGCACATGGCATTCAAGGGTTCCCAGAACATGCCCGCCGGCGATCTGGTGCATTACCTGGAGCGGCTGGGCATGGCCTTCGGGGCCGACACCAACGCCCACACCGCCTTCGAAGAAACCGTTTACCAGCTCGAGCTGCCGTCTAACGATTCTGGCTTGGTGGACAAGAGCCTGATCGTGATGCGGGAGACCGCTGACCGCCTGCTGATCCTGGCCCCGGAACTCGACCGGGAGCGCGGCGTCATCCTGAGTGAAGAGCGCATACGCGACACGCCTGACTACCGCGCGACCGTCAGCAACCTGAGTTTCCTGCTGCCCGACTCGCTGATCCCGCGGCGCTTCCCCATCGGGCTGGATGCGGTGATCGAGAACGCGCCGCGCCAACGCCTGGTCGACTTCTACCGAACCTGGTACCGGCCGGAGCGGATCACGCTGGTGGCGGTCGGCGCCATCGATCCGGCAGCCTTTGCGCGCTATGTCAAAGGGCATTTCGAGTCCATGCGGGCCACCAGTCCGCCGCGTCCCAACCCCGACATCGGGACGATCGCAGCGCGCGGCCCGGCCGCCCGCCTCTACAGCGATCCCGATGGGCAGACGCACGTGACGCTGCAAAGCGTCAGTTACGCCGATCCCGGGCCCGATACGCGGGCCAGCCGCGAGCACGACATCCTCCTGTATCTCGCCAATGGCGTGGTCTCGCGCCGGCTTGCGAGCCTCGCCCTGAACGGCAACGCCAGCTTCATCAACGGATCGGCGCAAGTCAACGACCTGCTGCGCTTTGCGCGCATCGGCTCCGTCTCGATGGAGTGCAAGCCCGACCAGTGGAGGCAGGCGCTGGCCACCGCCGAACAGGAGCTGCGGCGTGCGCTGGAATATGGTTTCACCGCTGCCGAGCTGGAGGAGCAGAAGAAGAATCTGCTGTCGATGTTCGAGCAGCAGGCCAAGGGCGCAGCGACGCGCGACTCGCCGGAGCTGGCCAACGATCTGGTGGAGCACTTGGGCGAGTTCAACGTGTTCACCGACCCCGCCTACGATCTGGCCGAGCTGCAGCGCGTGCTGCCCGGCATTACTTCGGAGCGAGCGCTCGAAGCGCTCCGCGGCCTGTGGAAGGGCGGTGGCCCGCTGGTGTTCGTTACGGGACCGATCACGCTCGAGCGTCCCGAGGGCCAGATCCTGCAGGTGCTGGAGGCGAGCGCGGCGCGGCCGGTCACACCACCCACGGACGGTGCCGTACAGAAATTCGCCTATACCGAGTTCGGGTCACCGGCGCGGTTGGTCGAGAAGAAGGTCGCACCCGTGCTCGACGTCATTCAGGCGCGCTTCGGAAACAACGTCAGACTCAACCTGAAGCGAACCGTGTTCGACGCCAATTCCGTCCTCGTCGGCATCCGCTTCGGCGGCGGGCGCCTGGAGCTTCCGCGCGACAAACCAGGCTTGAAGCTGCTGGCGGAGAGCGCATTCATCAACGGCGGGCTGCAGAAGCACAGCTTCGACGAACTCAACCGCATCACGGCCGGCCGCAACATCAGCCTCGATCTCACCGTCGACGACGACGCGTTCGTCTTCACCGGGCACACCACGCCCGACGACCTGCTGCTGCAACTGCAGATCATGGCGGCGTACCTCACCGCGCCCGGCTACCGTCCCGAGGCGCTGGAGCGTTTCCGCCAGTCGCTGGGTCCGCTGTACGTCAACCTGACCCGCACGCCGAGCGGCGTCCTGCAGTCACGAGTGGCCCGCTATCTGCGCGACGGCGACCCGCGCTTCGGCTACCCGGACCAGGAAGAAGTGGCCACGCGCACGTCGGAAGAGCTGCAGGCCTGGCTGGCGCCACCGCTGTCGACGGGCTACCTCGAAATCTCTCTGGTGGGCGACTTCGATCCGGACGCGGCGCTGCAGGCCGTGGCCTCCACCTTCGGCAGCCTGCCGACGCGTGATGCGGAGAAGCCGCCCTACACCGCGCAGCGCGACGTGCGCTTCCCGGCGCGACGGCAGCTCGCGACCTTCACGTTCGCGTCGCGCGACCCGAAAGCTTACGCCGCCGTGTACTGGCCGACCACGGACTTCAGCCACATCAGCGAGGTGCGGCGCCTCTTCGTGCTGGCCAAAGCTCTCGAAGGCCGCATCCTGGAGCGCATCCGAGTTCAGGAGGGCCTTTCGTACACGGCGCAGAGCGCGAATCTTCCCAGCATGGCCTTCCCGGGTTACGGCCTGCTCCTCGCTGTGGTCGACGCGAAGCCGGACAAGGCGCTCGAACTGACGCAGCAGATCCGCGACATCGGCGCCCGCATCGCGCTCGAGGGCGTCACCCAGGATGAGCTGGAGCGCGCGCGCAATCCGGTGGTGAGCGCGCTCAGGAAACTGCTGATGGACAACAACTACCTGCTCTCGGCCATCGTTTCGGGTTCGCAGGAGCAGCCGCAGCGCCTGATGCGCGCGGCGACCAGCTTGGCCGAGCTGGAGGCGCTGACCACGGCGGACCTCAACCAAGTGGCGCGCAAATACTTGCAACCCGAGGATGCACTGCCCGTGGTGGTCGTCCCCGCGCAGACGACCGGCAAGCTGCCCCCTGCGCAGAGCGTAACGCGCGAATCTTTGTCAGTGCCCGCGCATTAACCAGATCGATCAGCCGGTCGGCCTGCCTTTGTCTGCCGCCGCGCCGCGGGCTAGTGCTTGGGTCAGCGGTCCCAGCATGTCCACCGGAAACACGATCGTACTGCTCTTGTCGCCGGCGATGACTGTCAGGGTCTGCAGGTAACGCAGCTGCATCGCTTCCGGCTGCGCGGCGAGCGTCTGCGCCGCTTCCAGCAGTTTCTGTGCGGCCTGCATCTCGGCTTCTGCCAGGATCACCTTGGAGCGCCGCTCGCGCTCCGCTTCCGCCTGGCGGGCCATGGCGCGCACCATGACCTCGTTGAGGTCGATCGCCTTGATCTCGACCATCGACACCTTGATCCCCCACTGATCGGTCAGCTCGTCGAGCTGGCGCTGGATGTCGAGATTGAGCTTGTCGCGCTCGGCCAGCATCTCGTCGAGCTGATGCTTGCCTAGCACCGCTCGCAGCGTGGTCTGGGCCAGCTGGCTGGTGGCCACCAGATAGTTCTCCACCTGGATGATGGCCTTCTGCGGATCGACCACGCGGAAATAGATCACCGCGTTGACTTTCACCGAGACGTTGTCGCGCGAGATCACGTCCTGCGGCGGCACGTCGAACACCACGGTGCGCAGATCGACGCGCACCGCCTGCTGGATCACCGGCCAGACGAGGATGAGCCCGGGGCCTTTCACCATCCAGAAGCGGCCGAGCTGGA
>DATJVW010000013.1:0-5964 GCA_035501675.1 Burkholderiales bacterium
TCTGCTGCACGCCCAGCCCGTTCTCGTACAAGTCCCCGATGCTGTTCATCGCCCAGCCATTGTCGTGCTCGGCCGCCATCTGCCACCACTTCAGCGCCTCTTTGTAGTCCTGCGCAACGCCATGCCCGTTGGCATACAGCAGCCCGATGTTGTTCATGGCCACCGGATAGCCGCGGCGCGCAGCCTCCTTCCACCAGCGCAGCGCTTCCGCAAAGTCCGGCGCGGGTACGCCGATTCCGCGCGCCCACAGCAACCCGATGTTGTTCATGGCCCGTACGTCACCTTGACCGAGCAGCGGGATCAGCTTTTCGGGGTTGACAACGTCGGCGCCGGGCTGGATCTCGGTAAACGTCTCTTCCGGCTGCTCTGCTGCCACGGGCAGGCTCGCCGCGAGCAGCACGAGGAGACCCATCACCTTCGCACTCAAGTCGACCTCGCGTCGCATACCGGAGCTCTCACCGTCTGATGCGCCTTTGAAAGAGCGGCTGCCGGGTGACTGTCATGAATGGATAGCAGCCAGTGGCTAGACCGCCTGCGGGCGTGCAAGTTCAGCCGCGAAGCAATGGCCGCACATTCCCCAGGAGAGGCAGCATTGTCCTGTCCCGGCCGTAAAGTGAGAGGGGGTCATGATCTTCAAGCAAGGTACTGCTTCAGCCTCCGCACGCCCTCCTCGAGTACCGCAACCGGCTTCGGATAGGAGAAGCGTACGTGGTGATGCGGGTCGTTGTGCCCGAAGTCCAAGCCCGGCGTGATCGCCACGCCGGCTCTCTCGAGGATGTCCCAGCACAGCGCGTAGCTGTCGTTGGTGAAACGGCGGCAGCTCGCATAGACGTAGAACGCACCCTCGGGCATGACCGGCACCTGGAACCCGAGCTCCTTCAGCGCCGGGACGAGGAAGTCGCGCTGCTCGCGGTACAGTTCGCGACGCTCCTCGAGCAACGCGATCGTGTCCGGTTCGAAGGCCGCGAGCGCCGCCCGCTGGGCGATGTCCGGAGGCGAGATGAACAGGTTACCGGCCAGCTTGTCGACCTCCGACATGAACGCGTCGGGCGCCACCAGCCACCCGAGCCGAAACCCCGTCATGCCGAAGTACTTGGAGAAGCTGTTGATCACGAAGGCGTCGTCGCCGAGAGCGAGCGCCGTGGGGGCCTCGGGGCCGTAGGTGAGGCCGTGATAGATCTCGTCCGAGATCAGAACCCCGCCCTTCGCGCGCACAACGCGATGGATATCGCGCAGAGCGTCCGGCGCGATCATCGTGCCGGTGGGGTTGGAGGGGGAGCAGACCAGAACAGCCTTCGTGCGCGGCGTCCAATACCGCTCGACCAGCTCCGCGCTGAGCTGGTACGCCGTGTCCGGCCCCACCGCGACGCCAAGCGGTTTGCCGTCCATCGCGCGAACGAAATGGCGGTTGCAGGGATAACCGGGATCCGCCAGCAGCACCTCGTCGCCGGGGTTCAGCAGCACGCCCATCGTCAGGAGCAGAGCACCGGAAGACCCCGTCGTGACGGCGATGCGCGAGGACGGGACCTCGACCCCGTACCGCGTCCTATACCAGCCGGAGATCGCGTCGCGCAGCGGCGTGATCCCCAGCGCCGGCGTGTAGTGCAGATGGCCGGCCTCGAGCACGCGCAGCCCGGCATCGCGAACCAGAGGCGCGATGGGGAAATCCGGCTCGCCCACCACCATGTTGACGATGCTGCGGCCTTGCGCCTCGAGCGCCTTGGCCCGCGCGATGATCTGCATCACGTGGAAGGGCTCGATGTCGCTCATCCGGGCGGCCGCGCGTGGCGCGACGCTGCTGGGAAGGCGCTCCGCCAGGTTCATGCCTCTCGTCCGCTCGGAAATGGCCGCATACAGTGAAGGCTAGGCCAACGCCGGGCAAACATCAAGGCGGATAGCCACGCGCGCCGGAAGCCGTTACCATTCTCAACATGAGAATCGCAGTGATGGGCGCCGGCGGCGTGGGCGGATACTTCGGGGCCAAGCTGGCGGCCAGTGGCGAGGAAGTCCACTTCATCGCGCGTGGCGCGCACCTGGAAGCGATCCAGAGCAACGGGCTGCAGGTCTACAGCGCCAACGGCGACGTTCTCGTGAAGCCCGCGCACGCCACCGACGACCCGGCGGCGGCGGGCCCCATGGACCTGGTGATCGTCGCGGTGAAGCTGTGGTCGACCGAACAAGCGCTGCGCGACGCCGCGCCGATGGTCGGACCCAACACAGCGGTCGTGTCGTTCCAGAACGGCGTGGTCGCCGTCGACACCGTCGCCTTGATCTATGGCAAGCAACGCACGTTGGGCGGGGTGGCCCAAATCGCGGCGGTTATCGAAAAACCCGGGGTGATCCGCCACAGCGGAACGATGGCGGTGCTCATCGTGGGAGAGTTGGACGGCAAGCCATCGGCGCGCACGCAGGCGTTCGTGGACGCCTGCGTCAGAGCAGGCATCGAGGCACGCGTCAGCAAAGATATCCAGAAGAGCATCTGGGAGAAGTACGTGTTCCTGGTCGCGGCGAGCGCCATGACAGGTGTCACGCGACTGCCGCTCGGCGCGGTGCGCGAAGACCCGGACACGCGAGCGCTGACTGGGCAGATCATGTCCGAAGTGGTGGCGGTGGCCAAAGCCAAGGGCGTGAAGCTGGACGGCGATCTGGTGGACAAGCTCCTGCAGCGTCTGGATGGATTGCCGCGCGGGATGGTCGCTTCAATGCTCGGAGACCTGGAGCGCGGAAATCGGCTGGAGCTGCCCTGGCTCTCGGGAGGTGTGGTCCAGATGGGCAAGGAGCTAGGCGTGCCGACTCCCGCGAACAGCTTCGTCGTTGTGGCGCTCAAGCATTATATCAACGGCCGCCCCGCGGACGCGCGCACTCCCAAGGGTTGAGTCGGCCAAGAAGCGAGGAAGAACGTGATGACCAACCTGAAGATCAAGAACATCCGCGCCCGCCCCGTGCTGGTGCCGTTCAAGCGCCCGCCTGTGAGCGCAAGCGGCGGCATTCCTTCGGCCCCCCTGGTGCTCATCGACCTCGAGACCGACGGCGGCATCGTAGGGCGTTCCTACGTATTCGGCTACGCATCCTGGGCGCTCAAATCGATCGTCGGCTGCCTGGATGCGATGGCGGAAATGATCAAGGGCGATGTTCTGGCACCGTTCGAGATCGAGACCAAGCTGCGCAAGCGCCTTACTCTCATCGGCACGCCGGGATTGGTCGGCATCGCGCTGGCCGGAGTGGACATGTGCGCGTGGGATGCGCTGGCGCGGGCGAACGGCGTGCCACTGGTCAAACTGCTGGGCGGCCAGGTCGGGCGAGTGCGCGCGTACAACAGCTGCGGGCTCTGGATCCAACCGGTGGAGAAGGTCGCGGACGAGGCGGAGCAACTGGTTGCCGAAGGCGGCTTCTCGGCGGTGAAACTGCGCGTCGGCCGCGACGACCCGGCCCAGGACCTGGCCGCTGCGCGCGCCGTAAAGAAGCGGGTGGGCGACAAGATCAGCGTGATGTCCGACTTCAATCAGCGCCCGAGCGTGAACGAAGCGATCCTGCGCGGGCGCATGCTCGACGACGAGGGGCTGTACTGGATCGAAGAACCCGTGCGGCATGACGACTACGCGGGCTATGCACGCATCTGTGCGGAGCTGCAGACACCGATCCAGACCGGGGAGAACCTGGTGGACACTTTCGAGATGGCCAACGCGATCGCGCTCGAATCGCTCGATTACGTGATGCCGGATGTGCAGCGCATCGGCGGCGTTACGGGCTGGCTGCGCGCCGCAGCGCTAGCGCATGCGCATGGCATCGAGATGTCGAGCCATCTGTTCCCCGAGTACAGCTGCCACCTCCTGGCCGTGACGCCCACGTGCCACTGGCTGGAGTACGTGGACTGGGCGGCGCCCGTGCTCGCCGAGCCGGCGCAAGTCAAGGACGGGCACGTGCTCATCCCCGACCAACCCGGGGCCGGCATCGCTTGGAACGAGGAAGCGGTCAAGCGCTACGCCGCGTGAAACTCCCAGGCTCGCCTCCTTTGCGGCATAGAAGCACCAGGGCATAGAGCATCTGGGTTGGTTCCGCGTAGCCGAAGCGACTCCGCGCCGCTTGCTGCGGGCGCAATAATGAAAACATCCGCCTATCCCCGAACCAATTAGCTTTCGCCGTTGCGCCGCACGCCGGTGCGCGCATGGCAACCCGCTGATTCGGTGCTGACTCTAGGCTCGAACCAAAACGGGATCGCCGTGAAACGGACGGATGACGGGTTGCATGATAGACGGGAGCCTGCCGTGTTATAAGACGGCGGTTTCCTATCTACTATATGTTAGCCGGCAAGATGTGCGCAGCTTAGCGCTTCGGAAGGTTATTGACAGACATGACCACGCGTCCTCCGTATATCGTGTCATTGAGTGAAGTTCCCGAGCACGTACACGTCTATCCGCAAAGTACGGAACGGATGGGTCCCGTACGGCGTGTTGGCAAGGCTGCCGGCCTCCAGCGCATTGGCATCAACCTTCAGTGCTTACCACCGGGCGCGCGATCCTCTTGGCCTCACGCCGAGGAGAGCGAGGAGGAGTTCGTGTACGTGCTTGCTGGCCAAGTTGACGCCTGGGTCGACGGACACATATACCGAATGACTGCCGGTGATTTTGCAGCTTTTCCGGCCGGCACTGGGATCTCACACTGCTTCATAAACAACAGTGATCAAGAAGCCAAGCTGCTGGTCGGAGGGGAGGCTCCAAAGTCTAGCAATCGAATCTTTTATCCTCTCAATCCCACACGTCGCGCGGATATGAACCCCGCCGAATGGTGGGAAGACGTTCCTCAGCACGAATTCGGGCCACATGACGCCATGCCCGATTCAAGGCGCGGTAAGGACCGTTGAATGCCGGCTAACCAGCGGCTCAACACGGACGCGCGATAAAGCCGCGCGCCGGTTAGCCGCGATCCGTTGGGCCTCATGGAAGTCGGTGACACCACGACTGCTGATACAAGCGGGGTAGCGACGTGATCAGGTTGGTCATCTACAGTTTGCTGGCCGCCTCCGTAGCGATGAGCGCCTTGCTTGCCATGGCGGACGAGGGTCGGCCGCCGATAATCGGCCAGGCGGTCCCCGTCGACCCGGCAACCGACGCGCCGTATTCGGGAGCGCTTCGGGATGGACTGCGTCAGCTAGGGTGGGTTGACGGGAAGAACATCACCTTTGTCATGCGGTATGCGAACGGCGACCCCGCGAAGCTACACGCGATTGTCAACGAACTCGTCGATTTGCGGGTGGACTTGCTCGTGGGGGACGCCCGCCTCCTCAAGGAGGCGACGAGCACAATTCCGATTGTGTCTCCCACGATGGGCGACCCAGTGAGGACTGGACTCGTTGCGAGTCTCGCGCGGCCGGGCGGCAATCTTACTGGCCTTTCTGCGCAGAGCTACGACATCTGGCCGAAGCAACTGGAATTGGCCAGGGAGTTGGTACCGAACCTTACACGGATTTGCTTTCTGTTCGACACAAATGATGAACCTGACGCTTCGGCTCACGCCGCTGAGTTTGAAGGATTGGCGCGAGACGCCGGAATGACTGTTCTCAGCCTTCCGGTCGGGTCCGTTGGCGACATTCAGGGTGCGCTTAAGACGATTCATAAGAAGCGACCACAAGTCCTCGTGGTCTGGAGTTCACCCCTATTAACTCAGTATCGCGGCGCGATCATGAAGTCTGTCGGGCACCGGCTACCCGTAATAAGCGATGGGCGATTTTTTGCAGAGGCCGGCGCGTTGCTGACCTATTCGGTGGACTGGCCCGACTTGTTTAGCCGCGCTGCCGGGTATATCGACAGGATTCTGAGGGGTGCCAAGCCGGGCGACTTGCCAATCCAGCAGCCGACTAAGTTCGAGCTTGTTATCAATGCCCAGACCGCGAAGGCCTTGCGCATCAAGATTCCCGAATCAATTCTCGTACGCGCGGACAAGATGATCCGGTGAATGCCGCGGGCT
>DATJVW010000014.1:0-6301 GCA_035501675.1 Burkholderiales bacterium
GAGGACTTCACCATCACGCCGCAGCAGAAGATGCTGGACACGCTGAGCTCCGTGCTGCAGGTCTTGACCTTCGCGGTCGGCGCGCTGGGCGGGATCTCCCTGGTGGTGGGCGGCGTGGGGATCTTGACCATCATGACCATCGCCGTGGCCGAGCGCACGGTCGAGATCGGACTGCTGCGCGCACTGGGTGCGCCGCGCAAGCAGGTGCTGACGCTGTTCCTGGCCGAGGCCATGCTGCTCGCCGCTGTGGGCGGGCTTTCGGGGCTGGCGCTGGGTTACGCGCTGGCGCAAACGCTGCACGCGCTGTTTCCGGCGCTGCCCGTCAGCACGCCCTGGCTGTATGCGTTGCTCGCCGAGCTGATCGCGGTATCGGTGGGCCTGGCGGCAGGCGTGGCGCCCGCCGGCCGCGCGTCGCGCCTCGATCCAGTGGAGGCGCTGCGGGCCGAGTAAGGCGCCCGCGCTGGCCCATCGATCGGGACATTGATCATCATCAAACGCAACTCGGCGGATCTTCCTAGACTTCACCAGCGAGGGGGATTGCCTGCATGGGTCAGGAGATCAGCCACATCGATTTCGAGCCAGGGGATTTCGAGCGGTTTTCCGCGCGCCTCGCGCTCGAGACCGATCTGCTCGAGCGCGGGCTGCGTGAAGGGCGGTTCGACCAGACATCTTACGTCGCCGGGTTCGAGTTGGAGGCCTGGCTGCTCGACCGGAACTTCTTTCCGTTCCCGATCAACAAACCTTATTTGAAGCGTCTGGACCATCCCCTGGTGGTACCGGAGCTGTCCAAGTTCAACGTCGAGCTCAATGGCACGCCGCAGCCCCTGACCGGGCGCGCGCTCAGCGAGCTGGAGACCGAACTGACCGCGACCTGGCGCCGCTGCCTGGCGGTGGCGCACGAGCTGGAGGGGACATTGGTGATGATCGGCATCCTGCCCACCATCCGGGAGCGGGACCTGACGCTGGCTAATATCTCTCCGCTCAACCGCTTCTATGCGTTGAACCATGAGGTGCTCAAACTGCGCGGCGGACGCCCGATCCGCCTCGACATCGCCGGGCGCGAGCGGCTGCAGCTCACTCATCGCGACGTGATGCTCGAGGCGGCCACCACGTCGTTCCAGGTGCATCTGCAGGCTCCGGCCGAGGAGGCCGCGCGCTACTACAACGCATCGCTGCTTCTGTCCGCGCCCCTGGTGGCCGTTTCAGCCAACTCGCCGTGCCTGTTCCAGAAGCAACTCTGGGACGAGACGCGCATCCCGCTGTTCGAGCAAGCCGTCGACACCGGCGATGCGGGACACCCCGAGCGCCGGCGCGTGACGTTCGGGTCGGGATATCTGCACGAGAGCGCCACAGAGTGCTTCCGGGAGAACGTGGAGCGCTACCCAGTGCTGCTGCCGATGCGATTCGACGATGGGCCGGAGGGCCTGCGCCACCTGCGCCTGCACAACGGCACCATATGGCGCTGGAACAGGCTGCTGGTCGGGTTCGATGGCCAGGCCATGCCGCACGTCCGCATCGAGCACAGGGTGATGCCTGCCGGGCCGAGCATCGTGGACATGATCGCCAACGCGGCCCTCTATCTTGGAGCGGCGCGCTTCCTCGCGGGGCTCAGGGCGGCGCCCGAGGCCGATCTGCCCTTCGCTCAGGCGCGCGACAACTTCTACCGCGCCGCGCGTGACGGCCTGGCGGCAAGCGTGGTCTGGCTGGATGGCAGCCGCGTCGACGTGCGCACCTTGCTGCTCGACGAAATCGTTCCGATGGCGCGTGAGGGCTTGAAGATCCTCGGCGTGGAAGAAGAGGAGAGCGAACGTTACCTCGATATCATCACCGCCCGCCTGCGCAGCGGCCAAAACGGCGCCGCCTGGCAGCGCGCACACCTCGAAAAGCACGGGGGGGACTGCTTCCGGCTTACGGCGGATTACCTCGAGCACCAGCGTACGGCGATGCCCGTGCACGAATGGGTCGTGTAGATGCTTAATGTCTTAGAGGCATTGCCGGCCGGATTCCTCGATGCGCCGGTACGCGAGCTGGACAGAGTCCTCGCGGGCCCCAGCCTGATCCATCTGTCCGGTCGCCGCAAGGAGCCGCTGTTCGTCTGTATCCTGCTCCACGGCAACGAAGACACCGGCTTCAAGGCGATGCAGACGGTTCTGCGTAAGCATCAGGGCCAGCCGCTGCCGCGGGCGCTGTCCCTGTTCGTGGGCAACGTTGCGGCGGCGCGTGCGGGATTGCGCCGGCTGGAGCAGCAACCTGACTACAACCGCGTCTGGCCCGGGGCCGAGACTGCGGGGCGGCCGGAGCATGCGATGATGGGTGCCGTGGTGGAGCAGATGCGCACCCGCGGCGTATTCGCCAGCATCGATATCCACAACAACACCGGGCTCAATCCGCACTATGGCTGCGTCAACCGGCTGGATCCGCCGTTCCTGCAGCTCGCCATGCTGTTCTCGCGTACCGTGGTGTACTTCAAGCGTCCCCTGGGCGTGCAGTCAGCGGCTATGGCTTCGCTCTGCCCGGCCGTGACGCTGGAGTGCGGAAAGCCGGGCAACCACAGCGGCGAGGCGCACGCCGCCGCGTTTGTCGACGCCGTCTTGCATCTGGCGGAGCTCCCGCAACGCCCGGTCCTCGCACAGGATTTGGATTTGTTCCACACGGTGGGAGTGGTCAAGGTCGCTCCCGAGGTGACGTTCGGCTTCGCGCGGGGCGACGTGGAGTTGCGGCTGGAGCCGGATCTGGACCACATGAACTTTCGCGAGCTGTCTGCCGGGACCCGGTTCGGCTTTGCGACCGACAGCCGCGCGCGGCCCCTGCAGGTGATCGCCGAGGATGGCGCTCGTGTGGAGGACCAGTTCTTCGAGGTGAGCAACGGCGAGGTGTTGCTCAAACGCCGCGCCACTCCGGCCATGTTGACGACGGACGCCCAGATCGTGCGCCAGGACTGCCTGTGCTATCTCATGGAGCGGTTATCGCTGGAAGACAGGTGATCGAAACGCGCGAACGTCACGTTCACTGCGCGGCCGGCGCTTGATCTCGAGCCCGTCGCGAGGTTGGCGCAAGAACGCCACCTTGGTCCTCATGTCCTGCACGGCGAAAGACCTGTACGGGGCGTTACCCTGAAGAGCCGTTCTGATCAAGGAGCCTATCGATGCATTTCGCCATCTCTGCCACGTCCGGGCCGACCGATCCTACACGCGCCGCATTGCCGTTTGTCTTTGCCGCTTCCGCGTTACAAGCCGGGGACACGGTCACGCTGATGCTGTTTCACGATGCCGTACACATCGCGACCGAGGGCACGGCGGCGAAGTTGGTTCCCTTCGGCCCGCCACCGCGGTTCGAGGAGGTTTTCTCACACCCCAAGGCCGAAGTGCTGGTCTGTAAGCCCTGCGCGCAAGTGCGCCACATCGCCGATGCGAATCTCGACAAGAGAGCAAAGATGGCCGGCATGAACGAGTTCCACGCCAGCGCCTCGCGCGAGAACGCCAGGGTGGTGTCCTTCTAGTCGCTGGGGTCGGCCCCAGCGTTTTCGCTCGGCGTTTGAGCGGGAGGGACGGCGCGGGCGTTACCGGCCGGTTTTCCTGGTGCTTCAGCGCACCGACGTTCGCGCTTTCCTCGGTGAAGGCATTCCGCTCCGGATCGGCGTGCATCGCCGCGCGCCTGCGCACGCAATCCACGGCGTCCTCAGATGCCCAGATATGGATCTACTGGTTCACGTTGCCGCTTTTGGTCACAAAGTAGGCCAAGGGCTGGCCCAGGTGGCGTACGCGAGAATGCCCCAGGGACCGATCGGTATGCGATCCGTAAGTCTTCATCCCATACACTGACCTTTACATGTCGACCACCATGGGTTTCGCCGAATCGATTACAGACAGATCACAAAGAGGAGGCCTTATGTCGATACATCGCGGGTTGGTGATGGTGGTTGCGGGCGTCATGGTCTTGAGTGCTCGAGCGTACGCTGAGGACCGCGTTACCGGGGCGTATATTGGCGCGAGTGTCGGACAGGGTGAATAGCCGGGGGTGTCTATTGGGATCTGCGAGAGAACGCCTCGGGCCCTGGAGGCAGTGCATCCGAAAGTGCCACCGGCTTCTCGTTCGTCTATGGAGCCGGTGTTCAGTACAACTTTAGCCCACAGTTCGGAGTACGCGCGGAATATGAAGTATTCCAGAACGTCGGCGACGAGAATACGACTGGTCAGGGCAACATTCGGATGTGGTCGATCGGGGTAGTGTGACGATTCAAGTGAGGGCAAGGGCGCGACAAGCCTCCGCGATCGCCTCCGCGCTCATGCCGTACTTCGCGCGCAGTGCGACCGTGGGTCCTACCATCGCGAAGGTGTCCGGCATGCCCACCATGCGCATGCGCGCGGGATGCTCGACGGCAAGCAGTTCGGCGACCGCTCCGCCCAAGCCGCCGGTGAGGTGATGCTCCTCCGCGGTCACGATTCCGCGGGTTTCGGCGGCAGCGCAGAGAACGGCGTCGCGGTCGAGCGGTTTGATCGTGTGCATGTTGATGACGCGGGCCGCGACGCCTTCCTGTCGCAACAGGTCTGAGGCCCGCACCGCCATCTCGACCAGCGCCCCGCAGGCGATTACCGCCACGTCCTTGCCGGGCCGAAGCACCACCGCACGGCCGAGGTGGAACGGGGCCTCGGGATCGGTCACCGGCGGTTCCTCCGTGCGCCCGCCCAGCCGCAAGTACACCGGCCCGTCGATGTCGAGCGTCGCGAGCGCGGCCTGGTACGCCTCGTCAACGTCCGCCGGGACGATGACCGTCATGTTGGGGAGGCTGCGCATCAGCGCGAGATCCTCCAGCGCGTGATGCGTGCCGCCGGCCACGCCGAGCGAGATGCCGCTCGCGGCCGCGCCGATCACCACGCGTTGGTTCGCGTAAGCCACGTCGTTTCGCACCTGCTCCATGCTGCGGGCGGTGATGAACGGCGCGTAAGCGCACACGTAGGGGCGCAGCCCGGTAGTCGCCAGCCCGGAGGCTACGCCGATCGCGTTTTGCTCCGCGATGCCGAGCTCGACGAAGCGGTCGCGGTAGCGCTCGATGTAGGGGCGGATCCCGAGCAGATCCTGAGTATCGGCGGACACCACCACCGTCCGGGACTCCCGCGCCCCGAGCTCGAGCAACGCCTGGCCGAATGCGAGGCGCGTCTGCTTGGCGGACCGGGCGCGCCACTCGGTAGCAGCAGGGGCGACCGCGCTCATGGTGCGCGCAGCTCCGCGAGTGCCCGAGCGAGGACCTCGTCGTTCACGTTGTTGCTGTGCCAGAGGTAGGTGTTCTCGGCGAAGCTCACGCCCTTGCCCTTGACGGTGTGGGCGATGAGCGCCGAGGGCCGGTCCGGATGGAAGGGCAGGGCGCCGAGTGCGCCGACGATCTGTGTCATGTCGTGGCCGTCGATCTCGCGTACCTCCCAGCCGAAGGCGCGCCACTTGTCGGCGAGAGGATCGACGCCGATGATATCGGCGACACGGCCGCTCTGTGAGATCTTGTTGTGGTCGACGATGGCCGTGAGATTCGCCAGCCGGTAGTGCGAAGCCGCCATCGCCGCTTCCCAGTTGGAGCCCTCGTGTAGCTCCCCATCGCCCAACATGACGAAAGTGTGGAACGCCTGCTTCTGAATGCGGGCCCCAAGCGCCATGCCCGTGGCCACCGCGAGCCCATGCCCGAGTGCACCCGTGCACATCTCCACGCCCGCGACCTTGATGTCCGGATGCATCCCGAACGGGGACTCGAAACCGTAGAAGCAGTCGAGGACCGCGTCGTCGATGAAGCCCGCCTGGGCCAGCACCGCACCCAGCGCAGCGTTCGCATGCCCCTTGGACAGCACGAAACGGTCGCGCTCCGGCCAATCCGGCTCGGTGGGGCGTACGCGCAGGCGATGGAAGTACAGCGCGGCGAGCATGTCGGCCGCCGACAAGGAGCCGCCGGCATGGCCGCTGCCCCCCGCCCGCAGCGCCCGCCACACGTTGCGCCGGATCTGGCGCGCTTCGGCTTCCAGCCGCTCGAGCAGGGTGTCTTGGGTCTCTCGCATCGGGTGTCCTTGAGCTCTTTGAGTCGGTCAGGCGCCGCCGAACTCGGCGCGCAGCATCCGCGCCGCCTCGACCATGGCGTGCAGCTTGCCGAAAGCGACGTCGCGCGGAAGGTACTTCATTCCGCAATCCGGCGCGAGGATCACGTTCGCCGGCTTGACATAGGGAAGCGCCGCCTTGACGCGCCCGACCACCACGGCCGGCGTCTCGACGGTCATGTCGTTGAGATCGAGGCAACCGACCATGATCTGCTTGCCTTCGAGTT
>DATJVW010000015.1:0-4329 GCA_035501675.1 Burkholderiales bacterium
CAGCGATACCAGCACGTCGCCGATCCTGTCGTGGCTGACCGAGAGGTCGCGCTGCCATTGCGTGTTGGCGGGATCGCGCTGGGCGAGCGTTTCGCAAATCGCGAGGCCGGTGCGGTAGGCCTTGAGCGCGCCCTCGCCGTCGCCCTGCGATACCAGCACGTCGCCGATCCTGTCGTGGCTGACCGAGAGGTCGCGCTGCCACTCGGTGTTGGCCGGATCGGTACCGACGGCTCGCTCGCCCAGGCGCAGGGCTGCCGTGTAAGCACCGTGAGCGGCATCAAGATTCCCTGTCCTCTGAAAGACGTCGCCAAGGCCGATCTGCGCCGCCATTTCACCCCAGGAATCACCTTGCCTGAGAGCGATGGCGAGGGACCGCGAGAACGCTGCCTCGGCTTCCTTCAGGTCGCCTAGCAGCATGAAGGCGTAGCCGAGCAGGCGAGCAGTCTCGGAATCCTCAGGGTCCACGTCCAAAGCCCTGCGGTAAAAACGCACGGCCTTGGTCACATCGCGCACCAGTGCGAGGTTCGCTACATTCCGGGCAGCCCCGGCGCTCGCCGTGCGCGCCTCGTCGGCCGCGCGGAACTGCACCTCGAATTCGCGCTCAAAGGCGCCTTCGGCGGCCAGCGAGTCGCCACGCGCCAGGGCGGCAAAGGCATCGGCCAGGCCCGGGCGCTCACCAGCCGAGGCTCCCGCCAGCTTGCGGGTCAGATCTTCAACTGTTCCGCGCAGCCCTTCGATCTGGGCGGCCTGCAGACGCCGCGTCTGCTCAAGCTCAGCCAAGCGTTGCTGCGCGGCGCCGACGTCACGAAGCAGCGCATCGAGGTCCGGCTTGGCCGATAGTCTCGCAGCCCCTCCGATTTCCGCGATGAGGCGGCGGGTATCATCCTCCCACGCTTCTTCGTTGACCTTGCGGGCATTCCAAGTATCGAATAGCGGCCGCAAGACGGGGGGCAGATCCGCAGTCTTCGGCACCTCCGCCCCCTCCACCAGCGTAGGCACGACTGTAAGTTCTTCGCTGGCCAGTGCCTTGACCAACTCGTGGCGCACCATATCGGCCTCGTCGTGAAGTCGAGGCAGGTTATCCGCGTTCGCCCACCGTGGACCTATCACGGCTACGCAGACAGCGCTTCGCGCCAGCGCGCCGTCAATCTTGTCGCGCCACTTGCCGACGCCGATGTCGTGGACATCGCGGAATAAGTGCTCACCACCAAAGGCGATCCGCAGCCAGTCGTAGAGCCGGCCGCTCGCACCGCGCGCGTCGTCGCGGCGGTAGCTGATGAAAATGTGGTCGCGAACCGTTGCCGGAGGGTCGCCTTTCATCCGTTATCCTTCTTCACGCTGCCGCGCTCTGCCACCAACAGCCCGCTGGAGCAGCGAGGCGCATAGGCTCACCCGGTAATCATGGAGATGATAGCAGCTAGCCGCTCCGTCATGCGCCGGGCGCAAGGCTTCGCCGCGAACAGACCCACGCTGCGGAGAAATCCACTCTCGGATTAACGCCGCATGAGCGGGGACGGCCAAGGCCATACACTCCAGGCTCTGACTCGACGAGGTGAATCTTTGGTAGCACGCCGCGACGAGACGCCATTTTGGCGGCGCAGCGCCGGCGCGTCGTCTCCGATTAATAGGCGGCCAGTTCGCGGCACACCCGGACGATATCGGCCGGCTGCGGGAGCACGGCCTCTTCGAGCGCGGGGTGGTACGGCACGTAGAGGTCCTTGGCCGCCAGTCGCCGCACCGGCGCGTCCAGGAACTCAAAAAGTTCCTCGGAGACTCGCGCCGCGATCTCCGCCCCGTACCCGAACGACAAGTTATCCTCGTGCAGCATCAGGACCCGGTTAGTCTTGCGCACCGAGGCGGTGATCAGATCCCAGTCGAAGGGCGCGAGGGACCGCAGGTCCAGAATCTCCGCCCGCACGCCCTCGCGCTCCAGCTGCTTGGCGGCCTGGCTGGCGCGATACACCAGCGATCCATAGGTGATGATGGTCAGGTCGTCGCCCTCGCGGACCAGTTGCGCCTTGCCGAAGGGGATCATGTAGCCTGGCCCCGGGTAGGGGCTGCGATTGTGGGTCTGCCGGTAGAGGTGCTTGGGTTCGAGGAACAGCACGGGGTCGTCGCAGCGGATGGCGGTGCGCAGCAGACCGTTGGCATCGCGGGCGTTGGAGGGCATCACCACCCGCAGACCGGGCATGTGGGTGAAGATCGACTCGCCGCACTGGCTGTGGTAGATCCCACCGCCCGCCAGATACCCGCCCGCCGCTACCCGGATGACCACCGGGCAGGAGTAAATGTTGAGGGATCGCCAGCGCAGGGTGGTGAGCTCGTCGCGAATCTGCATCATGGCCGGCCAGATGTAATCCAGGAACTGGATCTCCACCACCGGCTTCAAGCCCCGCGACGCCAGGCCGATGGCCCGGCCTACAATACTAGCCTCCGCCAGTTGCGAGTTCCAGACGCGGGCGCCCCCGAAGCGGCGCTGCAGACCCTGGGTGGCTTTGAACACCCCGCCTTTGCCTTTCAACCTGGGCAGCTCATCCTCGTGGGTGCAATCGGCAACGTCCTCGCCGAACACCACCACCCGCGGGTCACGAGCCATCTCGTCGCGCAGGCAGAGATTGATAAGGTCCACCATGGTCCGGGGCTCGCCCTCGGAGGCGGCCGGACGGTCGAAGTCGCTCGAAGTCGGATCGAGCGCGGGCGACGTGAGGTACAGGGGCAGGGAATCGGGTTCCGGCGGCGGGGCCGCGAGCGCCTGATCGGCGGCCTGGCTCACCTCCCGTGACACTTCGGCCTCGAGCTGTTTCAATTCCTGCTCGCTGGCCAGGCCCTCCTTCAGCAAACGCTGGCGCAAGCGCGAGAGCGGGTCCAGTCGGGCCTCCTGACGCCGCCGCGCTTCGGGCTTGTAGACCCGCTCGTCGTCGGAAAGCGAATGCGAATAAGGCCGGATGACGTGGGCGTGCAGGAGCGCCGGACCCTGTCGGCGGCGCACGTGTTCGAGCGCCCGGCCCGCCGCTTCGTAGGCTTCCACGAACTCGGTGCCGTCGCATTCCACCACCATCAGGTTGGGAAAATCCCGCACCAGACGCGAGATGCTGGCGCCCGCCGTCTGCGCTTCCACCGGCACGGAGATGGCATAGCCGTTGTCTTCCACCACGAAGAGCAGCGGCGCCTTGATGAGGGCGGCGCCGTTCACGGCCTCCCAGAACTCGCCCTCGCTGGTGGCGCCGTCCCCGAGCGACACGTACACCGCCTCGTCCTGGTGGAAGCTGGAGGCGAGCTCCGCGGCCTCGCGCACGCGCGCGAAGTACAGGCTGGCCTCGGCCGCGCCCACCGCCTGCAGCACCTGGGTGCCGGTCGGGCTCGATCCGGCCACAATGTGCAGGTGGCTGGAGGTCCAGTGCGACGGCATCTGGCGCCCGCCGGACTGGAGGTCGTCCTTGGAGCCCACACCTTGCAGGAACATCTCGAGCGGCGTCAGCCCGAGCGCCAGGCACAGGGCGCGGTCGCGATAGTAGGGGTAGAACCAATCGTAGCCTGGCCTCATTTGCAGGGCGCAGGCCACGTTCAAGGCCTCGTGTCCCACACCGTTGATCTGGAAGTAGATTCGGTTTTGCCGCTTGAGCTGAATCTCTTTGTCGTCGACCTTCCGCGACAGGTAAACCGAGCGGTAAGCGGAGAGCATCAGTTCCTTCGGCAGAGACGGCGTTTTGGCGATTGGCGGAGTGGTGGTGGTAGCCATCGAACCTCGTCCCAATTGAGCTGATCGAGCAACGACGCTGGCCGAGGGCTGGATCCTCCTGCCTCGCCCCCGACACCGGAGCAGGTTACGCACAATTATTCGATGGACAACGGGGGAAAGTCAACGCGTCGGTCGGCCCGGTCTGTCCGGGGGGAGGGGTTCATGCACGACATGAGGAATTCGGCTCTCGGCCTCCCGACTCCTGACCGTCGACTCTGCTCTCGGCGCTTCCCGAGTGCGACGTCAGGAACGGGCTGTGACAACGCCGGGGGTGGCCGTGAGCGAGGCGGCTGCCAGGAACTGTTCCCGGGTCCAGTCGTCGCGGCTGTGGCTGGGTCCGTTGCGATGGCAGTGGATGGCCGCGTTTGCCCAGTCGTGCTTGCGAACGTGGCTCAAAAAGATCGGGTAGCCATGCAGGAGTCCGGTGACACCCAGGTTGAAGACCATGTCGAGCAGGCCGAGCTTGACGGGATCGGGAAAGGAGGCATAGTCGGGCAAATGCTGGCTGAGTTGGCCATCGAAAAACGTCAGGTGGTGCATGAGCAGAGCATCGATGGCCGGGTGCGGCAAGGTCGGCGACGTGGGGGATC
>DATJVW010000016.1:0-2129 GCA_035501675.1 Burkholderiales bacterium
ACTGTGTACTCACCAGCACCGCGAGCCCGCGGAACTTGCCCTTCTCACCTGCAGTCGCCGGTAGTGATCCTAATGCCAGTGCGATCAGACCGACCCACAGCAGGACGCTGACAGCCTTCTTCCGCACGCTCTTTCCATTTCTCGTTTGCGACATGGATTCCTCCGTAGTCTTATCGATTGGACTTTTCAGTGTCCGGCGGCTGGGAAGAGGCCTCATCCGGAGGTGCTGGCGCCGACAACAGGCCCCACAACTCATCGCGAGAAGCGAAGGCAGCGCGTTCCCGTGCCCCCGCCCGCTCCAGCGTTCCATGTACGGCTTGCGGCGCAGCAGCACTGCGTCGATAGATCCTCAGGATGTAGGTATCCATCTTTCCCTGCCAGGGGCGATGACACTCGTACGCAGCCTATGCTTGCCGGCAGCACAGATGCCCTACAGATTGCGGCTGTCGATTCCCGGGGTGGGAATCAGAGGGGAGCAGGTTACGCGGCGCCCAGGTCGGCGAGGGCGCGGTAGAGCGCGTCGCTGTCGGGGGTGGGTGCGATGCCAAGCACAACCGAGAGCATCTGGCGCAGCCGACGGTACGCCGCGAGTCCCTCGGCGGGCCGCCCAAGGGCGCGGTAACAGCGCATGAGCCCCTGGTAGAGATCTTCCGCCAAGTCGTCGGTCTCGATGCCTCGGGCGTACAGGTCCACGGCGTGTACCCATGCGCCGTCCGCTTCCAGGCGCGCGGCACGGTGCCGCAGATATCGAACGAAACGGGCGCGCAAACGCTCGCGCAGCGGTACGCTCCACGGTTGATCCGCCTCTGCAGGCAGGAACGAGCCGCGATACACCGCAAGTGCCTCGTCAAGCCCTGCGTGATCCTCGGCGCGCAGCCGTTCGAACGCTCGCGCGTCCCACCAGCAGCACTCGGGGTTCAGGCTGACTCGCTCGTCGCTGACTGTGATCGCATCCTGGCTGCCCAGGAGTGCACGCAGCCGCGCCAAATTCACGCTCAGCGCACGCCAGCTGGCGTCGCCGTCCTCATCCGCCCAGATCGCATCGGTAAGGCGACGCGCCGGCACGTCACGCCCGCCGAACGCGAGCAACACCTTGAGCACCAGCAGCTGCTTGCGGGGCGCCTTGTGCGGAAATTCGAGCGCCTGTGAGCCGCGCCAGATCTCGAAGCACCCGAGCGTGTAGATCTTCACCGGCCAGGGCCATGCCTCATTCTCCAGTGATGTCGGCCGTAACGCGAAACGGCGGATCAGCGAACGCACGTAGTCCGGTTCGATAGCAGCGGACAGCGCTTCGCTGCACATGGTGGGGAGGACCTGCCGGAAGAAGCGTGCATGTCTCCACATGCCATCAGTGCGCTTGGCGAGTGCAAAAGCGTCCGCCAGCAGTACATGGCAATCCACCATGTCTCCCTTTCGCCTTGCCACGTAGGCCTCTACCACGCGCAACTCCGGCTCGAGGTATGCGAAACAGGTGCCGCCGATAAGGTGACGGCAACGCTGCACATGCTCAAGTGCTTCCCCAGCGCGTCCAGCTTCCGCCAGCGTTTCAGCCGCAAAAGCCTCCGACACAATTTCTAGAAGTACCATCCCCGTTGGCGCCGAGGCCTCGATCGTTCTCGGAAACTCACGCAGAGCGCCTTCGACGTCCCCCATGGCCAGGGCCAGGCAGAGGCGCGCGTTGGACGCCAGCCATTGATCCGATGGGCGCGAGAGGCGTGCCGCCTCCGTCAAGCGACGGGACAGCTCCGCCGCTCGCTTCCAGTCTCGCCGGCCCAGCATCGCCATGTGCAGGTGAGCATCCAGGATAACGCTGGTTCCGCGCAGTCCCTTGAGACCGTGCGTTTCAACGATCTCATGGGCCCTGCAAGTCGGTGCGTCAACATCATCGTTGCGCCCGCACGCAGATAGTAGCCACGTCAACCGGCAATACCACCAGACCCGATTGAGCGGCGTGACCTCGTCGCACTCAATCAGCGCCTGCATTCTGGAAACGATGCCTTGGCCGCGCTGCAGACGATTGGAGAGATTGCAGTACGTGAGCAGCACGGTAGCTCCTGCCACCTTGCGGTTGAGGTCCAGGTGGGAGTCAAGCAGCGCCTCGATGCGGTCGGCGCACAGCTGCAGTAGAG
>DATJVW010000017.1:0-2661 GCA_035501675.1 Burkholderiales bacterium
CCAGACGGTCCAGCGCAAACTCCGCGGTCCTGTTGATCAATGAGTCGTGTGAGCGTGCCGCGCCGGGGCGCGCGCTGCCGGGCTGACAAGACGCCGGGGTACGACGTAGGGCATCTGGCGCAACCAGGTGCCCTCCTGTGCAATGTGGTCAGATCTACGCGCGACCTTAGATTCCGACCTAAGCCTAGATACTGAGCCGCGCTCCTTCCAGAGAGCTGGAAGGCGGTCGAGGCGTGTCTGGCCAACCCGGTGTCCTCCGGCGGAGCAGCCGCCGCGGTTGTGGCGCTTCGAGACTGTGAACGTATCGCTACGCGCCGGCCGTCAGGCCCCAGTCCGGTGCACGCGAACGGATGACGCGACATCGGCCACAGAGTATTTCACTGGCCAACGCCTCTTCGCCGAATTGGGGAGTGTCGCCCGCCGATATAGACGAAGGTGTAGTGGCCCGGGCTAATTTGGGGCCTTAGACTTGTTGTGGGTGACGGCGGCGCGAATGAGCGACTTCAGCGCATCCTCGTTGATGCGTTCGCCCTCGCGGAAGTCGATGGCGCGTCGGGTGTTGCCCTCGAGGCTGGAATTGAAGAGGTGCGCCGGATCCGCAAGCGCGGCTCCCTTGGCAAAGGTCATCTTCACCACACTCTTGTACGTCTCGCCCGTACAAATCAAGCCGTCGTGACTCCAGACCGGAACGCCGCGCCACTTCCATTCCTCCAGCACCTCGGGGTCGGCCTCCTTGACCAGTGCTCGCAGGCGCTCAAGCATCTGGCCGCGCCAGTCGCCCAGCTCCTTGATGCGCGCGTCGATCAGCCGGGAGGCCGACGGGCTGGCCTGCGATCTGCTTTTCTGTTTCATATCGTTTTGCGCCCGGATGGCGCTATGCTTCGCATAAGCATAACGCCGCCACGCGGCCGCCGGGGCCGCGGGTGAGCCACTCGAGGGGAGAAGTGCATGTCTGAGCCCAAGCAGCTCGCCGTCAACGGTCAGCAACACAGCGTGGAAGCTCCCGATGACATGCCACTGCTGTGGGTATTGCGCGACCTTCTGGGACTGACCGGGACCAAGTTCGGCTGCGGAATTGCACAGTGCGGTGCCTGCACCGTACACCTGGACGGCAAGCCGGTGCGCTCCTGCGTATTGCCGGTGGGCGCGGTCGGCACGCGCGCCGTGACCACCATCGAAGGCGTCGGTGCGACAGAGTCGGGCGCGCGCGTACAGAAGGCGTGGCTCGACCTGGAGGTCGTGCAGTGCGGCTACTGCCAGCCCGGACAGATCATGTCGGCCAGCGCCCTGCTGGCCGGAACCCCGAGTCCCGACGATGCCGACATCGACGCCGCCATGGCCGGCAACATCTGCCGCTGTGGCACCTATGTGCGCATCCGGGCGGCGATCAAGCGCGCCGCCGGCAACCAGGCTTAGGAGAGGCCCATGAGCAGCGCATCCAAGACGGCAACGCTCCTGACGCGACGCGACCTCCTGCAGGGCGCCGGGGCGGGCGCGTTGCTGGCCTTCTACCTGCCAGTGCGGGGCGCGGACACCCGGAGCGCAGCACCGAAGGCGGGATTCGCACCAAACGCCTTCATTCGCATCGACCCCAGCGGTCGCACCACGCTCGTCATGCCGCAGGTGGAGATGGGGCAGGGGGTGTACACCTCCATCGGCCTGATTCTCGCTGAGGAGCTCGACGGGGACTGGAGCCAGGTGGTTCTCGAACATGCGCCGCCGAACGACAAGCTCTATGGCAACCCGGCCTTCGGGCTGCAGGCGACCGGCAACTCCAACTCGATCCGCGCCTGGTGGACCCAGCTGCGCACGGCCGGGGCCGCGGCGCGCGCCATGCTGGTGCAGGCCGCGGCGCACCAGTGGCAGGTGGACCCGGGCAGCTGCACGGCACAGCGCGGGGAGGTGATCCACGCGGCGAGCGGCCGGCGCCTGCGCTATGGCGCCCTCGCCGGGGCCGCGCGCCAGATCACGCCGCCCGCCAAGCCGCCCTTGAAGGATCCCAAGGACTTCACGCTCATCGGTAAGCCGCAGAAGCGCTACGACACGCCCGACAAGGTGATCGGCAAGACCGTCTACGGGATCGACGTGCTGCTGCCGGGGATGCGCTTCGCTACCCTGGCCGCGAGCCCGGTGTTCGGCGGCAAGGTGGCCCACGTCGACGATGCGGCCGCGCTCGCGCTGCCCGGCGTGCACAAGGTCGTCGTCGCGGATGATCTGGTGGCCGTGGTGGGCGATAACATGTGGGCCGCAAAAAAGGGGCTGCAGGCGCTCACGATTACCTGGGACGAGGGACCCAACGCCAAGCTTGCCTCTCCCCAGATCTGGGACGATTTGCGCCGGGCGAGCGAGAAGGATGGCGTGGTGGCCAAGTCGGTCGGTGACACAAAGGCCGCCCTCTCAGGTTCCGGGGCGATCGAGGCGGCCTACGAAGTGCCGTTCCTCGCCCACGCGACGATGGAACCGCTCAACTGCACGGTGCAGCTGAAGACGGACTCCTGCGAGCTGTGGCTCGGTACGCAGATCATGACGCGGGTGCAGGGCACGGTCGCGCAGCTCACCGGGTTGCCGCCGGAAAAGGTCACGGTGCACAACCACTACATCGGCGGCGGCTTCGGGCGCCGCCTCGAGCCGGACATGGCGCTCAAGGCGGTGCGGGTAGCG
>DATJVW010000018.1:0-4754 GCA_035501675.1 Burkholderiales bacterium
GGTAATAGTCCAGGCCGCGGCGGTGGTAAGCGTCGGCCCAGGCCCAATCGAACACGTACTCGCCGTAGGAGTGGGATTTCAAGTACAGCGGCATGGCGCCCGCGAGCTGGGCGCCGTTCCACAGCGTGACGAAGCGTGGCGCCCAGCCTCGTTCCTCGCACGCGCAGCCAGTCTCGTGCAGCGCGTGCAGGAAGGCGTGGCGCAAGAACGGGCTGTCGCCGGCCAGCCCATCCCAGCCGACGGGGTCGACGCTCGCAAGCGAGTCGAGAATGCGGATCTGCGATCGGTCAGCCATGGGCAAGCGTGGATCGGCGTCAGGCCACCGCGCCCATGCGGCGCGCACCGCGATGGCGCCCGCATGGCCGGCAGGCAATTCCGATCCGACGTTTATCTCCTGCGGCGGAGTGACTATACTGACTGTGATTCCCGGGAGGGCCCGGATCCGAACATGGGGTAACGCAGATGAAGAAAATCGAAGCGATCGTGAAACCGTTCAAGCTCGACGAGGTGCGTGAGGCTCTGTCCGAGATCGGCGTCACCGGGTTGACGGTCACGGAAGTCAAGGGGTTCGGGCGCCAGAAGGGCCATACGGAACTGTATCGCGGTGCCGAGTACGTGGTCGACTTCCTACCCAAGGTCAAGGTCGAAGTGGTGGTGGCCGACAAGCTCGTGGAGGCGGCCATCGAAGCGATCGTCAAGTCGGCCCGCACGGGGAAAATCGGGGACGGCAAAATCTTCGTCACCAGTGTCGAGCAGGTCATCCGCATCCGCACTGGGGAAACGGACGAGGCCGCCGTCTAGTCGCGTACGCTATTCGTCATCGAGCTCCCCGTCCGCTTCTCCTGTTCTGGCCTCGGGCCTCACGCCTCTAGCCTGCAGCAGCACGACCACCGCTCCGCTTCCACCGTCCGCGGGCGAGGCCTGGCAAAAGGCCAGCACTTCGCTGCGCTGGGCGAGCCAGCCTGCCACCTTGCGCTTGAGCACGGGCTCCCGGTTTCTGGATCGCAGGCCCTTGCCGTGCACCACCAGCACGCAACGATAGCCTCGCTTGGCGGATCGGGTCAGGAACTCGACCAGCAGGCTGCGGGCTTCGTGCGAGCGCGATCCATGCAGATCAAGTTGATCCTGTCTTGCCCAGTGCCCGCCTCTCAGCTTGCGCAGCACCTGGCGTGGCAAACCCGGCCGGATGAACCATAGCGCGTCGCCGGCTTCCAGTTCAAGGTCGGCTTCGACCGCGTCGTTCAAGCTGTCGAGCAGGACCTGGCGGTCGTCCTCCAACCGCTGCAGCGGAAGGGGCGCGCGCGGCTTTGGCGCGTGCACCACCCGCCCGGGGTCGGGCAGCGGCTTCACGTCCCGGACCGCGTCCATGAACTCCCGGGCCGGATCGTCGTCGGGTTCGTGTTTGCTGCGACGCTTGTTCACTGCCAACCCCAATTTGAACCGCAGGGACGCCCGACGTTGAAAGGAACCCAAAAGGCGCGTACGAAACACACGCCCATCTAGAGCGAGAACCGTCTTCCGCTCCTCGGACGTCGATCCCGTCTGGACATTCTCGGTGCTCTCGGTCCCTGTGCGCGCCAGGTCACTGGTTAAGCGAGTCGAGGAACTTTTCGGCGTCTAGAGCGGCCATGCAACCGCTGCCGGCGCTGGTGACCGCCTGCCGGTACACGTGGTCCTGCACGTCGCCCGCGGCGAACACGCCGGCAACGCTGGTCGCGGTTGCGTTGCCTTCGCGGCCGCCGCGCGTGACGATGTAACCGTTCTCCATCTCGAGTTGTCCCGCGAAGATCTCGGTATTTGGCGTGTGGCCGATGGCCACGAACAGTCCCTGGACACGAACCTCGCGCGCGCTGCCGCCGTTGGTGCTCTTGATGCGGACACCCGTAACGCCGCTCTTGTCTCCCAAGACCTCGTCGAGGGTATGGTTCCATTCCACGCGCACATTGCCGGTCGTGGTCTTGTCCATCAAGCGGTTGGCCAGGATCTTCTCGGCGCGGAACCTGTCGCGGCGGTGGACCACCGTGACGCTCTTCGCGATGTTCGACAGATAGAGCGCCTCCTCCACAGCGGTGTTCCCGCCGCCGACCACCGCCACGTCCTGGCCGCGATAAAAGAAGCCGTCGCAGGTGGCGCAGGCGGACACGCCCTTGCCCATGAATTTCTGCTCGGACGGGATACCCAGATACCTGGCGGAGGCGCCTGTCGCGATGACGAGCGCGTCACAGGTGTAAGTGGCTTGGTCTCCCAGCAGTGTCAGCGGCTTGCCGCCCAGCTTGGCGCTGTGGATATGGTCGAACACGATCTCGGTGTCAAAGCGCTGCGCGTGTTTGCGGAAACGCTCCATGAGCTCCGGGCCTTGGACGCCGGCGAAGTCGGCTGGCCAATTGTCCACGTCGGTCGTGGTCATCAGCTGCCCGCCCTGGGCGACCCCCGTGACGAGCACGGGGCTGAGATTGGCACGCGCCGCGTAAACCGCAGCACTGTAGCCGGCGGGACCAGAGCCGAGAATGAGCAGCCGCGCATGCTTGGTTGTGGTGGTCATCACTCGCAAATCTGAGGGCAGGGCGGGTCAAAGGCAAGAATCTAGCAGCTGGGCGGCAGCGCTGTCGAGCCACCGCCCTCATCCGCCGACCGCGTATCGTCCCGTTCCGGTGGCGCAAGGTCGATGCGCAGTGCCTTGATTCGTTGACCCTCTGCCCCTGCGCAGGAGATTTAGCTGCCGGCGGGGTCGTATAATACGACATGCTCAGAATGTTCTTCGCTTGGGATGTTGTTTAGGTCCAGCGCCGACGCGGTGGAGCGCAAGCCCTGGCCGCCGCGGCTGGCCGCCCTCGCCCGGGAGGCTTGGTGGCTCGTTCTGGTGCTCGCGGCACTCTACCTCGCACTGGTCCTCGTCACCTACGACAAGTCTGACCCGGGCTGGTCACACAGCACAGCCAGCGGGGCCAGCCACAATGCGGGAGGCCGGTTCGGCGCCTGGCTCGCGGACGTCATGCTGTCGCTGTTCGGGCTGTCGGCCTATTGGTGGATCGTGTTCCTGCTGTTCGCGATCCACTGGGGTTACCGGCGCCTCGACGTATTCGGGCCGGTCGACCGGCGCTCCTTCGCGGTTGCCTGCAGCGGATTCCTAGGGGTGCTGTTGGCGAGCGCCAGCCTGGAGTCGCTGCGTCTGCATTCGGTTCACCCTCAACTGCCGCTGGAGCCGGGCGGAATTCTGGGCGCCGGTATCGGCCGCCTGTTTTCGCGCTGGCTGGGTGCCACCGGCGGAACACTGACTCTCCTGTTCATCGGTGGCATCGGACTTTCCCTGTTCAGCGGCCTGTCGTGGCTCGAGCTCTCGGAGAACATGGGCTATTGGATCGAGCGCGGCTGGCACTTCGCGGCCACGCGTTGGAAGGCTTCGCGCGACCGCAAGCTGGGCGAGCAGGCGGCCAATCGCCGCGAGGAGCTGGTCGAGGAAGAGAAGAGGAAGCTCGAAGAGCATGAGCCGACGCGCATCGAGCAGGCGGAACTGGAGTTCCCGAAGTCGGCACGCGTGGCACGCGAGAAACAGAAGCCCCTGTTCGAGGACCTGCCCGATTCGCCGCTTCCGCCGTTGTACCTGCTGGACGAGTCGAAGGGCGACATCCAAGTCCTATCGGCCGATACGTTGGAATACACCTCCCGCCTGATCGAGAAGAAGCTGCTCGATTTTGGCATCGAAGTCAACGTGGTCGCTGCTCAACCCGGACCCGTGATTACGCGTTACGAGATCGAGCCAGCGGTGGGCGTGAAGGGCAGCCAGATCGTGAACCTGGTGAAAGACCTCGCGCGCGCGCTTTCGGTTGTCAGCATCCGCGTGGTAGAAACCATCCCCAACAAGTCCTGCATGGGGCTCGAGATCCCCAACCCGAAGCGCCAGGTGGTCCGGCTCTCGGAGATCCTGAGCTCCCAGGTGTACGCCGATATGGGTTCGCCGTTGACCCTTGCGCTGGGTAAGGACATCGCCGGCAAGCCTGTAGTTGTCGACCTTACCCGCATGCCCCACCTGCTGGTGGCCGGGACAACGGGGTCGGGCAAGTCGGTTGCCATCAACGCGATGATCCTGAGCCTGGTCTACAAGGCCACGCCCAACGAGGTGCGCCTCATCCTCGTGGACCCCAAGATGCTGGAGCTATCAGCTTACGAGGGGATTCCCCACCTTTTGGCTCCGGTGGTGACCGATATGAAACAAGCTGCGCACGCCCTGAGCTGGTGCGTTGGCGAGATGGAGCGCCGCTACCGACTGATGTCGGCCACCGGCGTTCGCAACCTGTCGGGCTTCAACCAGAAGATCAAGGATGCGGAGAAGATCGGGCAGCCCCTGCCTGATCCGCTCGTGGCGAACGTTCTGGCTGGGACGGAGGCGCCGCCGTTGAAGGAGCTGCCGCTGGTGGTGGTGGTGATCGACGAGCTGGCCGACCTGATGATGGTGGTGGGAAAGGCGGTCGAGGAGCTCATCGCCCGTCTGGCGCAGAAGGCGCGCGCGGCAGGCATCCATCTGCTTCTGGCTACCCAGCGGCCATCGGTGGACGTGATCACCGGCCTGATCAAGGCGAACATCCCCACGCGCATCGCCTTCCAGGTGTCCAGCAAGGTGGATTCCCGCACCATTCTCGACCAGATGGGGGCCGAGTCGCTGCTCGGCCAGGGCGACATGCTCTACCTGGTGCCGGGGACCGGGCATCCGCAGCGGGTACACGGCGCGTTCGTGGGCGACGAGGAAGTCCACAAGG
>DATJVW010000019.1:0-22959 GCA_035501675.1 Burkholderiales bacterium
GAGCTCACGAAGTCCGCGGTCGGCGAAGCCGTGGGGCCGGCCAGCCGCCGCTGAGACTCCTCGAGCAGCTTCGCGGCTGCATCGTAGCCCGCCTCGACCTCCGCCACCGATCTGCCGGCCTTGATGGCGTCGCGATAGCCCATCATGGCCGCCTCGGTGCGCGTGCGCAGTTCGCGATCCCGATTATCGAGGCTGGCTTCGATCAACTCGAACCCCTCCAAGTAGGCCGTGACCGCGAGACGGTAGGCCTCCTGCGCGTTGCCCGCGCGGTAAGCCGCGAGGCTGCGCTCCAGCGTAGCCAGGCTGAAGGCGATGGGCGAGCCCGCGGACGGCTCGAGTTGTGTGGGCTCGGCACGCAGATAGGCCAGGATGGATTCCGCGTCGGCACCTTGCTGGTGTGCTTCGGCCGGCGTCATCGTGACGAGCGCGGGAAGCGCGCTGAATAGGGCGCGGCCTTCGCCGCGTTTCCAGGCTTCCGCGCCGCGCGCGCGCTGGGCATCGCTGGCCGTGAACCGGCTCACGTAGAAGGCGAGCTTCCAGCGATCCTCCGCGCTCAGATCGCTGAACGCGGCCATGGGCGTGCCATCCACCCCTAGGCTGATGGTATTGAATAGACCGAACACGCTGCGCCCCGACTGACGTTTCACGTCTCGGAAATTGGCGGGGGCGGGGCTGAGTTGAGCCGCCTGCGGCCCCTTGCCGTCGCCGTCCATTCCGTGACAGGCGGCGCAGTGCGCGGCGTAGAGCGCAGCGGCGCCCGCCAAATCGGGCGCGTGCCGGGGCGACACAGGGACGTTGTACGCGGTGATCAATCCGCGCTGGAGCTCTCGAGCCAAGACCGCGACACGGGCGCCGTCTCCCTTGGTCTGAATCAGCGCGAGGAGTTGTCCTGCTTGGCGGACATAGGCTTCCCGCTTCGGGGCATCGGGCAGGGCTTCGATCTCATCCTTTATCTGGTGCGCGAACTCCACCTGCTCGGCGTATTCCCTCTGGTCGATCACGTTGCCCGCTTGGACGAACTGCGGATACTCGGCCGATACATAGTCCAACAGGTGAACGATGGTCTGCGCCCCGCGGTCGCGAGCGCCCGTCTGCTCGGCTAGCGATGCGTCGATCGGCAAGACCAGGAGCAGCAGCGTGAGCAATCGGCAGGGCAGGGGTAGCATCGCAGTGGAATCGGTCTCGTGCGGGCGCCGGTCAGTAAATGCGAATTATAAGCATTGGGGCTACGTTTGTCCCATGCTAGAGGACTCCCACAAAGCCCGCTTTGACCTAAGTCATGGGGATCGCCCCTAAGCCTGAGCGCCGGGTCGACCCCTCGTGTCAGCGCTATTGACAATCATTCTCATTGTGATTTAAGCTCGCGTCTGGTTTGGGAGCGAGCTTGTGTATATCTGCGTTTGCAACGCCGTGACGGAGCAGCAGATCCGCGAAGCGGTCTGCGAGGGCGCGTCGTCCGTGTGTGAGCTGAGCACCCGACTCGGCGTCGCGGCAGCCTGTGGCTGCTGCCGCTCCTTTGCCACCCAAGTCCTGGACGAAACGCTGCAGGTTCTCGGCCTCCCCGAGAAGCGCGCCGCCTGAGCGGCGCAGCTCAGGCTCGCCACGCACGCTTAGCGTGCGCTGCGCTCTCAGGTTCGTTCGCGCTGCCGCGCGCCCCTGCGGGCGTTACTCTGGCCCTGCATCCCCCCCGGCTATAATGAAGGCGACCCCCAATCCATGGAGCCGACATGAAGGGCGACACCCAGGTCCTCGATTACCTCAACCGAGTGCTGACCAACGAGCTGACCGCCATCAACCAGTATTTTCTGCATGCGCGCATGTTCCGCAACTGGGGGCTCAAAAAGCTGGACGAATACGAGTATCACGAGTCCGTCGACGAGATGAAACACGCGGACAGGCTCGTCAATCGGATTCTGTTCCTGGAGGGCCTGCCCAACCTCCAGCAGCTCAACAAGCTGTACATCGGCGAAGACGCGCCGGATGCGCTCAAGTGCGACCTGCGCATGGAGATGGAGGCGATTCCACTGCTGCGCGAGGCGATCGCCTACTGTGAGTCGTGCGATGACTACATCAGCCGCGAGTTGCTCGAGGACATCCTGGACGGCGAAGAGGAACACGTGGACTGGCTTGAGACGCAGATCCAGCTCATCGCCAAGGTCGGCCTTCAGAACTACCTGCAGTCCCAGATGTGACCCAACCGGCCGTTGCGCGCCTCGTATCGGGCGCGAATGCCTTTGCGCGTGAACTCTGCACGGCGATGATGCGTCCCGCCACTGTCCTTGTGCCGATGTGGCTCGCGCTGCTCGTCGGCTGCGCCTCCGGGAACGCGGTCAAACCCCCATCGGAGACGCCTGTCAGCGCGCCGCCCGGGGATAGCATCCCTGCGCCGGTCACAGCGCCCGAGATCAAGGTTCCAGCCCCGCGCATCGCCCTGGTGCTGGGCGGCGGCGCGGCCAAGGGCTTCGCTCATATCGGCGTGATCAAAGCGCTCGAGGCGCAGGGCATCCAGCCCGACATCATCGCAGGCACCAGCGCGGGCAGCCTGGTCGGGGTGCTATATGCAGCGGGGAATGACGGCTTCGCCCTGCAGCGCATCGCACTGGAGCTCAACGAATCCATGTTCAGCGACTGGTCGCTGCCGGCCCGCGGTTTTGTCAAAGGGGAGGCGTTACAGGAGTTCGTGAACAAGGCCGTGCAGAACCGACCCCTGGAGAAACTCAATCGCACCGTCGCAGTGGTTGCCACCGATCTGCAAAGCGGCGAGGCCGTCGCGTTTCAGCGCGGCGACACCGGCATGGCGGTACGTGCGTCGAGCGCGGTGCCGGGCGTGTTCCAGCCGGTACACATCAACGGTCGCGACTACGTAGACGGCGGACTCGTCAGCCCGGTCCCGGTCAAGCTCGCGCGGCGCCTGGGCGCTGACATCGTCATCGCCTCGGACATCTCCGCCAAGCCCTCGCTCAGGCCCATCGAAGGCACGCTGGACATCTTGCTGCAGACCTTCACCATCATGGGCAACTCGATCGCCAGCGAGGAACTCGCCGGCGCGGACGTGGTGATAAGGCCCGATATCAGCAAGCTCAGCTCGACCGATTTCCAGAGCCGGCACCTCGCCATACTGGAGGGAGAGCAGGCGGGTCAGGCGGCGATCCCGCAGTTGCGCCAGAAGCTGGCGGAGCGCGAAGCGCGGCTGCGAGCCGCCGCCGGTCAGCAGCCGTCCGCGGCCGCAACTGCCCAGCCAGCAGCGCCCGCGGCGCCGCGCTGAAGGGCCACACGCGAACCGGGCGACAGGTCGGGCACGGCCCGCCGGACCTTCCGCCTGGCGCGCTGCCCGTTGACCAGGAAGGGCGAAGGGAGGGCGTCGGGCTCAGCCCGAGGTGTTCTGGGACGGACGCTCGGGGGCGGGCCGGCGGCGTTCGACGAACATGCTGCTGCCCGCCGTGCGCTTCGCTTGACGCTTAGCCTCGGCTGCTGCTGCTGAGACCTCGTAGTGCGAAGCATAATCGCCTGGCTCCACCACCACGGCGCCGATGGACAGAGCACCGAGCGGATGAATCACCGCGTTTCCGCTCCGGTCCTCGGCCATCAGAGCGCCGCGCGCGAGATCTTCTTTGGTGTACAGCCGGGTACTCTCGCGGTCGAAGCGCTCCAGCGCCTGACGGTTGCGCGACGCCCAGTCGGCGCTTTGCAGCAGCAGAATGAAGTCGTCGCCGCCGATGTGGCCGATGAAGTCGCGGCGCGCGTCGCAGGCTTCCAGCAGGATCCGGCCGGTGAGCTGGATCATGTCGTCGCCGCGCCGGTAGCCGTAGGCGTCGTTGAACGGCTTGAAGTGGTCCAGATCGCAGTGGCAGGCCACGAATGCGATGCCGGCGCGGAGCAGCCGCTCGATGTGCTCGTTGATGGGTACATTTCCGGGCAGAAGAGTGAGGGGGTTGGCGTAGCGGGCGGCGGTGATCTGCAGGTTGGTGATCTCTCGCACGAGGTCGCGGCCCGTCCCCAGTCCGGCATAGCGCCCGCTATCGGTCAGCACGAAGCCCTCCGAGAGATGACGGCTCGCGGCGTCCACCAGGCGGCTGGACAGCTCCTGGATGGTGATGTCCTTGTCCACCACCAGCGGCTCCGGATCCATGAAGGCGTGGCAAGGCTTGCGCCCGAATAGCTCCCTGCGGAACGGGCGGGCGTAGCTGTCTATGAACGCATGTCTGTTGAGCAGTCCCAGCACGGCGCCGTCTTGCACCACCGGGATGGCCTGCAGCGACTCGTCCTGCGCGAAGCGCGCGTACACGTCGCCGTTGGGCGTTGCGGGTCCGACCGGCTCGACCCGGATCAGCAGCTTCTCGGCGGTTACGGTGTTGTTGTGCACCACCAGGTTCTCGGGATAGACGGCGATCTCCCGCTGGCGCAAGAGGCGAAGCACATTCTCGGGCGCGACCAGCGCCGGCGACGCCGACGGCGCGCCGATGAGGTGGCCTTGGCCGAAGGGGATACCGAGATCGCGTATCACACTCAGCTCGGCGTCGGTCTCGATGCCCTCGGCGATGATGTGCGAGCGGCAGGTGTCGGCGATTTGCTGGATGGATTTGAGGAACTGGAGCTTGAGCGGGTCGTTGTCGATGCCGTGAACAAAATGCATGTCCGCCTTGACGTACTCGGGGCGCAGTTCGGACCACAGACGGAAGCTGGCGAACCCCTCCCCCAGGTCGTCGATCGCGACGTGGAACCCCAGATTGCGATAGCTGGTGAGCGCCGCGCGCACCGAGTCGAAATCGAAGATGGGGAGGTTCTCCGTGAGCTCGATCACGATGCGCTCGGGCGACAAGGCCAGCCGCCGGAGCAACTCGCGCGTGGCCACGGTCCCCAGCCCAGGCAGCGCCAAGCACTGCGGGCGCACATTGAGGAACAGCTTGTGCGGCAGGCCTAGGCGCGCAAACGACTCCAGCACGGTCTGGCGACACAACCGCTCGAGGCGCAACACCAGACCGTGCTTGTTGGCACTGCGGAACAGCTCTGCGGGGGCGCGCAGCGGCGTGTCGGCGGGACCGCGGATCAGGCCCTCGAATCCGACCACCTCGCCGCTGCCGAGGTCGAGGATGGGTTGGAAGTGCGCCTCGAGCAGCCCCTTATCGATGATCTCCTCGATCAGGCCGACCTGTTCCGGCTTGCCCGGTTTGCCCGCCCGCTCGGGCTCGGTGGAGTCCACAACCTCTGGGCTTACGGGCCCGGTGCTTTTCATGTGCGATCGCGCGTAGCAGGCAAAATGGCCGCTGGAGGCGTTGCGTTTACGACGGCCACCAGACACCCTTTAGCCGGCTTGACAGCGTGCGGTCAGGAAGGAACAGGTGAGGTGGAGTAGGCGGCGAGGCAGGGCGCGCAGCGCCGCAGGCCTGCAGGCCCAAGCAAGGCGAATACCAAAGTTGCTTTTTGGACGCGGCGCGCCGAGGCCGTCGTCAGAACCGCACGTTGGCGCCGAACAGGACCGAATCGGACCCCGCCGTCCCCTGAGAGGCGCCAGCGGGCCGCCCGAAGTGCTCGGACTGCACTCTCAGCTCGACGTTGTCGCGGACTTGCGCGGAAACTCCGACTCCGTAGAGCTTACCGCCGCTCGGCAGATCCGAGATAGACACACCGCCGCTCCCGACGGGCGATGTCGGATACTGAAACCCGAGCTTGCCAACAAGCTTGACTGTGTCGCTCAACGGAACCGAGCTCACCCCAGCGACGCTGATCGCCTGATTGCCCGCCGCTGGGCCGGCGGGGGCGGTGCGCGTCTGCGCGCCTTCCAGCGCAAAGCCGGGTCCAAACCGGTAGCCGCCGAAAATGCGCTCGCCCTCCAGGCGCATGCCGTCCGCGGTCAGCGCGGCACTGCCCGGTTCGTCCGCGAGCTGCGCCTGGTCCTTGGGAGCGCTGGCCGGTGCGCCAGAGAGGAGGGCGCGTCCCGCGTACGGGCCGGCATCGTCGGCGCGGCTGACGGCCGGGCGGACCAGCACAGCGGCGCTGATAACCGCCAATGTGATCAACAGATGCCAAGGTCGGAGCTGGTGCAATGCGCTGTTCATGTCTGTTCTCGCTGCGATGAGCCTTTAACGCAAGCCTATCCCCTCGGGCTTACTGGAGGATTCCGCGGGACACACGGCAAGTTACCGCTGTAACGGGCCTTGGGGCCGGACATGAAAGAGAACCGGCCGAACATCCAATCAGGCTCTCAGCGTTGGAGCGCCGCTGGGAGGTTTGGTTCAGTCCGCTCGACGCGGATCCCATCGAAACTAAACGCCGAGCGGGAACGTTGCGCGGCGTCGGGTGGTGGAGGCGGCAGGAATCGATTGGTTGAATTTCAGCCACTTGCCGAGATACGCGAAAGCCGATCGCACCTTCACAGCCGCACCATGTGCCCGGCGCGCACTTGTGACATTACGCTAGAGGAACACGGGCAGCGCCTTGGCAACTGCGGGTAACTGCTCGGTTGCGTGCTCCCGGCCATGCTTGGCGCGTCGCCCAACCACCCGTTACTGTACGTTCGCTTCCCGGTGATCTGCCCCGCGCCCAAGGCCCCTCGGCCGAGCTCCAACAGGCCACGCTCGGTGTTGGAGATGCTTACCACCAACCGCCGGTTCTCAGCTCGGTGCATTGTGGTAAGCGTGACGGTGCCTTCTCCATCCACCAGTCCTGCGATATACGCCGCGTCCGGCGCGTCGAGTTGCCGGATCGTTCGATAGTGGCTCATAGGTCACGCGAGTAGAAAAAACGCCGAGCGGGAAACCCGCTCGGCGTCGGGGCATTGGTGGAGGCGGCGGGACAGCATATCCATCTCTTTCGAGACGGGCTGGACTATGCCTTCATCCTGCTCTGCCGCGGCTCGCAGCCATGGCAAGTGCGGGATGCGGGGCGTGTTATCCGTCACGTCACCCTCGCCGTCTCCCAGAGGGAGATGGAAGAGCGATGACGAATCCTAGTGCTCGCTCGCGCCGATTGCCAGGCGTCAGCCAGCCTATGAGTCTCTACAGGGCAGGCCTGAGGTTGGCCCTCTTCCTACCCCTCGGCGTTGCCATGCCGCGCCCTACGCGGCTTCAGGTTTCACCGATGTGAGCCCCGTGTTCACTCTGCCCTCACGGGCAGAGGCGACCCGAACTGATCGAACCCGCGTCCGTAAGTCCTCTACAGTCAGCTCTACATGCTTAGCCTGGTCGTTTCATTTAACCGCGCACCCGCCGGCCGGCAGGCTGGTGATTGGCGAGTTACCTAGCGATTTAGTGCCGAGCAAAGTAACCCTGCGAGGCACGATCTCATGCGAATGACTCTGCGCTCATCACCCTTGCGGGATCAGATCCGGCGCATGAGCACACCGGGGGCAGAGTCTAGCCGGTGTTAGGCGGCTAGAGCGTAGCTGTCGTCGTTGGCGACTATAGATTTCCAGCGGATTTACAAGGTGACTGGACCTTGACATGCACTGCGCTGCTTCGCGACCCACGTCGAAACCAGGTCGCCCCCATGTCGGGAGTCGGTAGCGGATGCTGCCTTTCAGCAACGGTCCGGCCCTTCTCCGACTACTGAGATTATCTCATAGCTGCGGGCGCTTAGAGCAGATTCAAGAGCTGCAGAGGGTGCTCGATGTAGGCTCCCGCGCCCCACTCATGAGGCGGCTTGCCGTTTCCGAGGTACCCATAGAGAGCCACCACCGGGGTCATGCCTGCAGCGTGGCTGGCCTGCACGTCGCGCTCGTCGTCCCCGACGTAGCTGCACTCGCTCGGCTTGACGCCGAGCCGGCGGCTGGCCTCGAACAGGGGGTCTGGGTGCGGTTTGGCGCGCGGGGTGGTGTCGCCGCTGATCACGCAACCGGCGCGGTCAGCCAGGCCGAGCGCTTGGATCAACGGCGCAGTGAAGCGCTCAAGCTTATTGGTGACCACGCCCCAGGCGATCGCGCGCCGCTCGAGGCCGTCCAGCAGCTCGGCCATGCCCGGGAACAGTCGCGTTTCGCGGAACAAGTTGCGCTCATACAGATCCAGGAACTCGTCACGCAACGCGGGGTAACCCGCATCCCCGGCCTCCAGCCCGAAGCCGGCGCGCAACATGCCGCGGGCGCCGTGCGAAACATAGGGGCGCAGGGCGTCAACCGGTAGCTCTGCGCAGCCGTGCGCGCGCAGCTGCAGGTTGAGCACGTAACCCAAGTCCGGCGCCGTGTCGGCCAGCGTCCCGTCCAGGTCGAACAGGACCGCGCGAGATGCGAGAGGGGGGGAGCCGCCGTTCATGAAGCGCCGGCATGCAGGATGTAATTCACGTCGGTGCGCGGGCCGAGCGAGTAGGCGCGCGTCAACGGGTTGTAGCGCATTCCGGTGATGGCCTTGACGCTCAAGCCCGCGCGCCGGCACCACCCGGACAGCTCTGAGGGTCGGATCAACCTGGCGTATTGGTGTGTGCCGCGCGGCAGCAGCCCGAGGATGTACTCCGCGCCGACAATGGCGAACAGGAACGCCTTGGGATTGCGGTTGATGGTGGCGAAGAAGGCTTCCCCACCGGGCTTCAGGAGGTGCGCGCATGCGCGCACCTGACTGGCCGGGTCGGGCACATGCTCGAGCACCTCCATGCACGTCACCACATCGAAGCTGCTCGGCTGCTCCCGCGCGAGGTCCTCGACAGCCGCTTCCAGGTAAGTGACCCGGTTGCCGCTTTCCAGCAGATGCAGCTCAGCGACCTTGAGGGCCTCTTCCGATAGGTCGATGCCGGTCACCTCGGCGCCGTGAACGGCCATGGCCTCGGAGAGGATGCCGCCGCCGCAGCCTACGTCCAGCACGCGCTTGCCGGTCAGGTCCACCCTCTGCTCGATCCATTTGAGCCGCAGCGGGTTGATCTCGTGCAGCGGCTTGAATTCGCTGTTGGGGTCCCACCAGCGGTGCGCGAGCTGGCCGAACTTCTCCAACTCCTTGGGATCGACGTTGACGGTCATGATTGCTCGGAGATGCGCGTTTGCCACGCGCGCGCCTTGACGCGCAGCAGCCCGGGGTCGAGCCCTGTCAGCTCCCCCGCTTCGACGAGCAGGCGGCCGGCGACCCAGACATGAGACACATCCTCGCGCCCGGCCGCGTATACCAAATGCGACACGGGATGGTATACGGGAGAAAGCCCGGTGGCATCCAGATTCACCGCGCACAGGTCGGCTCGCTTGCCGGGTGCGATGGATCCGATGTGCCGGTCGAGCCCGAGTGCGCGCGCCGCGCCCAGCGTGGCCATATGCAGCGCGGTCTCTGCCGGCACGCTGTTGGCCCGGCCCGAGACGGCTTTGGCCAGCAGCGCCGCCATGCGCATCTCCTCGAACAGATCGAGCCGGTTGTTGCTGGCGGCGCCGTCGGTCCCAAGCCCGGTGTTCAGGCCGCGCTCGACGAAGCGGGCCACTGGCGCCAAGCCGCTCGCAAGCTTGAGATTGGAGGACGGGCAGTGAGCCACACTCGCGCCCTGCGCCGCCAGCAGGTCGATTTCCTGCTCCGAAAGATGCACCGCGTGCACCGCGATCAAGCTCGGACCAAGCAGACCGAGCCGGTAAATGCGCTCCAGCGGCCTTACACCGAAACGGCTCAGACTCTCGCGGAGCTCATCGTGCGTCTCATGCAGGTGCATGTGGATGGGAACCTCCAGCTCGCCGGCATAGGTGAGGATCTGCTCGAAGCTGCGATCGCTCACGGTATACGGGGCGTGCGGGGCCAGGCAGAAGGACAGCGACGGCTCACCGCGGAAGCGGTCGCGCGCAGCGAGCCCCTTGCGCAGGTAGTCCTGGGCGTCGGAGGCGTAGGTGGTAGGTAATTCGATGCAGATCATGCCGATCGCGGCCCGCATCCCCGCGTCTAGCGCAGCGCGGGCCGCCTGCTCGGGGTAGAAATACATGTCGTTGAAGCACGTTACCCCGCCGCGCAGCATCTCGGCGCACGCCAGCAGCGTGCCGTCGTAGACGAACTCCGGCGACACGTGCTTGCTTTCGGCCGGCCAGATGTGCTCGTTGAGCCACTGCATCAGAGGCAGATCGTCCGCCAGCCCGCGCATCAGCGTCATGGCCGCGTGCGTGTGCAAGTTGATCAGGCCGGGCACCAGGACGTGGAAAGGCAGGTCTACCGTTGCTTTGGAGGCGTAGGTCCTGCGCGCGTCCTCGGCCGGCATCAGCGCGACGATGCTACCGTCGTGCACGACAACGGCGTGCTGGTCCAGCACACCGCCCGCGGGCTCGACCGGCACGATCCAGCGGGCGGTGATGATGAGGTCTGCCGTTTGCAGCGCGGGTGTCACTGTCGTGGATGCGGGCGGTGGACAAAAAAGCCCTGCTCGCGCAGGGCCCGACTTGCGCCGAGCGGGGTCGCCGGGCGCTATTGCTGCTTTTCGGCCGTGACCGTGACTTCGACGCGACGGTCGGGCTGCAAGCATGCGATCACCTTTTTCTTACCCTGACCCTTGCAGCTCGCGTAGCTTGCGTACTCCTCGGTCTTGCCGCGACCCTCGGTCTTGATCTTGTCGGCGGCAATGCCCTTGCTCACCAAGTATCGCTTTACCGACGCGGCTCGCCGCTCCGACAGACGTCGGTTGTACTGCGCAGAGCCGATCGGGTCCGCGAAGCCAACCGTGATGACTTCGCCATAGGTGACCCCCTTGAGCTTTTCCACCAACTCGTCCAGCTTCTTGCGCGAGTCGGCCCGGATGGAGTACTTGTCGAAGTCGAACAGCGGCTCGGCTTCCACAGTGATGGTCATCGGCAGCATCGTGACGGGGGGAGCCTTGGCCGGCTCGGCCTGCGCGACCTGTTCATCGGTGAAAGTCTGCGGCTGAGGCGCGACCTCCTCCGGTGCGGCTTCGGCCACTTCGTCCTTGTACGCCTCCGGTGGGCTGACCTCTTCCGGAGCGGGCGCCGCCTCGTCGCTGAACTGCTGCTGTGCGACGACATCCTCGTCCATGGCGGGTGCTTCGTCGGTGAACTGCTGCTGTGCTACTGCGTCATCGTTTTTGGCGGGTGCTTCGTCGGTGAACTGCTGCTGGGCGACGATGGCTTCGTCCCTCGGCGGGGCGGCATCGTCGCTGAACTGCTGCTGCGGGACCGGTTCGTCCTTGGCGGGCGCTTCGTCGGTGAACTGCTGCTGTGCGACCGCATCCTCCTCGGCAACGGGTGCGGCCGAGTCCGTGAACTGCTGGGGCGGCGTCTGTTCCTCTGGCGGGACCTCGCGAGCCTCTTCTGCAAATTGCTCGGGGTGGGTCTCCTCCTCCTGTGCGGCGCCCGCGCCCTCGTCCTTGAACGCCAGCGGCGCGGGCGCGGTTTCCTCCGCGGCCTCGGGGCTGGGGGGTGCGGGTTCTTCATAGGGCGCCGCTTCGTAAGCCGGGGCGGCGGCTTCGGGTGCCGGACTGGGCTGCTGCGCCGCCTGCGCCTGGGTGGTGGCCTGGGCGGACCCTTTAGTCTGTGCCTTGGTCGCGCAGCCGACGAGCAAGGCCGCCAACACGATTGGCGTGAGGTTGAGAACTGCCCCGCGCAATGCAGCGCCGGGTGCGGTTGAAAACCTTTCTTGAGTCGAAGCGGGATTTGCCATGTCCATGGTTCTCCTCGTGATTCGCCGTGGTTCCGCGACCGACCGATGTTACCGACCAACAGCTGTCAAGGAACGCATGTTAACCGACTTGAGCTTGGGTGGCGCAGCGTCGAACGCTCGTTTCGCTGCGCGCTAGCGCTACCATCGAAGCATCGACCCGGCGCACTCTAGCGAGTTCGGCTACGCCCTGCCGCCAGGTGGCGTCGCCTTAACCGGACGCGACCGAAGCCTCGGCCCATGCGTTTCGGTAGCGAAGCATCAGCATGATAAAATTCGCCGTTTGTTTGCGCAGCCGCACCCGCGGATTGCCCGCGCCTCGCGGCTCCGGCGGCGGGCGCGCGGCGCCTTCGGGCCGCCCGCGCCGGCGCGTTTACTATCCCTGACACGATGGACCAGTTCGCCAAGGAAACCCTGCCGGTCAGCCTCGAGGAGGAGATGCGCCGTTCCTACCTCGACTATGCGATGAGCGTGATCGTCGGGCGTGCGCTGCCCGATGTGCGCGACGGCCTCAAGCCGGTACATCGCCGCGTGCTCTTCGCCATGCACGAGGCCAACAACGTCTGGAACCGGCCCTACGTGAAGTGTGCGCGCATCGTGGGCGAGGTGCTCGGCAAGTATCACCCGCATGGAGACACCGCTACTTATGAGGCGCTGGTGCGCATGGCGCAGGACTTCTCCATGCGCTACATGCTCATCGACGGGCAGGGCAACTTCGGCTCGGTCGACGGCGACGCGCCGGCGGCCTACCGCTACACCGAATGCCGGATGTCGCGCATCGCCTCGGAGATGCTGGAAGACATCGACAAGGAAACCGTCGATTTCGTCGCCAACTACGACGGCAAGGAAAGCGAGCCGACGGCCCTGCCCGCCAGAATTCCGAACCTGCTGATCAACGGTTCCTCCGGGATCGCGGTGGGTATGGCCACCAACATCCCGCCCCACAACCTGCGCGAGGTGGTGGACGGCTGCCTCGCGCTGCTCGCCGACCCCGAACTCGGGGTGGATGACCTAATCGCCTATATCCCTGCGCCCGACTTTCCGACCGCCGGCATCATCTACGGCACCGAAGGGGTCAAGGAGGGCTACCGCACCGGCCGGGGCCGGGTGGTGATCCGGGCGCGCACCCACACCGAGGAGCTGGAGAAGGGCAACCGCGCCGCTATCGTGATCGACGAGCTGCCCTATCAGGTCAACAAAGCCAATCTGCTGATGCGCATCGGCGAGCTGGTGCGCGAGAAGAAGCTGGAAGGCGTAGCCGAGATCCGCGACGAGTCCGACAAGTCCGGCATGCGCGTGGTGATCGAGCTCAAGCGCGGTGAGCTGCCCGAAGTTGTCCTGAACAACCTGTACAAAGAAACGCAGATGCAGGACAACTTCGGCATGAACATGGTCGCCCTCGTGGACGGCCAGCCGAAGCTGCTCAACATCAAAGATCTGCTGGAGGCCTTCCTGCGGCATCGCCGGGAGGTCGTGACGCGTCGCACGGTATTCGAGCTGCGCAAGGCGCGCGAGCGCGCGCACATCCTGGAGGGCTTAGCGGTCGCCCTGTCCAACGTGGATGAGATCATCGAGCTGATCAAGGCCTCGCCTTCGCCGGCGGAAGCCAAGCACAGGCTGATCGGCCGCCTGTGGCGCTCGCAGCTGGTGGAGCAGATGCTGGAGCGGGCGGACGCCGAGCGGACGCGGCCCGAAGGCTTGGCGCGCGAGCTCGGCCTGCAGAGCGCCGCCGGTGAGGCCGCGGGCGGGTATCGGTTGTCCGAGGCTCAGGCTCAGCGCATCCTCGAGATGCAGCTGCAGCGGCTCACTGCGCTGGAGCAGGACAAGATCGTGTCCGAGTACAGGGAGGTGATGGCTAACATCGCTGACCTGCTCGACATCCTGGCCAAGCCCGAGCGCATCACCGCCATCATCTGCGACGAGCTGAAGCAGGTACAGGAGCGCTACAGCGACAAGCGGCGCAGCGAAATCCAGCTCAACGCGGAAGACCTCAACCTCGAGGACCTGATCGCACCCACCGACGTGGTGGTGACGTTGTCGCACGCGGGGTACATCAAGTCCCAGCCGCTGGCCGATTACCGCGCCCAGAAGCGCGGTGGGCGTGGCAAGCAGGCCGCTGCGACGCGGGAAGACGATTTCATCGAGCGCCTGTTCATCGCCCACACCCACGACTACATCCTGTGCTTCTCGAGCCGCGGGCGGGTCTACTGGGTCAAGGTCTATGCCGTCCCGCAGGGCAGCCGTGTTTCGCGCGGCAAGCCAATCAACAATCTCCTGCATTTGGAGGAAGGAGAGAAGATCAATGCCGTGCTGCCGATCAAGGCCTTCGACGACGGGCACTTCGTGTTCATGGCCACCGCTAACGGCACGGTCAAGAAGACGCCGCTGTCCGAGTTCTCGCGCCCGCGCCCCAGCGGCATCATCGCCGTGGAGCTGGACGAGGGCGATTATCTGGTGGGCGTGGCGATCAGCGACGGGAACCACGATGTGATGCTGTTCTCCGACGCCGGCAAGGCAGTGCGCTTCAGCGAGCAGGACGTCCGCGCGATGGGACGCACCGCGCGCGGCGTGCGTGGCATGACGCTGGGCATCGGCCAGCAAGTGATCTCGCTGGTGGTGGCGGAGGATGAGGCCCACTCGGTGCTGACGGCGACCGAAAACGGCTATGGCAAGCGCTCGCCCATCGCCGAGTACACCCGTCATGCGCGCGGCACGCAGGGCATGATCGCGATCCAGACCACGGCGCGCAACGGCAAAGTCGTGGCGGCCAAGCTGGTAAAGCCCGACGACCAGATCATGCTCATCACCACCGGTGGAGTACTCATCCGCACGCGCGTGGCCGAGATTCGCGAGATGAGCCGCGCGACGCAGGGGGTCACCCTGATCAATCTGGGCCCGGAGGAGAAGCTGGCGGGACTGGAGAAAGTGGTCGAGACCGAAGACAACGGGAGCGCCGATGGCAACGGAGGGCCGCATGGCGACGACTCCGCCGAATTCAACCAGCCCCCGGATGGCGACGGGGAATCCGGGCCCAATGGCGGCGCTCACGGCGATCCGCCCGAAACCCTGCACTGAGGCGCAGCGACGGATAAACATGCGAGTGCACAATTTCAGCCCGGGTCCGGCGGTGCTGCCGGAAGAGGTCCTGATGCAGGCCCGCGACGAAATGCTCGACTGGCACGGCTGCGGCATGTCGGTCATGGAGATGAGCCATCGCGGCAGGGAATTCACATCCATCGCCCACGACGCGCACACGGACCTGCGCGAACTGCTGGGGATACCGTCGAACTATAAGGTCCTGTTCCTGCAGGCTGGAGCCAGCGCACAGTTCGCGGTGGTGCCGATGAATCTGCTGCGTGGAAAGAGCAAAGCCGACTACATCCACACCGGAGAGTGGGCCAAGAAAGCCATCGGCGAGGCGAAGAAATTTTGCAGCGTCGCGATCGCAGCCAGCAGCGAGGACCGCCACTTTACCTATGCGCCAAAGCAGTCGGCGTGGCGGCTCGACCCGGCGGCGGCCTACGTTCACTACACCGGAAACGAGACCATCGGCGGGGTCGAGTTTCAGTGGATCCCGGACGCCGGGCCGGTGCCGCTGGTGTGCGATCTGTCCTCCAGCCTGCTGTCGCGCCCGCTGGACGTGAGCAAGTTCGGCGTGATTTACGCCGGAGCACAGAAGAACATCGGCCCGGCCGGGTTGACCATCGTGATCGTGCGCGACGACTTGATCGGGCACGCTGCGCCGGGCACGCCTTCCACGTTCGATTACAAGGTCCAGGCCGACAACGATTCCATGTACAACACGCCGCCCACCTATGCCGTTTACGTCGCCGGGCTGGTGTTCAAGTGGCTGAAGGCGAAAGGCGGTCTGGCGGGGATCGAGAAGATCAATGTCGCCAAGGCCGCCCTGTTGTACGATCTTCTGGACTCCAGCGGGTTGTATCACAGCCCCGTGGCACGCGAGGACCGCTCGCGCATGAACGTGCCCTTTACCCTGCGCGATGCCGCGCTCGAGGAAGCGTTTCTCAAGCAGGCCGCGCAGCACGGACTGGTCCAGCTGAAGGGGCACCGCTCGGTGGGGGGCATGCGCGCCTCCCTGTATAACGCGATGCCGCTGGAAGGCGTGAAGGCCTTGGTCGAGTTCATGCGCGATTTCGAGCGGCGGCATGGTTGAGGGAGCCACCATGGCCGACAAGCTCCAGATTCTCACGCTCAACGCTGTGTCTCATGCGGGTTTGAGGCTGCTGCCGCAAGAGCGCTACGAGGTGAGCAATCACGCGGATCGCCCGGATGCGATCCTGCTGCGCTCCCACGACATGCACGGCATGACCATTCCGCCGTCGGTGCAGGCGATCGGGCGGGCCGGCGCCGGAACCAACAACATCCCGGTGGAGGCCATGAGCCGGCGCGGCGTGCCTGTGTTCAACGCCCCGGGCGCGAACGCCAACGCGGTCAAGGAGTTGGTGCTGGCCGGGCTGCTCATCGCCGCCCGCAACTTGCTCCCCGCCGTGCGCTTCGTCGAGGGAATGCGCGGCACCGACACGGAGCTGAATCGACAGGTGGAAGAGAACAAGAAACACTACGCCGGGATCGAGCTGCCGCATCGCACGCTGGGCATCCTCGGCCTGGGCCGGATCGGCAGCTTGGTGGCGGATGCGGCCATCAAGCTCGGCATGAACGTGCTCGGCTACGACCCCGAGATCACAGTCGACGCTGCGTGGAGCCTGCCTTCTCAGGTCAGGCGGGCGCACAGCATCGAGGAAGTGCTCAAGGCCTGCGAGTTCGTCACTTTGCACATCCCGTTGCTCCCCGCCACGCGGCACCTCATCGACGCGCAACGGCTGGCGCTCATGCGACACGGGGCGGTCCTGCTGAATTTCGCACGCGACGAGATCGTGGACGCGGACGCGGTCGTGGATGCTTTGACGGCCAAGCGGTTGAAGTATTACGTGTGCGATTTTCCCAACCCGCGTTTCGATGCCAATCCGGCAGTGGTCGCGTTGCCGCACCTGGGCGCATCGACGCGTGAGGCGGAGGACAACTGCGCCGTCATGGTGGCGAACCAGGTGCGCGACTATCTGGAGCACGGCAACATCCGCAATGCCGTGAATTTCCCCGACGTGCTGATGGAGCGCGAGTCGCCCTACCGCATCGGCATCGCCAACGCCAACGTGCCCAACATGCTGGGTCAGATCTCCACGGCGGTGGCGACGGCCGGCCTCAACATCCACAACATGCTGAACAAGTCCAAGCGGGAGATGGCCTACACTCTGGTCGACGTGGACAGCGCGGTGTCCACGGAAGTGCTGGGCCGCCTCTCCGCCATCAAGGGGGTGTTGATGGTGCGATACCTGCCGACGTGAAGCCCGGGACCGCCGTGACCGACCCGCTCAAGCAGCTGCGCGCTCGAATCGACGCGATCGACGACGACATCCTGCGGCTGCTGAACCAGCGCGCCCAGCTGGCGCGAGACATCGGCGGCCTCAAGGGCGGCGGGCCGATCTACCGTCCCGAGCGGGAGGCGCAGGTCGTGCACCGCCTGCAGGACTGCAACGCGGGTCCGCTGCCGCGAGAGGCGGTGGTGCGCGTGTTCACGGAGATCATCTCCGCCTGCCGTGCGTTGGAGCAGATGCTGTCGGTGGCGTTCCTGGGGCCGCGCGGGACGTTCAGCGAGGAGGCGGCGCTGAAGCACTTCGGCGGGCAGGTGCGCGGTATGCCCTGTGCGTCGATCGATGAGGTGTTCCGGGAGGTGGAATCCGGACACGTGGGATATGGCGTGGTGCCGGTGGAAAACTCCACCGATGGCGCGGTAGGCCGCACGCTCGATCTATTGCTCGCCACCCCGGTGCACATCTGCGGTGAGGTGCTGCTCCCGGTGCACCAGTGCCTGATGAGCAAGTCGCCTGGCGCCGAGTCGATCCACAAGATCTTTGCTCATGCGCAAAGCCTGGCCCAATGCCACGAATGGCTCAACCAGAACCTACCGAGGGCCGAACGCATCCCCGTGGTGAGCAACGCCGAGGGCGCGCGACTGGCCTCGGCCGATGCGACGAGCGCGTCGATCGGTTCGCAGGCGGCCGCGGTCCTGTACCAGCTCAACGTCTTGGCGGCCAATATCGAGGACCAGCCCAACAACACGACGCGGTTCGTGGTAGTGGCCGACCAGGAGGCGGCGCCGTCCGGGCGCGATAAGACCTCGCTCGCGATGTCCACGCTCAACCGGCCGGGGGCCATGCACGATCTGCTGGCGCCGCTCGCAGAGCATGGGGTAGACATGACTCGGATGGAGTCCAGGCCGTCACGCACCGGCTTGTGGGAATATGTCTTCTTCGTGGACCTGAAGGGCCATCAACAGGAGGCGCACGTCGCCCGCGCGCTGGCGCAGCTGCGCGGTCGCGCCTCGTTCCTCAAGATTCTCGGTTCCTATCCGGCCGCGCTGTAAGCGGCTAAGCGGCCCTTATGATCGACGCGTGCGAGCTGTCCCCGTCTTATATCCGCGCCATCGCGCCCTACCAGCCGGGCAAGCCCATCTCGGAGCTGGCCCGAGAGATGGGGCTGGAGGAAGCGGCTATCGTCAAGCTTGCATCCAATGAAAATCCGCTCGGGGTGAGCCCGCTGGCGCGCGAGGTGATGGGGGCACAGCTCGAGGGCCTGGCGCGCTACCCGGACGGCAACGGCTTCGAGCTGAAGCAGGCGGTGGCCGTCCGCTACCGAGTCGGGCAGGACCAGATCGTTCTCGGCAACGGCTCCAACGACGTGCTGGAACTGGTGGCCCGCTGCTTTTTGCATAACCACACCTCGGCGGTCATGTCGCAGCACGCATTCGTGGTCTACCACCTTGCGACGCAGGTCGCAGGCGCGGCCACGCTGGAGACTCCGGCCCGGGACTACGGCCATGATCTGCACGCCATGGCGAGCGTGTTGCGCGACGACACTCGCGTCATCTGGATCGCGAACCCCAACAACCCCACCGGCACTTTCGTCCCCGCTGCCGAAGTGGAGGCTTTCCTGCGGCGCGTCCCGCGTCGGGTCATCGTGGTCGTGGATGAGGCGTACAACGAGTATCTTCCCGATGAGCTGCAAGCCGACAGCGTGCGCTGGCTCGCGCAGTTTCCCAACCTGGTCATCACGCGCACCTTCTCCAAGGCGTATGGGCTGGCGGGCCTGCGCATCGGCTTCGCACTGGCGCATCCGGAAGTAGCCGACCTCATGAACCGGGTGCGCCAGCCGTTCAACGTCAGCAGCATGGCCCAGGCCGCCGCGGCGGCGGCGCTGAATGACCGCGAGTTCGTGCACAAAAGCGCACAGCTGAACCGCGCCGGCATGCGTCAGATCATCGATGGGCTGCAGCGGCTGGGCTTGGAGCACATCCCGTCGTTCGGAAACTTCGTGAGCTTCCGCGCCGGCGCCGCCTTGCACGTCTATCAGCGCCTGCTGCAGCAGGGGGTGATCGTGCGGCCGATCGGCATGTACGGTTTGCCTGAGCACCTGCGCGTGACGATCGGGCTGCCAGCCGAGAACGAGCGGTTTCTCGGTGCACTGCGTACGGCGCTGCACGCCTGACACGGCCCTGCCCCGTTGACCGTGACAGACGTCCGTTTCCGCAGACTGGCCGTGTTCGGCGTGGGGCTGATCGGCGGCTCCTTCGCGATGGCGCTGAAGCAGGCGGGGTGCGTTGAGCGCGTCGCCGGCGTCGGGCGCAGCCGCGCCAACCTGGAGCGCGCGCTTGAGCTTGGCGCGATCGACGAGATCGCGCCCGACACGCCTGTTGCGCTCGAGGGCGCGGATCTGGTGCTGGTTGCCGTACCGGTGCAACAGACGGCCTCGGTCCTCGCGGCCATCGCCCCTCATCTCCAGGCCGGTGCCGTGCTCACCGACGGCGGCAGCACCAAGCGCGACGTGGTAGCGGCGGCACGCGGCAATCTGGGTGTGAAGCTGATGCAATTCGTGCCCGCCCATCCGGTAGCTGGTGCCGAGCTGTCCGGCGTGGACGCCGCCAGCGCGGAGTTGTTTCGCGACCGGAGCGTGGTGCTCACGCCGGTGGCAGAGACGGGCGATGACGCGCGCGTCCGGGTCGATGCGGCCTGGCGCGCATGCGGTGCACGCACCGTCGAGATGTCTGCGGAGCGCCATGACCAGGTATTCGCCGCGGTGAGCCATCTGCCTCACGCGCTGGCATTCACGCTGGTGGAGATGATCGCCAGCCGGCCCGACGCGGCCGAGCTGTTCTCCTGCGCCGGCGCCGGTTTCCGCGACTTCACGCGCATCGCCGGGAGCTCCCCCGAGATGTGGCGGGACATCTGTCTCGCCAATGGCGACGCCCTTCTGGCCGAGATACGCGCGTTCCAGGCTCGGCTGGCGACCCTCGCGGCGGAAATCGAGACGGGCGACGGTGCGGACATCGAGCTCAGCTTCGAACTGGCGCGTGCGGCCCGCAGCAAATGGGTGCGCAGCCGGTCATGAAGCGGATGAGCGCCTACCCGCCCTATCTCGACCTGGGTCCCCTGTGGCATGCGCAGGGGGCGGTCCGCCTGCCCGGCTCCAAGAGCATCTCTAACCGAACGCTGTTGCTGGCTGCGCTCGCCGATGGCGCCACGGACGTCCGCGACCTGCTCGCATCGGAAGACGTGGACCGCATGCTGGATGCGCTGGACCGGCTCGGGGTGCCCCTCGAGCGCGGTCCCTTGCAGCGCGTGCGGGTCACGGGCTGCTCCGGGGCCTTGCCGGGCAAGTCCGGTGATTTGTTCCTGGGCAACGCCGGCACCGCGCTTCGCCCCCTCACCGCCGTGCTGGCGCTGAACGGCGGCCATTACAAGCTGTCCGGCGTGCCGCGCATGCATGAGCGGCCGGTCGGCGACCTGGTCGAGGCGTTGCGCGCGCTCGGAGCGGACATCCGCTATCTGGGCAAGGAGGGTTTTCCGCCGTTGGAGATTTTTCCGGCATCGATCCGCGTCGGCGCGCGCCTCGGGGTGCGCGGAGACGTCTCGAGTCAGTTTCTGACCGCGCTGCTCCTGGCCCTGCCCGTGACCGGGAAGACGGTGACGGTCGAGGTGGAAGGTGAGCTCATCTCGAAGCCCTACATCGAGATCACGCTCAAGCTGATGGCGTTGTTTGGGGTGCACGTCGCGCGCGACGCCTGGGCGTCGTTCACGATCCCAGCCGCCCAGCGTTACCGCAGCCCCGGGGTGGTGCACGTGGAGGGCGACGCTTCCAGCGCGTCCTACTTCCTGGCTGCCGGCGCCATCGGCGGAGGGCCGGTGCGCGTGGAGGGGCTGGGACGCGACAGCGTGCAGGGCGACGTGCGCTTTGCCGATGCCCTGGCGGAGATGGGCGCGGTCGTGAACGCCGGGCACAACTGGATCGAAGCGCGCGCGCCGGCGGACGGCAGGCTCAGGGCCTTCGATTTGGACCTGAACCACATCCCCGACGCCGCGATGACTTTGGCCGTAACCGCGCTGTTTGCCGATGGTCCATCCCGGCTGCGCAACATCGGCAGCTGGCGTGTCAAGGAGACCGACCGGCTGTCCGCGATGGCGACCGAGCTGCGAAAAGTCGGGGCGCGGACCGAAGAGGGTGCTGACTACCTGGTGGTCGCTCCTCCGCCCGCCGGCCGCCTGACGCCGCACGCGGTCATCGACACCTATGACGATCACCGCATGGCGATGTGCTTCTCCCTGGTCGCGTTGGGCCGCGTGGCGGTCCGCATCAACGATCCCAAGTGCGTGGCGAAGACGTTCCCGGAGTACTTCGAGCGTTTCGCCGAGGTCACCTCGCAGGCCGTGGTGCCGGTCATTGCGATCGATGGCCCGTCCGCATCCGGCAAAGGCACCGTGGCGCGTCAAGTCGCCGCGGCGCTGGGATTTCATTTCCTGGACAGCGGCGCGCTCTACCGGCTGGTCGGCTACGCCGCGGCCAAGCGTAAGATCGATCTGGCCGACCACGATGCGTTGGCCGCGCTGGCAAGCGGGCTCGATTGTGAATTCCGAGACGACCAGGTGTCGCTTGAGGGGGAGGACGTGACTCAGGCGATCCGCAGCGAGGAAGTCTCGATTGCCGCCTCGCGCGTTGCCGCGGTGCCCGGGGTGCGGCGCGCGTTGCTCGGTCGCCAGCGGGCATTCCGGCGTGCGCCGGGCCTAGTTGCGGACGGGCGCGACATGGGCTCTATCGTGTTTCCAGACGCGACGCTGAAAGTTTTTCTGACGGCCACTCCGGAGGAGCGCGCACGGCGCCGGCATAAACAGTTGATGGACAAAGGAATACATGCTAACCTTGACGCCCTTTTGCAGGACATCAACCAGCGCGACGCACGGGATGCGAGGCGCAGTGTTGCGCCTCTGCAGAGAAGCGCGGACGCGCATCTGCTCGACACGACGGCGCTTTGCGTCGACGAAGCCGTCGACAGGTTGCTGCTGTTGTATCGGCAGGCGCTGAAACAGGTGCCATCCCGCTAGCACCGGGTCCTCGAAGCCGGGCGCCAACAGTCTCCGGCAGGGCCGATGCAGCGGGATGGTTTTTGGGTGAACCGGCCCCATCTGGCCTGGCCGATGGGTTAACGAAAGAGCTCCACTTTTCCGTGATGACAACTGCGACTTCCACTCAGGCTTCCGATAAATCCGAGAACTTCGCTAAGCTGTTCGAAGAGAGCCTCTCGCGCAAGGAGATGCGCGCCGGCGAGGTCATTACCGCAGAAGTCGTGCGGGTAGACGCCAACTTCGTCGTCGTGAATGCAGGCCTCAAGTCGGAGAGTTACGTCCCGATCGACGAGTTCCGCAACGACCGGGGAGAGCTGGAGGTCCAGCCCGGCGAATTCGTGCAGGTGGCCATCGAGGCGCTGGAGGATGGCTACGGCGAGACGCGCCTTTCGCGCGAGAAGGCGAAGCGACTGGCCGCCTGGCACGAGCTCGAGGCGGCCCTGGAGCAGGGCAAGGTCGTTCAGGGGTTGGTCAACGGCAAGGTCAAAGGAGGTCTCACGGTCATGATCAACGGGATCCGGGCTTTCCTGCCCGGGTCGCTGGTCGACCTGCGGCCGGTCAAAGACACCAACCCGTACGAGGGCAAGCAGCTCGAATTCAAGGTCATCAAGCTCGACCGCAAGCGCAACAACGTGGTGGTTTCGCGTCGCGCCGTGCTGGAGGCGACCCAGGGCGCCGAGCGGGAGGCTCTCTTGTCCAGCCTGCAGGAAGGCGCCGTGGTCAAGGGTGTGGTCAAGAATATCACCGACTACGGGGCATTCGTGGACCTGGGCGGCATCGACGGCTTGTTGCATATCACCGATCTGGCGTGGCGTCGCGTCAAGCATCCCTCGGAGGTGCTTTCGGTGGGCGACGAGGTGGAAGCCAAGGTGCTCAAGTACGACCAGGAGAAGAACCGCGTGTCGCTCGGCCTCAAGCAACTAGGCGAGGACCCCTGGGTC
>DATJVW010000020.1:0-4377 GCA_035501675.1 Burkholderiales bacterium
TGAGTCACCGGCAGGCGTCCAAGTCGCGTGGGGCAATATCAGCGCGCCGCGGGGGCGTAAACCGTTGTAGCTGTTGAACGTTGGTGGGGTGGGCGCGAGCGCAATGTGCCCCGCGAGATCATACGATTAGAACCTATAGGAGACAGACATGCGAAGATTAGTTGCCATCCTGATGGCTGCGTTGTTCTCGGCCGTGACGGTCGCGGCTTATGCTGCAGACGAGGGGACTCAGCCCGCGCCTCAGAAGCAGACCAAGAAGAAAAAGAAGCATCAGCACTCGGCGGGCGTTTCGCAGAGCGCCAACCCCATGGACAAGTCGGGGCAGGGCACTGCCCAGTCCACCGGCACGGGAGCCGTGCAGCAAGGCGCCCCCGCGGCCGAGGGCCGTGGCACTCCGACGGGCGCCGCGGCTGGCGGCGGCGTGGCGAGCCCAACGCCGAAAGGTGCAGGCCGCGCCGACAACCAGTAGCTCGCTTCAGATCCCCAGTCAAGGCAGGGGCATCCCTGCCTTTTTTATGTCCTTCGCGCAGCGCGCCGGCAGCGCGCCGGCCCGCAAACCGCGACACAGAGCGTTGATCGCTCCTCTTGCGCGTAACACTTCCCGCGCTTGCTCTGGCATCGCACGCAACGCTTGGTGGTCTTCCGGAGTACGTCTGAGAGGGCGCGCAGTGCTCGAGTTTCTCGTACTCCCCGTCGATAAAGGACCGGTCGCTAACAGCGGGGCGCGGTAGATCCCCTCGGTCCACATCCGTTTGGGCTTTCGCGATTCGCGATTCGCGAATAGAATCCCGCCGAACCGCCTGCAACGGAGGCGCGCTTTTGAGCCTCAAGCCGCAGGACATTTGCGTCCTGCTCAAGATCTTAGCGCTGGACCGCTCGCCCTGGTCTTACAGCCAGTTGGCTTACGAGCTGGGCATGTCGGCTTCGGAGGTTCACGCCGGGGTGAAGCGCGCGACGGAGGCGTCGCTAATGCGTCTGGAAGAGGGATGGGGTACGCCTGACCCAGGCGCGCTCGAGGAGTTTCTGGTGCACGGCGTCAGGTACGTGTTTACGCCGGCGCATGGCGGGCTGACCCGCGGCATGCCGACATCCCATGCGGCGCCGCCGCTCAACCGCGTTCTGCCCCGCCCGGAGGAGCCGCCTCCGGTGTGGCCCGACGGGCAGGGGGAGGTACGAGGGTACGAGTTCTCGCCCTTGTACAAGTCGGTTCCCTTCGCTGCCCGGCGCGACCCGAAGCTCTACGAGCTGCTCGCGCTCGTGGACGCCATCCGGGGCGGCGCGGAAAAGACGCGGGAAGCGGCGATCCGAGAGCTGCGCATCCGCCTGGGCACGCAATCTGCAAACGGCAAGGGGCCCGCTGCGGCGCTGCCCGAAGCGCCGGGGTCGAGGCCCGCAGCGACCGGAGTCAGAAGAGGTGGCAATGGCCAGGAAAACCAGCGGGTATACCGCCGAAGACATCGAGATTCTTGAGGATCTGTCGCCGATCCTGCACCGGCCGGGCATGTACACCGACCCGGTCAACCCCAACCACGCGCTGGTGGAGGTGATCGACAACGCGGCGGACGAGGGCTTGGCGGGGTTCGCGACCAAGGTCTCAGTGGTCCTATACGAGGATGGCTCGGCGTCGGTGGAAGACGACGGTCGCGGCATCCCGGTCGACATTCATCCCAAGAAGAAAGTGCCGGCCGTGCAGGTGATCTTCACCACGCTGCATTCGGGCGGCAAGTTCCACAAGACCGACAAGGACGCCGCCTACCGTATCGCCGGCGGGCTGCACGGCGTGGGCGTGTGCGTGAGCAATGCTCTGTCCAAGCGCCTCGAGGTCGACGTCAAGCGCGACGGCGCCGCGTACCGGATCGTGTTCGCCGACAACGGCAAGGTCAAGCAGCCGCTCAAGAAGGTCGGCGACGCGGGCGCCAAGGACAGCGGCACTCGCGTGCGCTTCTGGCCCGACCCGCAGTACTTCGACTCGCCCGCGATCGTGGCCGCGGACCTGGCAGCGCTGCTGCGTGCCAAAGCGATGCTGCTGCCGGGCGTGAAGTTCACGCTGGGCATCGAAAAGAAAGGGAAGATCCAGACCCAGAGCTGGCACTTTCCTGAAGGCATCAAAGGCTACTTCGAGAGCGCCATCGCGGGCGCCGCGCCGGTTGCCGACAGCTTCTTCGGAGAGCGCTACATCGCTGCGCAGTCGGAGTCGGACAGCTTTGCGGAGGGCGAGGGCGCCATGTGGGCGCTGGCCTGGACGCCGGAGGGCGAGCTGGTGACGGAGTCCTACGTCAACATGATACCGACGCGCCACGGCGGAACGCATGTCTCCGGGCTGCGCGAGGGGGTCTACAACGCCATCAAGAACTTCATCGATATCCACGCCATGGGGCAGCGTGGCTTGAAAATCGTACCGGAGGACGTCTGGTCGCGCGCCAACTTCGTTCTGAGCGTCAAGATGCTCGACCCGCAGTTCAAGGGCCAAGTGAAAAACGACCTCATTTCGCGTGACGCGGTGAAGCTGGTGGCGCAGATGGTACGCGATCCCATCGAGCTGTGGCTGAACCAGCACGCCGACGAAGGCAAACGCATCGCCGAGCTCGTCCTGCGCCAGGCCCAGGCGCGCACGCGGGAAGCGCAGAAGATCGAACGGCGCAAGCTGTCGAGCGTCGCGGTGCTGCCTGGCAAGCTCACCGATTGCGCTTCCGACGACCCCGACCGCAACGAGCTGTTCATCGTCGAGGGCGACTCAGCGGGCGGCTCGGCCAAGCAGGCGCGCGACAAGGAATTCCAGGCCGTGCTCCCGCTCAAGGGCAAGCCGAAGAACACCTGGCAGGACAGCCCGGAAACGCTGTACGCGAACAAAGAGATCGAGGCGATCGCGCTGGCCATCGGCGTGGACCACCACAAGACGGCCGACACGGTGGATCTCGCGGGGTTGCGCTACCGCAAGATCATCATCCTGGCCGACGCCGACGTCGACGGCGCGCACATCCAGGTGCTGCTGCTCACGCTGTTCTTCCGCCATTTCCCCAAGCTGATCGAAAACGGCAACGTCTTCGTCGCGCAGCCGCCGCTGTTTCGTATCGACGTGCCGGGGCAGGGCAAAGGCAAGCCCGCGCGCAAGCTCTACGCGCTGGACAAGCAGGAGCTGGAGGTGCTCGAGGAGAAACTGGAGGACGAGGGGGTAAAGCCGGCGAGCTGGACCGTGAGCCGCTTCAAGGGCCTGGGCGAGATGAACCCCGAGCAACTGTGGGAAACCACGTTGAACCCTGACACCCGTCGCATGCTCCCGGTTTCGCTGGACGGCGGTATGGACATCTCCGTGGAGATTTTCAACATGATGATGGCCAAAGAGAACGCCTCGCAGCGGCGCGAGTGGATGGAAACCTATGGCAATCTCGTGGAAGCGGACATCACGTAATTCGTGGCTCGTGATTCTTGGTTCGTGATTCGAAAGCCGGAACTCGCAAAATTCAGCGGTTTCCAATCACGAGCCACGAGCCACGAGCCACGAGCCACGAGCCACGAGCCACGAGCCACGAGCCACGAGTTAGTGTTACTCCGCCGGAGAACGTAGATGGACGGCAAGAAAGGTAAGGACGACAACACGGGCGATCTGTTCGGCGCGGATGATGGCGCCACCGCTGTCGTCGAGCGAGAAAAGAAGCCTGCGTCGAAAATACCGGTAAAGCCCAACCCTGGCGGTGGAGCCGGTGGCACGCTCCCACCGCATTTCGCGCCCATGTCGGGCGAGTTCGGCGATGCATTGCCGATCGGTCAGTACGCTTCTACGCAGTATCTCCAGTACGCAATCGCGACCGTGAAGGATCGCGCGCTGCCGCGTGTCGGCGACGGACAAAAGCCGGTGCAGGGCCGGATTCTGTATTCGATGTGGGACACGGGTACGCGGGCCGGGACCAAGCGCACCAAATCGGCGGCGGTCGTGGGCGAGGTACTCGGGAAGCTGCATCCGCACGGCGATCAATCGGTGTACGACGCGTTGGTTCGGCTGGCGCAGGACTTCACCATGCGCTATCCGCTCATCGACGGCGAGGGCAATTTCGGCTCTCGCGACGGAGACGAAGCGGCAGCCTATCGCTACACCGAAGCGCGGCTTACCAGGTTCGCGGAAGTGCTGCTGTCGGAGCTGGACATGGGGACAGTCGACTTCGTCGCCAACTACGATGGCACGCGTCAGGAGCCGGTGGTGCTCCCGGCGCGTCTGCCCGTGGTCCTGCTCAATGGCGCGTCCGGCATCGCCGTGGGGATGGCCACCGAAATACCGAGCCACAACTTGAACGAAGTGGCGAGCGCCGCCATCGCGATGATTCGCGATCCCGAGCTGAGCATGGCGGGCCTGATGAAGCACATCAAGGGGCCCGACTTCCC
>DATJVW010000021.1:0-2040 GCA_035501675.1 Burkholderiales bacterium
ATCGGCCCAGTCGGTGGACTCGTAGTGCGTCAGCGTCATGTAGCGGACGCCGAGTCGGTAATAATCACGCAGCAGGCCTAGGCTGTTGTCGATGGCGTGTCCGCCTTCGATGCCCATCAGCGCCGCCAGCTTGTGCTCGCGGTGTGCGCGCAGAATGTCGCCGGCGGTGAAGGCCATCATCATGCGATCAGGATGACGCGCCACCTGCTGGTAAACCGAATCGATCAGCTCCAGCGTCCGCCGCGGGTAGTGCCCGCGATAGCGCTCCAGGTCCGGCCAGATGGAGAAGAACTGCGCGCCCAGGTTGCCGGCGCGGATTTTGGCCAGGTCCATGTGGCCCGACCCGGCATCGGAGCCCAGGTCGAAGCCTTCATCGACGAAGCGCTGCGGCGTGTCGGCGTGGCCGTCGATGATGATGGCTGACTGGTGAATCGTCCGCCAGTCCGTGACGCGGCCAGGAGAGTTTTGACCGGAGACAGAAACGGACAGAAGAGCGCAACAGAGCAGGGTTCTGAAGGGCATACTCACAGCAGAATAACAGTCTTGTCATGTTGAGCGGGCGCGGGCTGATGTTGCCCGCGCGAGTCGAAACACCGCTAGGCGAGAATTTCCTCAGAGCTCCCTCGCTACGCTCGGGATTTCGGCAGGGGGCTGAGACGCCCGCTGAGCGCCTCAACTTCGACTCGCGCGCCGGAGCTTGTCTCGCGCAAAGTCAAAGCGGTGAGCGCCCTCGCTCAGGATGACAATACAGTGTTTATGAGTTTTTCTATTGACCTGACGTGGGCTCGCCGTCAGGCTTAGCGTTCTCGCGCCACTCGCTATAACGTTCCGAGATCATCACGTGGAAGACCGGCTGGCGGCGCTCTTCGGCGACCTCGACGATGCCTTCTTCGCGCAGACGCAAAAGGTAGTCTTCGATGAATTTGTGCTGTGCGCGAGTGAGGCCGCGCTTGTTGATATCGACGGTGAGCCCGCCCAGGTGCGAGGAAGCCGTATCGCCGGCCTCGGGAGCGGCATTGCCGTTGTGGCGTCGCAGCTTGCGCTGGTACTCCACGGTGCGCACGGCGGAGTTCACCTGGATGGGCTGGCCGAATTCCTTGTAATACGCCTCGCCCAGGTCCTGCAGGAAAGTCTCGGTCCACGGACGGCAATAGCGGTGCGAAACTTCGCGGATGGCGATGTGCACGCCGTCCGTCTCTTCGATGGGCACCAGCTCGTGCCGCGCTTCGAGTTCCGCCAGCTCGACCTCGTCGGCGATGCGCGGAAGCTCCAGCCGGTCGATCTCTTCGTTCTGCCGCAGCATGGACTCGTACGACCCACGCAGCACCGGATTCCAGGCCACGCGCCGGGTGCGGTGGACGTGGCGGCTCTTGCGCGGGCTGCGCGTCATGGCCGCATGGGCGCCAAAAGCCTGCGCGCACGCCATGGCGAGCGACACCAGGACGAAAACCACCGACCGCATTTTCCGTAGATACTTCTCGAAATACATCGAACTCAAAACCTCACTCCGCTTGCTGTGCTCCTCGAATTGTATCGGGGCACTGGTAACTTGGAAGGTTCTCTTTAGTACCCAAGCGCGGCAAAAGGTCATGTCCGGCCGGGAACGGTCCGTTGGGATGCAAGAATTTAGCACGGTGTTGGTTGCAGGTTGAACCCCAGGGCCCACGCTACAGCTTGAGCAGGTCGAACAGCGCCTGCTTGATCACCGCGCCGCCCACCTCGGCGATGGAGCGCGTGAGCGGGATGTCCTTGGGGCAGACCTCGACGCAGTTCTGCGCGTAGCCGCACTCGTGGATGCCGCCGTCACCCATCAGCGCGTGCAGGCGCTCGCTCTTGAGCGCCCTGCCGGTGGGGTGGGTGTTGAACAGGCGCACCTGCGAGATGGCCGCCGCACCCACGAACCCGGTCTGATCGTTAAATTGCGGGCATGCTTCCATGCAGCAGCAGCAGGAGATGCAGCGCGACAACGGATAGGCGTACTCCTGCTCTTCGGGCGACATCTTTGGGCCAGCGCCCAGGTCATAAGTGCCGTCCACCGGC
>DATJVW010000022.1:0-2810 GCA_035501675.1 Burkholderiales bacterium
GCACAAACCAATGCAACGCGACGCACTGGGCTATCCGTCAACCCGCAGTTCACCACTTATCAACCCCGAAATTCTGTCCAAACAACCGGGGCCACCCCTGATCACCAGGTCGGGCGACCACGCTGTTACGAGATCAAGGTCACGCGCAACGGTGTCGTATGCGGCGATCTTCCACGCTCCGGATCTCGGCCGCAGCGAGCGCCTGGACCGTCTTGCCTAGCCCCATCTCGTCGGCTATCAAGCAGCGGCCAGCGCGCGCGGCAAACAACGCGCCTTCGACCTGGTACGGATGAAGACGAAGCTTTACTAGCTGCTGAAGACTGCGGCTCCGCGCGCCGTTCAGAAACACTCGATCGATAAGCTCCTTGCGCCGCTCGGCGTCGCGCGCGTGGGCGATAAACTCGAGTGCATCGTCATACACGCGTAGCTCGTGCTCGTCGATCGTGCGAGCCAGAAAGCCGTCCAGGCGGGAAAAGCGCTCCGGGGCCAACCGCCACCCCGCCGCCTCGTCAAAGAGCTTCTGCGCGGCTGCCAGCAGCGGTAGGGGACAACCGATCCCGGGACGGAAATGCACGCTGCGCTGGGTACCATAGCGAAGGTAGATCTCGCTGAACGGCGGCTGGTAGCCGCGCTTCAACGCTGCCCGCCCGCTGCGCTTGCGGTCCACAGCGGCGAGCGCGAATTCGACATGTTTGCAGGTGCCTAGCTCGTTGGTGGCGTAGTCGGGACAGGAGCAGTAGTTGTCCCTTAGGCCCGCCCCTCGGATCGCGACGCGGTAGCGGCCGCCTGTGATGGGGTTGGTGACGCGGAACTCGGAAAACACTGGTTCTGCTCCGAGGTTTTCCAGCTTGAACTGCTGCTCGCGTCCGTATTGCCGCCGTAGCGCGACCTGCCAGGCTTCCGGGGCCATATCAGAGGGCGGATACAGGCGCGAGAGGCGTTTGGGCTGGGGAGCGCGGCTCCTGCGTTGACGGGCGGTATCGTTTCTGTTCATGGGAGTGGTCTCGCAACTCAGGTTGGCTGTGCTTTGCCTCCCGTATGCGCGTCGGGGCGAAACGCGAGCGCGGCGCTGAGACATCGGAGGCGATCCTTTAGTGCAAGTTGACTTGGAAGCTCGGCCGCTGCCATAACGCCCCGGGAGCGGTGCGGCTGCGACCGCGAGAATTGTATCCTGCGCGCCTCTCGAAGAGCCCAAAGAGCCTGCTAGGCCTTGCGGACGCAATCGCACCCGCCACCCTTGTGACACGTCTGCCGCTTAACGCTAGGGGACAAATGAAGCAGACCCGTCGGGTCGCTGCTGGCCGCCGCGCGCGGGTAACCTGTCGGCCGAAGTCACCGCGCCGCCGTTTGCCGGACGCACTTCCTAGAGTTCGCTTTGCTATATAGGCGCGGCAAACGAGGTTTGCTCGGTAGGTCACCGCTTCGAGGGCCTCACCGACATCGTTGCGAGCGTTATGACGCTGGCGTGCGATCCGGCGAGCAGGTGGCGAAAGATTATGATCGCAGTGCGTATCGGGCCAGACATCCGTATGGCGGTCGTCGGCGCCCCGTCGTATTTCGCGAAGCGATCACCACCGAAAAAGCCAATCTCTGCACTGCGTTGAGCCTTCCTGTCACACGTGATACTGTTTGCTTTCCTTGTCCTTACAGCTAATGCAAGATTCTGAAAAGCTTAATTTTTTTCCCGGGCGTGCCGCTGCGAGTTTTTCCATGCAGCGCTCTCCCGTCATATGGTGTCTACAGCAGAAGAACGAGCCAGTGTGTCGCGAAGCGGCAGCGGAGCGACCCAGAGGAGCACGGCCATGGCATCGCGCGAGCTCGAGCAGGAGCTTGACAAGCGGGTAGTCGAGCGCACTGCAGAGCTGATAAGAACGATCGAGTCGCTGAATCGCCAGATCGCCGAGCGCAAGGGGATCGAGACCGATTTAAGGGACGTCCGCGCTCGGTTTCAACACGTACTGGCAGTCACCCCATCGATCATCTACACCAATCAGGCTTCCGGCGACTATGCGTGTACCTTCGTCAGCGAGAGCCTCAAGGCGATCATGGGCTATACACCCCACGAAATGCTGGATGATCCCGATTTCTGGACCACACACCTTCATCCTCAAGATGCCCGCCACGTGCTGCCCGATGTGTTCCGACTGTTGGATCAGGGCGGCGGAACGGTCGAGTACCGCTTCCGTCACGCCGACGGACACTATCGCTGGTTCCAGGATACGTTCAAGGTCATCAACGACGAAGCGGGACGGCCGGCGGAAATCGTCGGCTCGTGGGCGGACATCACGCAGAGAAAGCTGGCGGAGTCCTTCAACGTGCTGTATCAGGCGAGCCTCAAGATCCAGGAGCCGTTAGGGCTGAAGAAATGGGGCGACGAGTTTCTGCGGAAAGGCCAGGAAGTCCTTCATCTCGACCGCCTCAGCATCCTGCTGGCAGATCCTGACGGTCAGTGGCTTCGAGCGGTGGCAAGCACGGAGACCGCAGGGCCTCTTGGCGAGATTCGAGTTCCGATCGCGCCCGAGGGTGGGGGTCTGGCGCAGGCGTACCTCACCCAGCAGTCGGTTGTCTGGGATGGTCAGGGCCCGGAACCTCAGGGGCTACGGCCGCGGCCTCCCTACGACCACGAGGCGTTTCGCTCCCGCGCCTTCGCCATCATGCCTCTGGTCCTCCAGCAGGGTCAGGCGATCGGCGTTCTGGAGGCGGGCTGGAAATACAGCCGCCGCCCGTTCGATCGCGCGACGCTGGAGCCGCTGCAGCTGCTCGCCACCCAGGCGACCCTCGCCCTCGAACATGCCCGGCTCTACGCGGCT
>DATJVW010000023.1:0-43975 GCA_035501675.1 Burkholderiales bacterium
ATAGATCTCTTCGACGCCGGCACGACTCGGCCGCAGCGCAGCGAGTTTGCGCCGCAGGATCTCGGGCTGCGCATAGAACGCATCCTCCGAGGCGACCGCGTAAGAATGCGCTCCGTGTGGCTCGTCGTTCCCTTCGCTGAAATTCGCCGTCCACAGCGACCCGATCGAGCTATGGGGCAGCAGCGCCAACGGCGCGAACACGACCAGCGCGACGATCCCGAAGTGCAGCAGCTTGGCGCTCGGTCTTCTGCGCGTGAGGCACAGCAGGGCGAACCCCGCCGTGAGCAGCCACCACAGGTGCGGGCCCCAATCCAGCGCCATGAACTGTGCACGCTCGGAGAGGTCGAGCCAGCCCGCATCCATCGCCAGGCCCAGCACGGTCGCGGCCAAGATCGCGTACGGGCGCGCGCACAGCACGGCAACCGACAACTGCAGCGCCAGCGCGGGATCACGCTCGCGCCGTGAAACGACGTGGGCTGCGAGCAGCAGCAAGGGCAAGTAGAACAGTGCGCCGGGCAGCCCCCAGAAATTCAAGCGGCCGTCCGTGCCCCACGCCGACAGGTCGGACAGAAAATTGAGCACCAGGTCGATCAGGACCAGGGCGATGAGCTGTTCGACGCTGGCGGCGAAGGAGTGCGACTCGACGCGGCGAAATAGCGCCAGCCGCAAGCCGGAGCGCAAATTGCGAAGCAGGTCTGTGGAAAACCGCGAGGCGGCGTCTATGAGCCGGTGCGATTCGGACATCGGGAGCAGGCGCGATGCGTCAGGCGAGGTCCACGGAGAGGCAACCTTCGCGATCCACACGCAAGTATTGGCCGTGACGATACCAGTCGGCCAGGACCCACCGTTCGCAACGCCTCCCGTCTACGATGTGCATATGGTGCGCCGGGCGATGGGTGTGGCCGTGGATCATGCGGGCGCAACCGCTGTCGCGAAAGCTCTGTTCCACCGCGGACGGCGTCACGTCCATGATCTCCGCCCCCATCCGCTGTTTTCTGCGTTCGCTTCTGGCGCGCGCGCGCTCGATCCTGGCGCGCCGCAACCAGAGGGGCTGCAGCAGGAATAGGCGCTGCCAGCAGCGGTTGCGTGCGCGCCGCCGGAACGCCTGGTAGCGCTTGTCATCGGTGCACAGCGTGTCGCCGTGCAGCAGCACGGTGCGGGTGCCGTAGAGATTGAGGATCGTGGGGTCTTCGAGCAGCCGCACGCCGGAAGCATGCACAAAGCCCTCGAGCATCAGAAAGTCGCGGTTCCCATGCATCAGGTAGACCGGTACAGCGGCCTCGACCAAGGTCTTCAGCGCTGAGGCTACTCGCGCATTCAGCGGATCGCGCAGGTCGTCATCGCCGGCCCAGTACTCGAACAGGTCGCCGAGGATGTACAGGGCTTCGGCAGCGCGCCCCGGGCCCTCTAGGAACTCGAAGAAGACGCGGTTGATCTCGGGGCGCGTGCGAGTGAGGTGCAGGTCGGAAATGAAGGCCGTGTAAGGCACCGCCTTTCACCCCTTCGCGCGTCTAGTCGGCTCGCCCCTGCACTGGGCGCACGGTGTCTAGACCTCTTCTGCTTTGGCAATCACCACGTCCTCAACCGGCACATCGCTGTGCATCCCGCGCGTGGTGGTGGCCACCTTCTTGATCTGGTCGACGACCGCCGTGCCGTCCACTACCCGCCCGAACACACAGTAGCCGAACTGGCTCGCGTTGGGCGCGCGAAAGTCGAGGAACGCGTTGTCCGTGACGTTGATGAAGAACTGGCTCGAGGCGGAGTGAGGATCGGGCGTGCGCGCCATCGCGACGGTGTAGGCCTGGTTCTTCAACCCGTTCTGCGCCTCGTTCTTGATCGAACCGCGGGTCGGCTTCTGCTTCATCCCGGGTTCGAACCCGCCGCCCTGAACCATGAAGCCGTCGATGACGCGGTGAAAGATCGTGTCGCTGTAAAAGCCGCTGTTGACGTACGCCAGGAAGTTTTCCACGGTTTCCGGCGCCTTCTCGGCGTCCAGATCTAGCGTGATCACGCCGAAGTTGGTGTGCAGTTTGACCATCGATTGTCTCCTAATCGTTGCCGAGCGCCCGCACGCGCGCAGCGGACCGGCCTGTCTAACCCGCCCCTTCGTACAGGATCTTCCAGATACCTCCTTCGCGGATCCAGTACTGGCGCTTTCTCATCTTGTTGGACAGATTGCTGCTGCTGTAGTCCTGGAAGAAGCTGATCACGGCGAGATCGTCGCGTCCCGGGTACAGGAACATGGAGACGGCCGACAAACGCACTTTGATCCACTCCTTAGCCCCGTTCACGCGCCGCTTCTGTGCCGACCATCCGGCCAGGTTCATGTTTTCGGCGGCGAAGGATCGTGCATAGTACTGCAGGTAGCGCTCCGTGTTGCGGCCCTCCCAGTCCGCCCGCCAGCGCTCGAGGCGCTCGCTCAGCCCGGCGCGCAGCGCCTGGGCCATCGACGCGTCGATCCAGTCCACGTGGTCAGCGATGATCACCGGTGTGAGTCCGATCTGCACACGCTTGGCGAGTTCGTCCAGGTCTTCGTTGGCCAGCACCACGCAGCCGTCGCTGGCGCGCGGCGGACGGCTGTAGGTGTCGCGCGGCGTGCCGTGCAACCAGATTCCATGGCCGTTGCGGCCTTGGCGGGCGTCCCACTCGTTTGGATAGCTGAGCGGAAACGCCCCGCTGCCGTAGAACGCGTCGAGCTTGGCGCGCGGGAGCTCGCTGGTGACGTGATACACGCCGAGCGGCGTCTTCTTGTCACCCTCGCGCAGCTTATTGGTCCCGTTCTTGCCCACCGTGATGTAGTAGTCGGTGAGGTAACGCGGCGTCCCGTCGCGGTTCTCGAACAAGTACAAGGTGGAACTGGCCGTGTCTACCACCACCGCATAGCGCTGCTCCGGCTGCAGCCGCAGCAGGTATTTGGGCACGCGATCCTTGGGCGGCTGCAGGGTGTAGCGCGTGAGCCGCGCGCGCGCTTCGTCGCGCAGGTCGTTGAGGCGGTCGGCTGGAGCGTCCGCTGCGCCCAGGGTGGGAATCGGTCGCGCGCGCGCCATCAGGAGATCGCCCCTCACCAGCTGGGCGAGGCGGAAGTCGGGTTTCACCGCGAGCAATGCGTCGACGCGCTCGAGCGCAGCGCCCAGACGGTTGTTGCGGATGTCGATCAGGGCCTCGACGAGCATGGTTTCGGGCATGTGCAAAACGCGACTCAGGCGTGCCGGGTGGCTGCCCATGGCAGACACGTCGCCCGCCAGAATCGCGGTCGCGAGCTGTGGGAGCGCCATGGCACGCACGCGCGCGCCATGGCGCAAGGCGAACTTCTGGATCACTTGTCGATTAATTCCTGCTGAATCAGCCAGCGGTCGCCGAGGCGCACCACCTTCAACGACTTGGTCCCGACCGCCTTGAGATTAGCCGAACTGTAGCTTTGGCGAAAGGTGACGACCGCGTGCGTGTTATCGGCAAACTTGACGCGTGGTGAAGTCGCAGTGACTTTGATTTTCCTGGGTTTGGCCAGCCGTTGCCGGCGCGCGGCTTCCCAATCCTTGCGCGCTTCGCCATTGGGGGTCACGAAATCAGGGGCATAGAAGCTCAGGTAAGCGCCTGCGTCGTTGTTGGACCACGCGCGCGCCCAACCCTCCAGCATCTTCACCACCGCGTCAGTCGCATCGCCGTCCGCCGGCCCCTTCTCGCCCCCGGGCTTTGCCTCCGTCGGCTGCTCGGCAGGTTTTGGCGCAGGCGACACCTGCTGCGCGTCCGGCTTGGACACAGGCGGAACTATGGGCTTGTCCGGTTCTGCGCGGGCCAGGATCGCGGCGCTGTTGGTCGGGACCAACTCCTTGATCAGCGCCAACTTCTTGCGGGCGGTGGCGTTGCTGCTATCGAGTTGCAGCGCTTTGTCGTAAGCCTGACTGGCGAGAGTCGCGTAGATGTCCCCGAGGTTCTCGTGTGCGATGGCGTAACTGGGGTGCGTGCGAATCGCCATCTCTAAGGCCTTGCGCGCCTTCTGGTAGTCGCCTTGGCCGGCGTAGAGCACGGCCAGGTTGTTGTACGGTTCGGGCAATTCGGGGTAGTCCTGGGTGAGCTCCGTGAACACCTTGATCGCATCTTCCGTCTTGCCCTGCTCGGTCAGGATCACGCCCTTGAGAAAGCGCGCTCGAGCATCCTTGGGATGCTGCGTAAGGAAGGCGTTGACGCGGTCGAGCGCGTCGGCACGCTTACCGTCCTTGAAGAGTCGGGCGGCATCCTGGTAGTCGTCTGCCCAGACCATCCCGGTGCAGATCCCGCCGCCGAATGAGACGATCAGGACGGCGAGTATTCCGAAGCGATACGGGGTCATTGTGCTATACTTTTTTCGAAATTTCGCAGCTAGGTCTTTGTAATTCTAGCATATTTTAACAATAAGCCTCATCGCACCACAAAATTCTTCCGCATCGCGCGCTGCCTCTTGCAGCCGGCGTGCCAGGCTACATTCCACCCCATGCTTAAGGTCTATAACTCACTCACGCGCCAGAAGCAGGATCTCGTACCGATCGAGCCGGGCCGGGTCGGGATGTACGTCTGCGGGATGACCCCATACGACTACTCGCACATCGGGCACGCTCGCGTCTTCGTGGTCTACGACATGATGCGCCGCTGGCTCCAGAGTTCCGGGCTGGTGGTGCGGTACGTGCGCAATATCACCGACATCGATGACAAGATTATCAAGCGTGCGCACGACAACGGCGAAGACATCGCGTCGCTGGCCGGGCGCTTCATCCGCTGCACGGACGAGGATGAGGCTGCGCTCGGCGTCGCCAAGCCGGACTTCGAGCCGCGTGCCACGCAACACATACCGGACATGCTGCGAATGATCCAGGAGCTGGTCGACCGGGGAATCGCATACCAGGGCCCGAACGGCGACGTCTATTATTCCGTGCACAAGTTTCCTGACTATGGCAAGTTGTCGGGAAAGTCGCTGGAGGACTTGCGGGCCGGGGAGCGCGTGGATATCGACCCGGCCAAGCAAGACCCGCTCGACTTCGTGCTGTGGAAGTCCGCGAAGCCGGGCGAGCCGGCGTGGGACTCACCCTGGGGCAAGGGGCGCCCGGGCTGGCACATCGAGTGCTCGGCGATGAGCGAGCATTTCCTCGGCAGCCATTTCGACCTCCACGGCGGCGGCCAGGATCTGTTGTTCCCCCACCACGAGAACGAAATCGCCCAGTCCGAAGGCGCGCACGGCCACGCCTTCGTCAACTACTGGCTGCACAACGGGTTCGTGCGCGTGGACAACGAGAAGATGTCCAAGTCGCTGGGCAACTTCTTCAGCGTGCGCGAGGTGCTGGCGCGCTTCGATCCGGAGGTGCTGCGCTTCTTCATCCTGCGCGCCCACTATCGCAGTCCGCTCAACTACTCCGACCAGCACCTGGAAGACGCGCGCGCCGGGCTGACCCGGTTGTATACCGCGCTGCGCGATACCCCGCCGGCGAGCGTCGAGATAGACTGGCGAGGGCCCCTTGCCGTGCGCTTCAAGGAGGCCATGGACGACGACTTCAACACGGCCGAGGCGTGCGCGGCTTTGTTCGATCTGGCGAGCGAGATCAACCGGACGCACTCGTCCAACGATGCCGGGCTGCTTAAGGCGTTAGGCGGAGTACTGGGCCTGCTGCAGCGACCGGCGGAAGAGTACTTGCAGGGGGTCGTAGCGCTGGGCAACGTCGAGATCACTACACACGCCAAGGTTCACTTAGACGGCGCTACCTCAGTGCTCTCGCGCGAGCAAATTCAGGCCAAGATCGCTCAGCGCGCCGCGGCCCGCCAGGCGAAGAGCTTCGCCGAGTCCGACCGCATCCGCGACGAGCTTCTGGCGGCAGGGATCGTGCTGGAGGACGGCGCGGCCGGTACGACCTGGAGACGGCGCTAGTCGAAACGAACGACGCACCACACAGGAGGACAGCGATGGCGAGGAGCGTGCAGGCCCGGCAGGACGCGGAGCAGCGGGAGCTGTTGTTCGCCGCGGTCGACGCGTCGGATCAGATCGTCATGATCACCGGCGCCGACCAGCGGATCGTCTATGTCAACGGCGCGTTCACGCGGGTCACCGGCTACGCTCCGAGCGAGGCGCTCGGGCGCGACCCGCGCTTCCTGCAGGGCCCGGGCACCTGCCAGGCGACGCGGGGGAACCTGCGCGAGGCGATCCAAAAGGGTACGCGCGTGAACGCGGAGCTCGTCAACTATCGCAAGTCGGGCGAGCCCTATTGGGTGGATGTGTCGATCGTGCCCGTCGGCAACCGGGCCGGGGCCATCACTCATTGGATTGCGATCGAGCGCGAGATCACGGCCCGGAAGGCGCAGGAAGAGGAGATCACGCGCCTGGCCATGGAAGACCATCTGACCGGCCTGCCCAACCGGCGGGCGGCGGAGACCCGGCTGCAGGTCGAGTGGAGCCGCGCGCGGCGCAACGGGTCGACCTTCGCCGTCGCGCTGGTGGACGTGGACCGCTTCAAGCTGGTAAACGATCAGTATGGCCACCACGTCGGCGACCTCGCCCTGGTCCATCTGGCGAAACTGCTGGCCTCCAACATGCGCGGGGGCGACTGGATCGCGCGCTGGGGTGGCGAGGAGTTCCTGGCCTGCTTCAACGACCTCGACGCCCCCGGCGCGTTGACCGCCGGCGAGCGCGTCCGCAAGCTCGTCCGCAGCAAGCCCGTCAAGCTGCCGCAAGGCGATCTGCCGCTGACTGTCAGCGCCGGCATAGCCCTGTGCGGGCCCGCCTCGGACTCGCTCGACGCCGTGCTCGCCAGCGCGGACGCCCTGCTGTACCAGGCCAAGCAGAACGGGCGCGACAAGGTGCTGTGCGCCGGTGTGTCGCGCGGAAGGCGCGGGGGCTCGGTGTGGGAGGGATCCCAGGTGCAGACAGCGCTGCACGAGGGCCGCGTCGTTCCGGCCTATCAACCGATCGTGGACCTGCGCAGCGGAGATGTCGTGGGCGAGGAGGCGCTGGCAAGGATCGTGGGTGCCGGCAACGGACCGATCGCGGCGCAGCGTTTCATCGCAGCCGCGGAGCAGCTCCGATTGGTGGCGGCGATCGATCGGACCGTTTCGCAGCGGGCGCTGGAACGGGTGGCCGGATCCGGGAAAAAGGGGGAGGGCAAGGCGCGCCTCATCAACCTCTCCGCCCAGTTCTTGGCCGATCCCGACCACGTATCCGCGCTCCTGGGACATGCGCGTACGCTCGGCCTATTGGGTAACGGCCATGCCAACCCGGTCGTGATCGAGATTACCGAGCGCCAGACCGACGACCTGGTCGGATTGCAGCGCGACCTGCAGCCCCTCGTCGATGCGGGTTTCCGGTTGGCCTTGGACGACTTCGGCAGCGGTTACTCTTCGTTCATGTACCTGACCGATCTGCCCATGAGCTTCCTGAAGATCGAGGGCTGGATGGTCGGTCGCATCGCTGGCGATCCGCGCATCCGCCGGTTGGTGGAGAGCATCGTCAACACCGCGGCGCGCTTCGAGCTGAAAACCATAGCAGAGTGCGTAGAAACAGGGGAAAGCGCGCAGGTGCTGTGCGACATCGGCGTGGACTGGGCGCAGGGGCACTACTTTGCCAAGCCGCAGATGGTCGCGTAGTTCGTGATTCGTGGCTCGTTGCACGGATGGTCCCAGCGCCATCGAACTCGGTGGAGGTGCCTCGGCGCTTTCAACCATTGAGCTAGAAACGCGGCGGTACTTTACGAGCCACGAATCACGAACCACGAGCCACGAACTCAGGCCTGGAAGAACTCCTTGACTTTCTCCATCCACGATTTTGCTCGCGGATTGTGCTTGCCGGCTTCCTGCTGATCGATCGCATCGAGCTCGAGCAGAAGCTCCTTCTGACGCGGCGTGAGATGGACGGGTGTTTCCACCACGACGTGGCACAGCAGGTCGCCGTACAGCTGGCTGCGCACGTTCTTGATGCCCTTGCCGCGCAGCCGGAACACTTTGCCGGACTGGGTTTCGGCCGGAACGCGGATCTTCGCGGACCCCTCCAAGGTGGGGATCTCAATCTCGCCGCCGAGCGCCGCAGTGGTGATGCTGACCGGCATTTCGCAATGTAAGTCGTTTGCGTCGCGCTTGAATACCGGGTGCGGCTTGATCCGGCATACGACATACAGATCCCCGGGCGGGCCGCCGTTGACGCCTGCCTCCCCTTCGCCCGACAAGCGGATGCGGTCGCCCTCGTCCACGCCGGCGGGAATCTTCACCGACAGCGTTTTCTGGCGCTTGACGCGGCCCGCGCCGTGGCAGCTGGCGCAAGGGTCGCGAATCACCTTGCCCCCGCCATTGCAGCGCGGGCAAGTCTGGGCAATCGAGAAGAAGCCCTGCTGAATGCGCACTTGCCCATGGCCCCCACAGGCCTGGCAGGTGGTAGGTTCGGTGCCGGGTTTTGCGCCCAAGCCGCGGCACACGTCGCATTCCTGCAGCGTGGGGATGCGGATCTTGGTCTCCGTCCCGCGCGCAGCTTCCTCCAGATTGATCTCGAGGTTGTAGCGCAGATCGGCGCCGCGATAGACGTTGGAGCGAGTGCGCCCGGCCCCGAAGATCTCGCTGAAGATGTCTCCGAAGGCGTCGGCAAAGCCTCCGAAGCCCGCTCCGGCAGCGCCCGCGCCCGCGCGGGCATCGACGCCTGCGTGGCCGAATCGATCGTAGGCGGCGCGCTTGTCCGGGTCGCACAGAACCTCGTACGCCTCCTTCGCCTCTTTGAACTTCTCCTCCGCCTTCGCATTGTCCGGATTGCGGTCCGGATGATGCTGCATGGCGAGCTTGCGGTAGGCTTTCTTGATGTCTTCTTCCGAGGCATCGCGGCTAACGCCGAGCACCTCGTAGTAATCCCTTTTGGCCATGCAGTTCCAGTCTTCCCCGAACACGCAACCGGCCGGATCGAGCGGCATCGACCGTGGTCGATGTCCACTCCATCCGGCCAGTCAGGACGTCACGCCTGGTGACGCGCAAATGTCCACTCACGCATGTGGCGTGACGGCCTAACCTTTCTTGTCCTTGACCTCCTCGAACTCCGCGTCCACGACGTCGCCTTCTTCGCTCTTCTTTCCGGCCGGCTCGGATCCTCCGCCGCTTGGACCCGCGCCGGCTCCGGCCTGGGCGTACATCTTCTCACCCAGCTTCTGCGCCACCTCCGCCAGGTCGCGGGTCTTGGCCTCGATCGCGTCCTTATCGCCCTCCTTTATCGCGTCCTCGGTGGCCTTGAGCGCGGCTTCGATCTTGGACTTCTCGTCCGAGCCGATCTTGTCGCCGTGCTCGCCCAGCGCCTTGCGCACCATGTGCACCGTGCTGTCGGCCTGGTTGCGCGCTTCCACCAGTTCGCGGGCGCGCCGGTCGTCTTCGGCATGCGCCTCCGCGTCTTTCACCATGCGCTTGATCTCGTCCTCGGACAGCCCGGAGTTGGCCTTGATCGTGATCTTGTTCTCCTTGCCGGTGGCCTTGTCCTTGGCCGACACGTGCAAGATGCCGTTGGCGTCGATATCGAACGTGACCTCAATCTGCGGCATACCGCGCGGCGCGGGCGGGATCCCCTCCAGATTGAACTGGCCGAGGCTTTTGTTGTCGCGCGCCATTTCGCGCTCGCCTTGCAGCACATGGATGGTCACTGCCGCCTGGTTGTCGTCCGCGGTAGAGAAGGTCTGCTGCGCCTTGGTCGGGATGGTGGTGTTCTTCTGAATCAGCTTGGTCATCACCCCACCCAGCGTCTCGATGCCGAGCGACAGCGGTGTGACGTCGAGCAGCAGGACGTCCTTCACTTCGCCCTTGAGCACGCCGCCCTGAATCGCTGCGCCGATGGCCACAGCCTCGTCCGGGTTGACGTCCTTGCGCGGTTCGCGCCCGAAGATCTCTTTGACCTTGTCCTGCACCTTGGGCATCCGCGTCTGGCCGCCAACCAGGATCACGTCGCTGATGTCGGACAACTTCACCCCGGAGTCCTTGATCGCCGTGAGGCAGGGCGCGACCGTCTTCTGGATCAACTCCTCGACCAGGCTCTCGAACTTGGCGCGGGTGATCTTCAAGGTCAGGTGCTTGGGCCCGGAGGCGTCCGCCGTGATGTAGGGCAGATTGATCTCGGTCTGTTGCGCGGAAGACAGCTCGATCTTGGCCTTCTCGGCGGCCTCCTTCAGGCGCTGCAGCGCGAGGATGTCCTTGCGCAGGTCGACGCCTTGCTCTTTCTTGAACTCGTCCGCTACGTAGTCCATGAGGCGCTGGTCGAAATCCTCGCCGCCCAGGAAAGTATCGCCGTTGGTCGAGAGCACCTCGAACTGATGCTCGCCCTCTACGGCCGCAATCTCGATGATCGAGATGTCGAAGGTGCCGCCGCCGAGGTCGTACACGGCGATCTTGCGATCGCCCTCCTTCTTGTCCATGCCGAAGGCCAACGCGGCTGCGGTAGGCTCGTTGATGATGCGCTTGACGTCGAGCCCGGCGATGCGTCCGGCGTCTTTGGTGGCCTGGCGCTGGGAATCATTGAAGTAGGCCGGAACCGTGATCACGGCCTCGGTCACCGCCTCTCCGAGATAGTCCTCGGCGGTCTTCTTCATCTTCGTCAGCACCTGCGCCGAAATCTCGGGCGGGGCCATCTTCTTGCCGCGCACCTCGACCCAGGCATCGCCGTTCTGTGCCTGCACGATCTTGTAGGGCACGAGCTTGATCGCCTTTTGCACCTCGGCGTCCTGGTAGCGACGGCCGATCAGGCGCTTGACGGCGTACAGGGTGTTCTTGGGATTGGTGACCGCCTGCCGCTTGGCGGGGGCGCCGACCAACACCTCCCCGTCATCGGAATAGGCCACGATGGAAGGAGTGGTGCGCGAGCCCTCCGCGTTCTCGATGACCTTGGGCTGGCCGTTTTCCATGATGGCCACGCATGAGTTCGTGGTACCGAGGTCGATGCCGATGATTTTTGCCATTTGTGCGTTCCTCGCTTCCGATTCAGGATCTTTTTGCCTCTGGGCAAGAGGCTAGTTTTGGGTGGCAAGCCGGGGTTTCAAGCAGAATGGAGTCGAACCCGTCTCAGGGTTCCTTGGCCTTGGCCACGGTGACCAGCGCCGGCCGCAAGACCCGGTCGTGCAGCTGGTAGCCTTTCTGCAGGACGTGCACCACGGTGTTGGGCGCCCTGTCGGACTCCACGGTGGTCATGGCCTGGTGCTTGTGGGGGTCGAACTTGTCCCCGACCGGATTGACTTCCTTGATGGCGAACTTGTCGAAGGCGGAATCGAGCTGCTTGAGCGTGAGCTCCACGCCCTGCCGCAGCGCGTCGAGCGTCGCGTTGTCCGCCGTCAGCGCCGCCTGAAGGCTGTCGCGCACCGGTAGGAGCTCTCCGGCGAAGCTCTCCAACGCGTACTTATGCGCGCTGGCGATGTCGGCCTGCGCGCGTTTGCGGATGTTGTCCGCTTCGGCTTTGGCGCGAAGCCAGGCATCGTGGTGCTCCTGCGCCTGGAGCTCGGCCCTCCGGAGCATCTCTTCGAGACTGGGCATCTTCTCGCGCTCCGCATCCGGCGCAGCGCCAGCCGTCCGCCCATCCTCCGCCGCTGCGTCCGCGGCCGGGGAAATCATCCGGGGCGCCAGGCTAGGTTCCTGATCCTGCATGGATTTCGTCTCCTCAGTTGGCACGGCGCAGATGGGGGCACGGAGAAATGTTTCAAGACCTTCGCGATTCGGCCGCCTCGCTCCGGTTACGTCACCGGCGTCAGGTGCGGGCCCCCAGCGCGAGCGCTCGTTGGCGGCTCGCTTCCGCTGCTTCGCGGGAGGTCGGCTCGTCCCCATCGGCAGGCAACCAACCCCGCAGGTTCTGCAAAGCGATGTCGGTGAGCGCTTTGATCCACGCGTCGCGCTCATTCAGGCAGGGTATGTAGTGGAACTCGCCGCCTCCGGCGCGCAGGAAAGCCGCTTTGCCCTCGATCGCGATCTCCTCGAGCGTTTCGAGGCAGTCGGACACGAAGCCCGGACACATGACGTCCACCCGTCTCACCTTCTGTTTAGCCAGCTGAGTCAGCGTGTCCGTGGTATACGGCTGGAGCCATTGCGCGCGCCCGAAGCGGGACTGAAACGTGAGCAGGTGCTGGCCGGGTTTGAGCGCTAGCGCTTCGGCCACCAGGCGCGCCGTTTTTTGGCATTCGCAGTGATACGGGTCACCGCGGTTGAGGCTGAATCGCGGCACGCCGTGAAAGCTCATCACCAGGCGGTCGGGACGCCCGTTCGCCATCCAGTAGTCTCGGACGCTCTGCGCCAGCGCCTGGATGTAGCCGGCATGGTCGTGAAAATGCCTCAGCAGGCGCAACGCCGGCACGTTACGCATGCGGGCCAGCGCCGCGCCCACGGCATCGTAGGTGCTGGCCGTGACGCTCGCGGCGTACTGTGGATAGAGCGGGATGACCAGCACGCGATCGCAGCCCAGCTCGCGCAGCACCCCAAGTTTGTGCGCCACGCTGGGGCTGCCGTAGCGCATGGCCCACTCCACCTCGAGCGGCGAGCGCGTTTGCTCTCCGAGATAGCCGCGCAGCAGCCGCGCCTGCCGCTCGGTGTGGATCTTGAGCGGTGAGCCCTCGGCGGTCCAGATCTTGGCGTACTTTCCGGCGGATTTGCGTGGCCGTGTATTGAGGATGATGCCGTGCAGGATCGGCCACCAGAGCGCGCGCGGAACCTCCACCACGCGGGGGTCCGACAGGAATTGCCTGAGGTAGGGGCGCAGCGCCTGCGCGGTGGGCGCCGCGGGCGTGCCCAGATTGACCAGCAGGACGCCGGTCCTGGGAATTGAGCCGTGCTGGTGGGGAGGTTCAGGAACGAACATCCTCCTGGCACCTCGCGCCGCTCACTCCAGCGCCTTGGTGCGCTGAGACATGGCGCTGGACAGCAGCCGAGCCGTGATCTCCACGATCGGGATGACCCGCTCGTAAGCCATGCGTGTCGGGCCGATGACGCCCACCGTGCCGACCACTTCTCCGTCTACTTCGTACGGCGCAGTGACGACGCTGCACTCGTCCAGCGGCACCAGTCCGGATTCCCCGCCGATATAGATCTGCACGCCGTGCGCCCGGCTGCCCATCTCGAGCAGCTGCAGCAGGCTGGTGCGCTGCTCCAGCAAGTCGAACAGGCGCCGCAGGCTCGCCATGTTGGAGGACAAATCCTGCACGTGCAGCAAGTTGTGCTCGCCGGACAGCACGTAGTCTCCGGAGGGCTCCGTGAAAGCATTGCTGCCGGCCTCGACCGCGCGCGTGAGCAGCGAAGTCATGTCGTCACGCAGCCGGCGCAGCTCCTCGCGCAGGCGCTCTTTGATCTGGTCGAAGCTCAGCCCGGCGTAGTTCTGGTTGAGGAAGTTGGAGGCCTCGGTCAGCTCGGATGCCTTATAAGCGCGCTCCGTGAGGATGATCCGGTTTTGCACGTCGCCCTCGGGCGTGACGATGATCAGCAGCAGTCGCTTGTCCGACAGCGGGAGGAACTCGATGTGCCGGAATGAGATCGAGCGACGCCGCGGGGTCATGACCACCCCGGCGAAGCGGGTCAGGTCGGACAGGATATGGGACGCGGAGTGCACCATCCGGTGCGTGCTCTCCACCTGCAGTTGGCCTTCCAGCTGGTCGATCTCGACCCGGTCCAGCGGCCGAATGGTTAGAAGAGTGTCGACGAAGAAGCGATAACCGCGTGCCGTGGGCACGCGCCCGGCGGACGTGTGCGGGCTGGCCACGAAGCCCAAGTCCTCGAGATCCGCCATGACGTTGCGCACGCTGGCCGGGCTCAGGTCCAAGCCGGAATACCGCGACAGCGCCCGCGACCCCACCGGCTGGCCTTCGGTGATGTAGCGCTCGACCAGCGTTTTGAGGAGAATTTGTGCCCGCTCGTTCAGCATCACCTGCATTGTATCCAAAGGTACACGCAGATACAGCCCGCAAGCCGGCGCGCAGGGCAGCTCGCGCTTGCGTTTCCGGCCGCGACCGCTCCGGGGCTCACGTCTATAATCGGGGCCATGGTCGCCGCCTTCAAGACTATCGCCCTGATCGGTAAGTACAAGAGCCCCGAGATCGCGGAGCCCTTGCTGCAGCTTGCCCGCTTCCTGCAGGCCCGAGGCGTGCGCGTCCTGCTGGACCCGCTCACCGCGGCCCACGTGGTGCGCAACGACCTGGAAGTCCTCGCGCTGGAACAGGCAGGGCGCTTGTCCGACCTGGCCATTGTCATCGGCGGAGATGGGACGATGCTGAACATCGCGCGCACGCTCGCCCCCTTTGATGTGGCGGTGGTGGGCGTGAACCAGGGGCGGCTGGGCTTCCTCACCGACATCTCGATCCACACCATGCTGCAGACCATCGGCGACATGCTCGACGGCAACTTCGTCACGGAGTCGCGCATGCTCCTGGCCTGCCAGCTGATGCACGGCGACGAACCGAAGCTGGACGTGCTCGCATTCAACGACGCCAGCATCAGCAAAGGCGCCGACGGCGGGTTGATCGAGCTGGAGGTGCGCATCGACGGCCAGTTCGTCTACGTGCTGCGCGCCGACGGCCTCATCGTGGCCACCCCGACCGGGTCCACGGCGTACGCCTTGTCGGCGGGCGGCCCGATCCTGCATCCCGCGCTGTCCGTGTTCACCCTGGTCCCGGTATGTCCGCATACTCTGTCGAATCGCCCCATCGCGGTGAGTTCGGACGCGCTGATCGAGGTCCACATGCACAAATGCGCCGCCGCGCAGATCCACTTGGACAGCCACTCCCACTACGAGCTGAAGCCCGGCGACCGTATCCGCATCCGGCGCTACCCGCGCAGCATCCGGCTGCTTCACCCGGTCGGACACAACTACTACCGCATGCTGCGCGAGAAGCTGCACTGGAGCGAGACGCTGTAGCCCTCGCCCGAATCGAGCATGCTGCGAACGCTCGGCATCCGCGACTTCGTCATCGTCGACCGCCTCGACCTGGAGTTCGAGCCGGGCTTCACGGTGCTGACTGGCGAGACCGGCGCCGGAAAGTCGATCCTGATCGACGCCCTGTCCCTGGTGCTCGGTGAGCGCAGCGATGCCGATCTGGTGCGGGAAGGATGCCCGCGTGCCGAGATCAGCGCCGAGTTCAACATCGGGGCGCTTCCCGACGTGTCGCGATGGCTGGAGGCCAACGATCTGGCCGGGGAGCCCGGCGTTTGCCTGCTGCGGCGGGTGCTGGAGTCAGGAGGGCGCTCGCGAGCGTATTTGAACGGCCGTCCGTCCACCTTGCAGCAGGTCAAGGAATTGGGCGAACGCCTGGTCGACATCCACGGGCAGCACGAGCACCAGTCGCTGGTGCGCGCAACCGCGCAGCGCGATCTGCTGGACGCCTTCGCGGGGGCCGGTGCACTGGCTCGAGACGCGGAGCTGGCGTGGCGCCGCTGGCAGGACCTCACGCGCCAACGCGTCGAGTGGGAGAAGGGCGCCGAGGCGCTTGCGGCCGAGCGCGAGCGCCTCGAGTGGCAGGTGCAGGAGTTGACGCAGCTGGCGCTGTCCGCACAGCAGTGGGACGAACTGCAGGCGGACCATCGGCGACTGGCGCACGCCGCGAGCTTGATCGAGACCGTCGAGTCCGCCCTGGACGCGTTGTCGGAAGGCGAGGCGGCGGCGCTGGCGACGCTGAACGGCGTGATATCGCGCCTGCGCTCGGCGCAGCAGTTCGACGCCGGCCTGAAGGACATCCTGGATGTCCTCGAGCCGGCCCAGATCCAGATCCAAGATGCGGTGTACGATCTGCGCCACTATCGTCAGCGGCTGGATCTCGATCCGGCCAGGCTGCGCGAAGCGGAGCAGCGGCTCGACGCCGTGCATGCGGCCGCCCGCAAGTACCGCTCTGCCCCCGAGCAGCTGCCCGAGTTGCTGGCTCACGCCGCGCGGCGGCTAGAGGAGTTGCGAGGCGCGCTCGGGGTTCAGGCGCTGGAGAAGAAGGAGGGCGAGGCGCGCGAGGCTTACTTCGCCATGGCCCATAAGTTGAGCGGCAAGCGCACACAGGCCGCGCGCGAACTCTCGACCAAGGTGACCGAAGCGATGCAGAAGCTGGCCATGGCCGGCGGCCGCTTCAAGGTGGAATTGCAGGCTGTGCCCGACGGCGGCGCTCATGGGCTGGAGCGCGTCGAGTTTCAGGTTGCGCCCCACCCCGGCGCATCGCCGCGGCCGCTGGCAAAAGTGGCCTCCGGTGGCGAGCTGTCGCGCTTGAGCTTGGCGGTCCAGAGCGTGACCAGCGCAGTGGCTCAGGTGCCAGTGCTCATCTTCGACGAGGTGGACGCGGGGATCGGGGGCCGCGTGGCCGAGATCGTCGGGCGGATGCTCAAGCAGCTGGGAGAGCGACATCAAGTCATGTGCATCACGCACCTTCCGCAGGTGGCCGCGGCTGCCGATCACCAGTGGCAGGTGGTGAAGCGACAGCTCGACCGCGCAGCGTTGAGCAGCGTCACCCCGCTCGGCGCGCAGCAGCGCGTGGACGAGATCGCGCGCATGCTGGGGGGGGTGAAGATCACCGACACCACACGCAAGCACGCGGCGGAGCTGCTGGGGCTCAAGATTTGAGGCGCCGAGACGCTAACGCGCATGCAGCGCGGCTTCAGCGCTTCGGGCGGTTGGGGCAGTTGCTCTTGATACAGTCGGCGTAGATCTGCAGCGAGTGCTCGTGGATGTTGAAGCCGCGGTCCTTCGCGATCTTGAGTTGTCGCTTCTCGATGTCGGAGTCGAAGAACTCCTCCACGTGCCCGCACTGGATGCACACGAGGTGGTCGTGATGCCCGCCCTCGTTCAGCTCGAACACGGCCTTGCCGCCTTCGAAGTGGTGGCGTATGAGGATGCGCGCCTGCTCGAATTGAGTGAGCACGCGGTAGATGGTGGCCAGCCCGATGTCCATGCCCTCCTTGAGCAGCACCTTGTACACGTCCTCCGCGGTGAGGTGCCGCACCTCGCTGGTCTCGAACAGGTTGAGGATCTTGAGGCGCGGCAAGGTGGCCTTGAGGCCGATGGTCTTGAGGTCGTGGGGTTTGGACATGGCGACGCGGACAGGGCCCAAGCGTGCCGGCTATCATATAATCTTATCCGGCGTCTGGAAACTGCGAACCGGGTGCATGCGGTTCGCGTATCGCACATCTGACAGCGCCGTGCGGCTTAACCTGCTCCCGTGCTTATGCGATCCATTCTGACGTTGACCCTCTGCACGCCGCTCCTCGCCGCGTGCTTCATCGCGCCCTACAAGGTCGACGTCCAGCAGGGCAATTATCTGGACCCGCAAAGCGTCTCCAAGCTCAGGCTCGATATGACTCGCTCGCAGGTCCGCTTTGTCCTCGGCACGCCGCTCATCTCCGACCCGTTCCATCCAGAGCGCTGGGATTACGTGTACATGAATTACAAGGGGAGCTCGCTGAAACAGGAGAAGCGCCTGACGCTCATCTTCGAGGGCGACAAGCTCAAGCGCGCCTTCAGCAACTTCCCCGTGCCGATGGCCGGCCCCGAACCGGCCAAGACCGCGGCGAGCGGCCGCTGAAGCGTCAGCGGCGCCCGCATCGATGCCTATCCTGAGGGTCGCAGTAGCCGGCAGTTCGGGCCGCATGGGGCGCGCGCTGCTGGAACTATTGTTTCGGGCGCCGGAGCTCAGGTTGCACGCGGCGCTCGAGCGTTTTGACAGCCCTTTCTTGGGGAAGGACGCCGGCGAGTTGGTCGGCTCCCCATGCGGCGTTCGGATCACCGAGCGGGTGCCCGACGCTCTGGCGGGCGCCGATGTACTGATCGACTTCACCCGGCCAGAGGCCACGCTGGCGCACCTGGAAGTGTGCCGGCGCCTGGGCGTGAAGGCCGTCATCGGGACTACCGGTCTCACCGACGAGCAGAAGGTGCGCGTTGCGGACGCCGCGCGCGACATCTCGATCGTGTTCGCGCCCAACATGAGCGTGGGCGTGACCTTGGTACTGAAGCTGCTAGAAACCGCCGCGCGCGTCCTAAAGGACGGCTACGACGTCGAGATCATCGAGGCGCATCACCGGCACAAGGTGGACGCCCCGTCCGGCACCGCGCTGCGCATGGGCGAGGTCATCGCGCAGGCCTTGGGCCGCAACCTGGAGCAATGTGCCGTGTACGGTCGCGAGGGGATCACCGGAGAGCGCCAGGCCTCGACCATCGGCTTCGCCACCGTGCGCGGCGGCGACATCGTGGGCGATCACACTGCGCTGTTCGCGGGCGTGGGCGAGCGCGTCGAGATCACGCACCGCGCCAGCAGCCGCGCGACCTTCGCGCTGGGCGCGCTGCGCGCGGCCCGCTTTCTTGCCGGGCAGGAGCGCGGCCTGTTCGACATGCGGGACGTGCTCGGGCTCACCTGAGTCCCGGCCTCGGGGCCGCGCCAACCGGATCCAAAGCATCGGCGTCGCGCAATCTCGCGCGGCCGCGCGTCACCTGAAGGGCACAGCCGGGCCTGCAGCGTGCCGCTTTGATCCGGCGAGGGGCCTTCTATATAATGAATGTCTCCTCGATCGAAGCGGGAGGGGTTCGCCCCTCCCGCTTTCCGCGTCTGCGCGTCGAAACTTCGGAGTCCGCCTGTGCCATCTCAGCCTGCCATCCTCGCGCTCGCGGACGGCACGGTTTTCCACGGCGAGTCCATCGGCGCCGATGGTGCCGCGGTCGGCGAGGTCGTGTTCAACACCGCGATGACCGGCTACCAGGAGATCCTGACCGACCCCTCCTATTGCGGCCAGATCGTCACGTTGACCTATCCTCACATCGGCAATACGGGGATCAACCTCGAAGACACCGAGGGCCAACGGGCTTACGCTGCGGGCTTGGTGATCCGCGATCTGCCCGTCGCGTCGAGCAACTGGCGCCAGTCGCAGACGCTGCCTGCCTACCTGAACAGCCAGAACGTGGTGGCCATCGCCAGTATCGACACGCGCAAGCTGACCCGCCTGCTGAGAGAACGCGGTGCGCAGAGCGGATGCCTGATGGCGGGGCGGGTCGATGCGGCTGAAGCGTCGGCGCGGGCGCGCGACTTCCCCGGACTCGCCGGTATGGACCTGGCCAAGGTGGTGAGCTGCGACCAACCCTACACGTGGAACGAGGCCGAGTGGTCGTTGGGTCACGGCTTCGGCCGGCAGGAGCGGCCCCAGTATCACGTCGTGGCCTATGATTATGGCGTCAAGCGCAACATACTGCGCAAGCTCGCCAGCCGCGGATGCAGGCTGACGGTGCTGCCGGCGCAAGCCAGCGCACGACAGGCGCTCGAGCTGCGACCCGATGGGGTCTTCCTGTCGAACGGCCCGGGCGACCCCGAGCCGTGCCGGTATGCTATCCGCGCCATCCGGGAGGTCCTGGAGAGCGGTGTCCCGATCTTCGGAATCTGCCTCGGTCACCAGCTGCTCGCGCTGGCGTTAGGCGCCCGCACCGTGAAGATGAAGTTCGGGCACCACGGCGCAAATCACCCGGTGCAGGACCTGGACAGCGGACGGGTCATGATCACGAGCCAGAACCACGGTTTCGCGGTGGATGCTGGCACGTTGCCCGGCAACGCGCGCGTGACTCATGTGTCGTTGTTCGACGGCAGTTTGCAGGGCTTTGCCCGCATCGACGGACCGGCTTTCTGCTTCCAGGGACACCCGGAGGCGAGCCCGGGGCCGCACGACGTGGACTATCTGTTCGACCGCTTCATCGGTTTGATGCAGAAACAACACAGGTGACTTATCGATGGCCGTGACTCGTGAGATGCCGTGACTGGTAAATCGAGAAAAAGAAACCTGCGAGGAAGCAAAGCCGTCAAACCTACGAATCACGAATCACGAATCACGAATCACGAATCACGAATCACGAATCACGAATCAGGGCTTCTCCATGCCGAAGCGCACCGACATCCAGAGCATACTCATCATCGGCGCCGGTCCGATCGTGATCGGCCAGGCCTGTGAGTTCGACTACTCGGGGGCGCAGGCCTGCAAGGCGCTGCGCGAGGAGGGCTTCCGCGTCATCCTGGTGAACTCCAATCCCGCCACCATCATGACCGACCCACAGATGGCCCACGCCACCTATATCGAGCCGGTGACCTGGCAGATGCTGGAGAAGGTGATCGCGCTCGAGAAACCCGACGCGCTGCTGCCCACGATGGGCGGTCAGACCGCGCTCAACTGCGCTCTCGACCTCGCCCGCGAGGGGGTGCTGCATGCCAATGGCGTCGAATTGATCGGCGCTAGCCGGGACGCGATCGACAAGGCTGAGGACCGCGAGAAGTTCAAGGCCGCCATGACCCGCATCGGCCTCGCCACCCCGCGCTCGTCGCTGGCCCACAGCATGGAGGAGGCGGCGCAGGTCCAGGCCGCCCTGGGGTTCCCGGTGGTGATCCGCCCGTCCTTCACGCTGGGCGGCAGCGGCGGCGGCATCGCCTACAACCGCGAGGAGTTTGTCGTCATCTGCGAGCGCGGATTCGAAGCCTCGCCCACCCGTGAATTGCTGGTCGAGGAGTCCGTGATCGGCTGGAAGGAATACGAGATGGAGGTGGTGCGGGACCGCAAGGACAATTGCATCATCGTCTGCTCCATCGAGAACCTCGACCCGATGGGGGTGCACACCGGCGATTCCATCACGGTGGCGCCGGCGCAGACGCTGACCGACAAGGAATATCAGATCATGCGCGACGCCGCGATCGCCGTGCTGCGCGAGATCGGGGTCGATACGGGCGGCTCGAACGTCCAGTTCGCGATCAATCCGCAGGACGGGCGCATGGTCATCATCGAGATGAACCCGCGGGTGTCCCGCTCCTCGGCGCTGGCGTCCAAAGCCACCGGCTTCCCTATCGCCAAGGTCGCGGCCAAGCTGGCGGTGGGCTATACGCTGGACGAGCTGATCAATGACATCACCGGCGGCGCCACCCCCGCCTCCTTCGAGCCCACTATCGATTACGTGGTGACCAAGGTGCCGCGCTTCGCGTTCGAGAAGTTTCCGCAGGCCGACCCGCATCTGACGACTCAGATGAAGTCGGTCGGCGAAGTGATGGCGATGGGGCGCACGTTTCAGGAGTCGGTGCACAAAGCACTGCGCGGTCTGGAGACGGGCGTGGATGGATTCGACGAGAAGACCGGCGACCGCGAGCTGGTTGAGAAAGAGCTGGCCGACCCCGCCCCCGAGCGATTGTGGTACGTGGCCGACGCCTTCCGCATCGGCATGACGGTCGAGCAGGTCCACGACCTGACCCGCATCGACCCCTGGTTCCTGGCCCAGATCCAGGACATCGTCCGGCAGGAGCAGGCCGTGCGCGGCGCGCGCATCGATTCGCTCGACGGCGCGACGCTGCTCAAGCTCAAGCGGGCCGGCTTCTCCGACCGGCGCCTGGCCCGGCTGTTGGATGCCGCGCCGGAGCAGGTGCGGGAGCGGCGCCGCAGGCTCGGTGTGCGGCCCGTGTTCAAGCGGGTGGACACCTGCGCGGCGGAGTTCGATACGCGCACGGCTTACCTGTACTCGACCTACGAAGAAGAGTGCGAGGCGCGCCCCACGGCTCGCGACAAAATCATGGTGCTGGGCGGTGGGCCCAACCGGATCGGTCAGGGCATCGAGTTCGACTACTGCTGCGTGCACGCGGCCTTGGCGCTTCGGGAGGACGGCTACGAAACCATCATGGTCAACTGCAACCCGGAGACGGTGTCCACCGACTACGACACCTCCGACCGGTTGTATTTCGAGCCGCTGACCCTGGAGGACGTGCTCGAGGTGGTGGCGGTAGAAAGGCCAAAAGGGGTGATCGTCCAGTACGGCGGCCAGACTCCCCTCAAGCTGGCGCGCGACTTGGCGGCCAACGGCGTGCCCATCATCGGTACCTCGCCGGACATGATCGACTGCGCGGAGGATCGCGAGCGGTTCCAGGGCTTGATCCACACGCTGGGGCTGAGACAGCCACCCAACCGGACCGCGCGCGACCCCGCCGCCGCGCTGGCGCTGGCTCAGGAGATCGGTTACCCGGTGGTGGTGCGGCCCAGCTACGTGTTGGGCGGGCGGGCGATGGAGATCGTGCATCAGCACAGCGATCTGGAGCGTTACATGCGCGAGGCGGTCAAGGTGTCGAACGACTCGCCCGTATTGATCGACCGCTTCCTGAACGATGCCATCGAGGTGGACGTGGATGCGGTCTGCGACGGCCACGATGTCTTGATCGGCGGCATTATGGAGCACATCGAGCAGGCCGGCGTGCACTCGGGCGACTCCGCCTGCTCGCTACCGCCGTTCAGCCTGTCGCCGGAGCGGCAGGCCGAGCTGCGCCGGCAGACGGTGGCGCTGGCTCGTGCGCTCGGCGTGGTGGGATTGATGAACGTACAGTACGCGATCCAGGATGGCGTGGTGTTCGTGCTCGAGGTCAATCCGCGCGCCTCGCGCACCGTACCCTATGTTTCCAAGGCCACCGGGCTCCCGCTGGCCCAGATCGCGGCACGCTGCATGGTCGGTCAGACGCTGGTTGCTCAGGGCATCGTCGCGGAGGTGACCCCATCCTATTATTCGGTCAAAGAGGCGGTGTTTCCCTTCCTCAAGTTCCCGGGCGTGGACACCATCCTGGGCCCCGAGATGAAGTCCACGGGCGAAGTGATGGGCGTGGGTGAGACCTTTGCCGAAGCCTTTGTCAAATCGCAGCTCGCGGCCGGCGTCAAGCTGCCCTCGGCGGGCAAGGTATTTATCAGCGTGCGCGCCGCGGACAAGCCGAAGGTGGTCGACATCGCGCGCGCGCTGTTCGAGCTCGGCTTCAGCGTGATCGCCACCCGCGGCACGGCCGCCTACCTCGGCCAGCACGGACTCAGGGTGCAGCCGGTCAACAAAGTCGCGGAGGGCCGCCCGCACATCGTGGACATGATCAAGAACGGCGAGATCGCCATGATCATCAACACCACGGACGAGCGCCGCTCATCGATCCAGGACTCGTACTCGCTGCGCCGCTCCGCCCTACAGGCCCGGGTGACCTACTACACCACGGTCGCGGGCGCGCGCGCGGCGTGCACGGGGATGCAGCAGATGCGGGAGCTGCGCGCCTACTCGGTGCAGGAGCTGCACGCCCGCCTGCACCCGTCCCGCGCCGGGGCTGCCCAAACCGCCTGATCCGCGTAGAATTCGCAGTGTTTGTCGACGGGGCCGGGCTGTTTCCGGCCCCTTGGCTTTACTGAGGGGAAATCTGAGGATGAGGAAGATTCCGTTGACCGCAGCGGGCGCCGAGATGTTGCGCGCGGAGCTGCATCAGCTCAGGACCGTGGAGCGCCCGCGCGTGATCCTGGCCATCCAGGACGCACGCACCCACGGCGACCTGTCCGAGAATGCGGAGTACGAAGCGGCTAAGGAGCGCCAAAGCTTCATCGAGGGCCGCATCGGCGAGCTGGAGATGAAGCTTGGCAACGCCCAAATTATCGAACCCGCCCACCTGGACGCGGACGGCCGCTGCGTGTTCGGCGCCACCGTCGAGTTGGAGGACATGACCAGCGGAGAGGTGGTCACCTATCAGCTGGTGGGCGAGGAGGAGGCCGACATCAAGCGGGGCAAGCTCTCCATCACCTCCCCCATCGGGCGCGCCCTGATCGGCAAGTACTCGGGCGACGTGGCCGAAGTCCAGGCGCCCGGTGGCCTGCGCTCCTATGAGATCCTGGATGTCAAATACATCTAGCCCGAATTGACGAGCCCGGCCGGCGGCGCCCGCGCATCGTGAACAGAATCCCCGAGGACCTGCAGTCGCTCGCCGTTACCGTGTGGGTCGGGACGTTGTGGACCGTCGGGCTGATGGTGGCGCCCACGCTGTTCTACTTCGTTCCCGATCGTATGCTGGCCGGCAGCATCGCGGCGCGGCTGTTCACCTATACGGCGCTGCTCGGGGTCGGCTGCGCGACCTATGTGTTGCTGTTCAGGTTGGCGCGCTTCGGCAGCCATGCCTGGCGCCAGGCATTCTTCTGGGTGGCGCTGGTCATGTTGGTCCTCGCAATCGTCGGCCAATTCGGCGTGCACCCGATCCTGGAGGGCGTGCGGCAGCAGGCGCTTCCAAGGCAAGTCATGGAGAGCGTGCTGCGGGACCGCTTCGCCGCCTGGCATGGCGTAGCGAACGTCCTCTATGTTGTGGAGTGCGCGCTCGGTTTCGGACTGGTGCTCTTGCACGCGCGGGCGCCGAACTAGGGCCGGGATTTTTCGCCAATGGCTCGCAGCAAAACCAGCAAGGCATGGATGCGCGAGCACGTGAGCGACGCCTACGTGCAGCGCGCGAGGCGTGAAGGCTACCGCTCGCGGGCGGCGTACAAGCTCCAGGAGATCGCCCGCTCCGACCGTCTGATGGCGCGGGGAATGACGGTGGTCGACCTGGGCGCGGCGCCCGGGGGTTGGTCGCAAGTGGCCGCCGAGCTTGTCGGCCCCACCGGCAAAGTCGTGGCGGTGGACCTTCTGGAGATGGTGGCCCTGCGCTCGGTCGTCCTCATCCAAGGCGATTTTCAGGAGGTGGGAACGCTCGAGCGCTTAGAGGGCGAGTTACACGGGGCACCCGTGGACCTTGTGCTGTCGGACATGGCTCCCAATATCAGTGGCATCGGCATCTCGGATCAGGCACGAAGCATGCACTTGGCCGAGCTCGCCCTGGACTTCGCCGTCAAGTGCCTGAAACCGGACGGAAACCTGCTGGTCAAAACGTTCCAGGGTGTGGCCTTCGGAGAACTGCGTGAGGCGCTACGGCCGCACTTTCGCCAGGTTTTGACGCGCAAGCCGTACGCGTCCCGCGGCCGTAGCAGCGAGGTCTATCTGCTCGGCAAGGGCTTGATCCGCCAAGCGTAAGCCTGTGTAGCGCGGAATGGCTATACAATCGCACAGGCAAGCACCCACGCCCCGATGGGGGCCAAGGAGCCGGTTTGAATAACCTCATCAAGAACGTCGCCATCTGGCTGGTGATCGCGCTGGTCCTCATGACGGTGTTCAACCAGTTCAGCGCACGCCAGCCGAGCCAAAAGCCGATGGACTACTCCACGTTCATCGAGGAAGTGCGGTCGGGCAACATCACCAGGGTGACGATCGAGGGCAAGCTCATCAAAGGCGTCAAGAAGTCGGGCGAGAAGTTCGTGACGTACCCGGCGCCCGACCTGTGGATGGTGAGCGATCTGCTCAAGAACGGCGTGACCGTGGAAGCGAAACCCGAAGAGGAGCAGGGCTTCCTGATGCAGGTATTCATCTCCTGGTTCCCCATGTTGCTGCTGATCGGCGTGTGGATCTTCTTCATGCGCCAGATGCAGGGCGGGGGACGCGGCGGCGCCTTCTCCTTCGGCAAGAGCCGCGCTCGCATGCTGGACGAGAGCAACAACCAGGTGACCTTCGCCGACGTGGCCGGCTGCGAGGAAGCCAAGGAGGAAGTGAAGGAGCTGGTGGAGTTTCTGCGCGATCCGGGCAAGTTTCAGAAGCTGGGCGGGCGCATCCCGCGCGGCGTTCTGATGGTCGGCAGTCCCGGCACCGGCAAGACGCTGCTGGCCAAGGCCATCGCAGGGGAAGCAAAGGTGCCCTTCTTCAGCATCTCGGGGTCCGACTTCGTCGAGATGTTCGTCGGCGTGGGCGCAGCGCGTGTGCGTGACATGTTCGACCAGGCCAAGAAGCACGCGCCTTGCATCGTGTTCATCGACGAGATCGACGCTGTCGGGCGCCAGCGCGGCGCCGGTCTGGGCGGCGGCAACGACGAGCGCGAGCAGACGCTGAACCAGCTGCTGGTCGAGATGGACGGCTTCGAGGGCAACTCCGGCGTCATCGTGATCGCGGCGACCAACCGTCCCGACGTGCTCGACCCGGCGCTGATGCGCCCGGGACGCTTCGACCGCCAGGTAGTGGTGCCGCTGCCCGATATTCGGGGCCGCGAGCAGATCCTCAACGTGCACATGCGCAAAGTGCCGGTGGCCCCGGACGTGCGCGCCGACATCATCGCGCGCGGCTGCCCGGGGTTCTCGGGGGCGGACCTGGCCAACCTGGTGAACGAGGCGGCGCTGTTCGCCGCTCGTAGCAACAAGCGCCTGGTCGAGATGGACGACTTCGTGCGCGCCAAGGATAAAATCATCATGGGCGCGGAGCGCCGCTCCATGATCATGCCCGAAGAGGAACGTCGCAACACCGCATATCACGAGTCCGGGCATGCGGTGATCGCCAAAATACTCCCCAAGACCGACCCGGTGCACAAGGTGACCATCATCCCGCGCGGGCGCGCGCTCGGCGTGACGATGCAGCTGCCCGAGCAGGACCGCTACAGCTACGATCGCGACTTCCTGCTCAACCGCGTGGCCGTGCTGTTCGGCGGCCGGATCGCGGAGGAAGTGTTCATGGGCCAGATGACGACCGGCGCGAGCGACGACTTCCGCAAGGCGACCGATCTCGCGCGCCGCATGGTCACGGAGTGGGGCATGACCGACGCCCTGGGCCCGATGGTGTACGGTGAGGACGAAGGAGAGGTGTTCCTCGGGCGCTCTATCACCACCCACAAGAACGTCTCCGAAGCCACTATGCAAAGCGTGGATGCCGAGATCCGGCGCATCATCGACCAGCAATACACGCTTGCCCGCAAGCTGATCGAGGATAACCGGGACAAGGTCGAGAGCATGGCCAAAGCCCTGCTGGAGTGGGAGACGATCGACTCTGACCAGATCAACGACATCATGGCCGGACGGTCGCCGCGCCCGCCGAAGCCAGCGCCGTCCGCGCCACCTCCGCCGCCGGACAGCTCGCCCACCGCGCCCGCGCCGAGCTCGACGCCGGCGCCGGGAATCAAGTGATCGACCGTAGGGCGGGGCAGTGAGCGGCGAGGCGCACGCCCAGCGGGGCGGATCTGCCGCGCGCACCTTGCGCCTTCCCCCAACCGCTGCCCCAACGCCCGCACTTCAGTGCGGGCGTTTCGTTTTGTCGCTGGCCCGGCCTCTGATCATGGGCGTGGTAAACGTCACGCCTGATTCGTTCTCCGACGGCGGCCGGTTCTTGGAAGCCGACCGGGCGATTGCCCACGGAAGCGAGCTGGCGCGCCAGGGGGCGGACATCCTTGACATCGGAGGCGAGTCCACCCGCCCGGGCGCGCGGCCCGTGCCTGCGGCGCAGGAGCTGGACCGCGTCCTGCCCGTAGTCGAGGGTCTGCGCGGGCTCGACCTTCCCCTGTCGGTCGACACCCAGAAGCCCGAAGTCATGCGCGCGGCCCTCGCTGCGGGGGCGAGTATGATCAACGACGTCAACGCGTTGCAGACCGACGGCGCGATCGACGTGGTCCGCGGCAGCGAGTGCGCCGTCTGCCTCATGCACACGCGCGGCGATCCGCTGACGATGCAGGAGAACCCGCACTACGACGACGTGGTCGGCGAGGTTCGGGAGTTCCTCGCGCGCCGCGTGGCGGCGTCCGAAGCGGCGGGCGTGTCCCGCAGCCGCATCGTGGTGGACCCTGGCTTCGGCTTCGGCAAGCGCTCGGCTCACAACCTGGAGCTGCTGCGCAACCTCGGGGCGCTCGTTGAACTTGGCGTCCCGGTGCTCGTCGGCCTCTCGCGCAAATCCACTTTGGGTAGAATCACCAACCAGCCCACGGAACAGCGGACCATCGCCAGCGTCACGGCTGCGTTGCTGGCAGTGCAGCGCGGCGCCGCCATAGTGCGGGTGCACGATGTGGCGCAAACCCGCGACGCGCTACGCATCCTGGGCGCAGTAGACGAGCTGGGGTCCCGCTTCGATGACTAGAAAGTATTTCGGGACCGACGGCGTGCGCGGCAAGGTGGGCGAGCTGCCGATCACGCCCGAGATGGTCATGCACCTGGGCTACGCAGCCGGTAAAGTCCTGGCCGGCAGCGCGCCGCGCGGGACCGCGACCGACCCGCCCGCGGTCCTGATCGGCAAGGACACGCGTATTTCCGGCTACATGCTGGAATCGGCGCTGCAGGCCGGATTGTCGGCCGCCGGGGTGGACATCTACCTGAGCGGCCCGATCCCGACTCCGGCGGTCGCCTATCTGGCCCGCGCTCTGCGGTTGCAGGCGGGCGTTGTCATCAGCGCGTCGCACAACCCGTTCGAAGACAACGGCATCAAGTTCTTTTCCGCCAACGGCGACAAGCTGCTCGACGCGATCGAGCAGGAGATCGAACGTCGGCTGGAGGACCCGATCGTGACGGCGCCTTCGGCGGGGCTGGGCAAGGCCCGCCGCATCAACGACGCGGCGGGGCGCTACATCGAGTTTTGCAAGAGCACGTTCCCGAACGATCTGGATCTGCGCGGGCTGAAGATCGTGGTGGACTGCGCCCATGGCGCCAGCTATCACATCGCTCCGCATGTGCTGCACGAGCTGGGCGCGGATGTAGTGGCCGTGGGGAATCAACCCGACGGGCTCAACATCAACCGCGACTGCGGCGCGACCCATCCGCAGACGCTCGCGCAGGCGGTGATCGAGAACCAGGCGGATCTGGGCATCGCGCTGGACGGCGACGGCGACCGGGTGGTGATGGCCGACCGGGGCGGGCGGCTGTACGACGGCGACCAGCTGCTGTTCGTGATCGCGCGCCACCGGCACGAGAACAAGGCGCTCAGAGGCGGGGTGGTCGGCACGCTGATGACCAACTTCGGCCTGGAGCGCGCGCTGGCGCAGCTGCATATCCCATTTGCGCGCGCAGCGGTAGGCGATCGCTACGTGCTGGAAAAGCTCCGTGAAGTGGGCTGGCAACTCGGCGGAGAAAACTCCGGCCACATCGTCTGCCTGGACAAACACACCACCGGCGATGGCATCGTCTCCGCGCTGCAGGTCCTGCATGCGTTGCGCGCCGGGAACGGGACCCTGGACCAGCTCGCGTCCGCGCTGGTGCTCTACCCGCAGGTGCTGGTGAACGTCCGCATCGAGCGCGGCGCCGATCCGCGTCAGCGCCCCGAGGTCCAGGCCGCTGTCAAGCTCGCCCAGGCTAGGCTGGCCGAGAGCGGTAGAGTCCTCCTTCGCCCCTCGGGCACCGAGCCGGTAGTCCGGGTCATGGTGGAGGGCGAGCCGGAGAGCCTGGTCCGGGAGCTCGCGGAATCCATCGCGACGTCGATTCGCGCCTCGGGTATGGCCGCGTCCGGGCTCCGGGACTGAGCCGGACCGTCCCCGGCGCGGCCCCGACCGCCGGTACAGGTCCACGCCACCGGACGATGTCCGGAGCGCTTGGCAACCGCGGGCTCGCGCTCGGGCCGTGCGGTGTAACGGATCTGTCATCTGCGCAGGCTAGACTGCCCTCGCCTTACTCTGTGCACTTCGGCATCATCCGTCTGGGGGGACGACTTCAATGCGCAACTACACAGTTCAAATACTATTGCTCCTGGGTGCTTGGGCAGTGGCAGCGGCCGGTACCGCCGCGGACATCACGGGCGCCGGTGCGACGTTCCCCTATCCGATCTATGCCAAGTGGGCCGACGCCTACAAGACACAAACCGGCATCGGCATGAACTATCAGTCGATCGGTTCGGGCGGCGGCATCAAACAGATCAAAGCGAAGACGGTCGACTTCGGCGCGTCCGACATGCCGCTCACCCCCGAAGAACTCGACAAGGACGGGCTGCTGCAATTCCCGGCTATCGTCGGCGGCGTGGTGCCCGTGGTGAACCTGGAGGGGGTGTCGCCGGGGCAGCTGCGCCTGACCGGCCGGGCGCTTGCCGACATCTTCCTGGGCAACATCAAGACCTGGAACGATCCGGCGCTCGTGGCGTTGAACCCGGATCTGAAACTTCCCGCGTCGGCCATCACAGTCGTGCGGCGGGCCGACGGGTCGGGGACCACCTTCGTTTTCACCGACTACCTCTCGCAGGTCAGCAACGAGTGGAAGAGCCGGGTCGGAGAGGGCACGTCGGTTTCATGGCCGGTCGGAGTGGGCGGCAAGGGCAACGAAGGCGTCGCGGCCTATGTCCAGCGCATCAAGGGCTCGATCGGCTATGTCGAGTACGCTTATGCGAAGAAGAACAACATGGGCTACTGCCAGATGCAGAACAGGGCAGGGCAGGTGGTGCAGCCGGACGATGAGTCCTTCGCCGCCGCCGCGGCCAACGCGCGCTGGGACAAGGCTCCCGGCTTCTACGAGCTGCTGACCGATCAGCCCGGAGCGAAAAGCTGGCCCATGACCGGCGCCAGCTTTATCCTGCTGCACAAGGTTCCCGCCGACCCGGCGAAGACGGGGGCCGTGCTCGCCTTCTTCGACTGGGCCTTCAAAAACGGCGGCGGCATGGCGAGCGAGCTGGACTACGTGGCGATGCCGGCCAGCGTCGTCAAGCTGATCGAGAACGCCTGGCGTACGCAGATCAAGACCGCGAGCGGCGCAGTGGTCTGGAACCGGTAACGGCGTCGCCCGGCGGCCGATCCGGGTAAGCGCCGCCGGGCTGCTCGGCCCGGCGGCGTTGTTTCGTTTCAATTTTGTTCGGAACCGGAGTAAATTTGGGCTCGCCTTCGATCAGTGATGCGCTGACAGTGACGACGGACGAGCCGACCGCACACTACAACACCATCAAGCAGGGGCGGCAGGACGCCCTGTTCCGGCGGACGACCCAGCTCTTTGCGGTGGTGGTGCTGGGTTTGCTCGCAGCTATCGTCGTCTCGCTGGCGATCGGCGCCGCCCCCGCCTTCCACAAGTTCGGGCTGCAGTTCGTGTTCGACACGCAGTGGAACCCCGTGACGGAGGAGTTCGGCGCATTTGTGCCGATCTTCGGCACGCTGGCTACTTCGGCCGTGGCGTTGCTCATCGCCATTCCGCTCAGCTTCGGCATCGCGCTGTTCCTCACCGAGTTGTGCCCCACTGCGCTGCGCACGCCCTTGGGTATCGTCATCGAGCTCTTGGCCGCGGTCCCCAGCATCATCTACGGCATGTGGGGACTGTTCGTGTTCGCGCCGCTGTTCGCGGAGCACGTGCAGCCTTTCCTGCAGACGACCCTCGGGCACATTCCGCTGATCGGCACGCTGTTCCAAGGCCCGCCTACGGGCATCGGAATTCTGACTGCCGGAATCATCCTGGCGTTCATGGTGATTCCCTTCATCGCGGCGGTCATGCGGGACGTGTTCGAAATCGTCCCTGCCATCCTCAAGGAATCGGCCTATGCGCTCGGATCCACGACGTGGGAAGTGGTATGGCACGTGGTGCTGCCCTACACCAAGGCCGGTGTGGTCGGCGGCATCATGCTCGGGCTGGGGCGCGCGCTGGGCGAGACCATGGCAGTGACCTTCGTGATCGGCAACTCCTACGACTTGAGCTTGTCCCTATTCAGTCCCGGCAACAGCATCGCTTCCAGCCTAGCCAACGAGTTCGCCGAGGCCCACAGCGAGATGCACACCAGTGCCCTCATTGCGCTGGGTCTGCTGCTGTTCGTGATCACCCTGATCGTGCTGGCCGCGGCCAAGCTGCTGCTCCTGCGTGTGGCGCGGGGCGAGGGCGAGCGCACGTGACGGCGCATAGGGCCATGAACCTGTACCGCAAACGCATTGTCGCCAACCAGATCGGTCTGGCCCTGTCTATGGTTGCGATGATGATCGGCCTGGGCGCCCTGGTCTGGATCCTCGGAACGCTGCTGTTCAAGGGGCTGGGCGCGCTCAAGCCGCAGGTTTTCATGCAGATGACGCCGCCGCCCGGCAACGACGGCGGGTTGCTCAACGCCATCTACGGCAGCCTGTTGATGGTTGGCATGGGCACCCTGATCGCGACGCCGACCGGCATCCTTGCCGGAATTTACCTCGCGGAATACGGGCAGCGCAGCTGGCTCGCCCCGGTGACGCGCTTTGTCAACGACATCCTGTTGTCGGCTCCCTCAATTATCCTGGGGTTGTTCGTCTATGCTGTCTATGTCGCCAAGGTCGGGCACTTTTCCGGCTGGTCAGGAGCGTTCGCGCTCGCGCTCATCGCTATCCCGGTCGTCGTCCGGGCCACCGACAACATGCTCTCGCTTGTGCCCAACAGCCTGCGGGAGGCGGCCGCAGCGCTGGGAGCCCCGCGCTGGAAGGTCATCCTACTGGTGACGCTACGCGCAGCGCGCGCCGGCGTCATCACCGGGATACTGCTGTCCCTGGCCCGCATCAGCGGAGAGACGGCGCCGCTGCTGTTCACATCCCTCAACAATCAGTTCTGGAGCAGCGACCTGAACGCGCCGCTGGCCAACTTGCCGGTGGTGATCTTCCAGTTCGCCATGAGCCCGTACGAAGACTGGAAGCGGCTGGCGTGGGTCGGCGCGCTGCTCATCACCCTGAGCGTGCTGCTGCTCTCCATCATCGCGCGGGTGCTGACCCGCCAGAAGATTTCCACCTGAGCGGCTTCTGGAACCGGAGGCGACGGCGTAATGGACACCATGGTCAGACTGGATGCGAAGCGTAAGGAGACCGTTACCCCTCCGAAGATCCGGATCCGGGATCTCAACTTCTTCTACGGCGACTATCAGGGGTTGAAGAGGATCAGCATGGACGTTCCCGAGAACAAGGTCACCGCGTTCATCGGGCCGTCCGGCTGCGGGAAATCGACCCTGCTGCGCACGCTCAACCGCATGTATGACCTGTATCCGCGTCAGCGGGCAGAAGGCGAGATCCTGTTCAACGGTTCGAATATCCTCACGCCGAAGCAGGACCTCAACCTGCTGCGCGCCAAGATCGGAATGGTGTTCCAAAAGCCTACGCCGTTTCCCATGTCGATCTATGACAACATCGCCTTCGGCGTAAGGCTTTACGAGCACCTGTCTAAGGCGCAGATGGACGAGCGGGTAGAGTGGGCGTTGCGCAAGGCGGCGCTGTGGGAGGAGGCGAAAGACAAGTTGAACCAGAGTGGCCTGAGCCTGTCGGGTGGACAGCAGCAGCGCCTGTGCATCGCCCGCGGCATCGCGGTGAGGCCCGAGGTGCTGCTGCTGGATGAACCGACGTCGGCGCTCGACCCGATCTCCACCGCCAAGATCGAGGAGCTGGTCTCGGAGCTCACGCAGGATTACACCATCGTCATCGTGACCCACAATATGCAACAGGCCGCGCGCGTGTCGGATTTCACCGCCTATATGTATCTCGGTGAGCTGATCGAATTCGACAGCACCGACACCATCTTCATCAAACCCAGGAATCAGGCCACCGAGGATTACATCACGGGCCGCTTCGGCTGATCGACCTGCGATGCCACGGCGCGGACAAGACGCGTCGGCTACTCAGGGCAAAGACGCCATTCCAGGGCATGGGCTTCGCGCGATGCGCAAGGCGCATTGCCCCTCAGGCATGCATCGAACGGACCGCACTCGGCTGCGCAGCGCCGCGCGGTAGCTCTTCAAATTGACCGCCCCCGTCGGGCAGAGTAACATTCTTGCGTTTTTACGCGGGGTTGCCGGGCAGCCGGATCGTCCTCGGACGGCGGCTCGGTCTTTCGACTGAACAGATGCGAGCAAAGCTGGTGGCTGGGAACTGGAAGATGCATGGGCGTCTTTCAGACAACGCGAAGCTGCTGGCGGAGGTCGTCGGCGGGTCCAAGGCGCTGTCACGGTCACAGCAGGCCGTTTGTGTTCCGTTCCCCTATCTGGGACAGGCGCGCGACATACTGCGCGAGACGCCCATCGCATGGGGCGCGCAGAATCTCAGCCACCACGCGGCGGGGGCGCACACCGGAGAAGTGTCCGGCGGCATGCTCCGCGATCTCGGCTGCGCCTATGTAATCGTCGGACACTCCGAGCGCCGCGCGCTGTATGGCGAGGACAGCGCTACGGTCGCCCTCAAGTACAAGGCGGCGGTCGACGTTGGCCTGGTGCCGATTCTATGCGTGGGCGAGACCCTGGCACAGCGCGAGGCCGGCGATACCGAATCGGTGGTGGACGCGCAGCTCGCTGCCGTTACGGCGCGCTTCGGCGCACAGGCGCTCGCCGCGGGGGTCATAGCCTATGAGCCGGTATGGGCCATCGGTACCGGTAAAACCGCTGCACCCGAGCAGGCGCAGGCCGTGCACGCCCACATCCGGGCTCGCGTTGCGGGTGGCGCAGGTGTTGCGGCTGAGCAAGTGAAGATACTCTATGGCGGCAGCGTCAAGGCGTCCAACGCCGCCCAGCTGTTCGCCATGCCGGATATAGACGGTGGTTTGATCGGCGGGGCGTCGCTGATCGGGAGCGAATTTGTGGCGATCTGCCGCGCCGCGGACCAGTGACTGGATTTTTGGGGTACGGAGATGATCGACATTTTGATTCTGCTGGTGCATGTGATCGCGGCGGCTGGAGTCGTAGGGCTGGTTCTGCTTCAGCACGGCAAGGGCGCCGACATGGGTGCGGCGTTCGGTAGCGGTGCGTCGGGCAGCCTGTTCGGTGCGTCGGGATCGGCTAACTTCCTCAGCCGAAGCACGGCGGTTCTCGCCGCCGTGTTCTTCCTTACGAGCATGGGCCTGACCTACGTCATCAGTCACAGGCCCCAGGTGGGCAGCGTAATGGAGACGCGCACTCCCGAGCAGCCGCCTGCCGAGGTTCCCGCCGCCGCAACCAAGCCGGCGGATACCACGCCGCCGCAAGGGGAATCGAAGGCCAAGGACATTCCAAAGTAGGCCGAGGCACGCGCCGGAGTCCTCGACCCAAGCGCGCCGGCGGAACCCAAGCCGATGTGGTGAAATTGGTAGACACGCCGTCTTGAGGGGGCGGTGGCGAAAGCCGTGTGAGTTCGAGTCTCACCATCGGCACCAGGAATTCGCGGGTGCGGGCGCAGTGATGTTGAGAGCCGGTAGTCCGGTTTGGACCGTGTACGAAGCGGAGCGGGAGCGTTTGCCTTCACCGGGGTCAGCCCCGAACAGGGTATGCTGGGACAGTATTTTCCGATCCTGATGTTCATTTGCGTCGGGCTTGCGATCGGCATTCTGCTCCCGCTTGTCGGGAGCAGCGCGAGCAGGCTGCTCGGCGTGCACAGGCCCGACGCCGAAAAGCTGTCGCCCTATGAGTGCGGCTTCGAGGCCTTCGAGGATGCGCGCATGAAGTTCGACGTTCGCTACTACCTCGTCGCCATCCTGTTCATCTTGTTCGATCTGGAGATCGCCTTTCTGTTCCCGTGGGCTGTGGTCCTCCAGGAGATCGGGTTATTTGGTTTCGTATCCATGATGGTCTTCCTCGGAATTCTGGTGGTGGGCTTCATCTACGAATGGAACAAGGGCGCATTGGAGTGGGAGTGAAACCTTTGCTCCCTGGATGCGGTCTGCTCTAGAAGGAGGGCTGCTTTGGACGAAATAGGCACATGAGCATCGAGGGCATCACCGAGCAGGGTTTTGTCACGACCACCCTGGACAACGTGATCAACTGGACCCGCACCGGGTCGCTGTGGCCGATGACTTTCGGCCTGGCCTGTTGTGCGGTGGAGATGATGCACGCCGGGGCGGCGCGCTACGACCTGGACCGCTTCGGCGTCGTCTTCCGCCCGAGCCCGCGCCAATCCGACGTGATGATCGTAGCCGGCACCCTGTGCAACAAGATGGCTCCCGCCTTGCGCAAGGTCTATGACCAGATGGCCGAGCCGCGTTGGGTGATCTCCATGGGCTCGTGTGCCAACGGCGGGGGTTATTATCATTACTCCTACTCCGTGGTGCGCGGCTGCGACCGCATCGTCCCGGTGGATGTATACGTGCCCGGCTGCCCGCCAACCTCGGAAGCGCTGCTCTATGGCATCATCCAGCTGCAGAACAAAATCCGCCGTACCAATACGATTGCCCGCTAGGGACCACTCCGCACCCGACCCAGCATGCCCACGCGCACCGACGAGCTGCAGAGCGCTCTGCAACAGCACTTCGACGGCCGCTTGCTCAGCGTCGTTTGCGCCCGGGACGAACTCACCGTGGAAATCGAGCCGGCGGACATGCTCGGCGTCGCGCGGGTATTGCGCGACGCGCCGGATCTGCGCTTCGAACAACTCACCGACCTTTGCGGCGTCGACTATCTGACCTACAAGGACGGTATCCGAGAGGGTCGGCGTTTCGCCGTCGTCTACCATCTGTTGTCGATGCTCCACAACCGGCGGCTGCGGCTGCGCCTGTTCGCCGCAGATGACGAACTGCCCGTTGTGGACTCCGTCACCGCGCTATGGCCGTCGGCCGACTGGTATGAACGCGAAGCCTTCGACCTGCTCGGGATCGTCTTTACCGGACATCCCGACTTGCGACGCATCCTCACCGACTACGGGTTCGTCGGGCACCCTTTCCGCAAGGACTTCCCGCTGTCCGGGAATGTCGAGATGCGCTACGACCCCGACCAGCAGCGCGTGATCTACCAACCGGTCACCATTGAGCCGCGCGAGATCGTGCCGCGCGTCGTGCGCGAAGCGAGCTACGCGGATGTCGAGCCGAAGCACAAGCAATAGGCAGCGGTCGTGGCAGAGATTCGCAAGTGCACCATGAACTTTGACTGGGGCCGCCCGGCGCGGTCCCCTGAGGAGCGCAATGGCTGAAATTCGAAATTACACGATGAATTTCGGTCCCCAGCACCCGGCGGCGCATGGAGTGTTGCGGCTGGTGCTCGAGCTCGATGGCGAAGTGATCCAGCGCGCCGACCCGCACATCGGCCTTCTGCACCGCGCTACGGAGAAGCTGGCCGAGCACAAGACCTACCTCCAATCCGTGCCCTACATGGATCGCCTCGACTACGTGTCGATGATGTGCAACGAGCATGCCTACTGCCTGGCCATAGAAAAGATCCTCGGCATCGATGTCCCGTTGCGTGCTCAATACATCCGGGTGATGTTCGACGAGATCACGAGGATACTGAACCACCTGCTGTGGCTCGGCGCCCATGGGCTGGACATCGGCGCCATGACCGTCTTCCTGTACTGCTTCCGCGAACGCGAAGATTTGATGGACTGCTACGAGGCGGTGTCCGGCGCGCGGTTGCATGCCGCTTACTATCGCCCGGGCGGCGTCTATCGCGACCTGCCCGAGCGCATGCCGCAGTACGAGGAGTCACCCTTGCGCAACAAGGAGGCTGTCAAGCGTCTCAACGCGAGTCGCCAGGGCAGCCTGCTGGACTTCATCGAGGATTTCGCCACGCGCTTTCCGAAACTGGTGGACGAGTACGAGACGCTGCTCACCGACAATCGGATCTGGAAACAGCGCACGGTGGGAGTAGGCGTCGTGTCGGCCGAGCGCGCGAAGGCGCTCGGGTTCACCGGCCCGATGCTGCGCGGGTCGGGAGTGGAATGGGACCTGCGCAAGAAGCAACCTTACGAGGTCTACGATCGCGTGCAGTTCGACATTCCCGTGGGAGTAAGCGGCGACTGCTACGACCGCTACCTGGTGCGGGTCGAGGAGATGCGCCAGAGCAACCGCATCGTCCGGCAGTGTATCGACTGGCTGCGCGACAACCCCGGTCCCGTCATCACGGGCAACCACAAAGTTGCGCCGCCCTCGCGCTTGGAGATGAAGACCAACATGGAAGAGTTGATCCATCACTTCAAGCTGTTCACCGAGGGCATCCACGTTCCCGAAGGCGAAGTCTATGCGGCGGTGGAAGCCCCGAAAGGCGAGTTCGGCATCTATCTCGTATCGGATGGCGCCAACAAGCCCTATAGGCTGAAGATCCGAGCGCCGGGCTTCGCGCATCTCGGCGCCATGGACGAGATGGTGAAAGGGCACATGCTGGCCGATGTGGTGGCCATCATCGGAACTCAGGACCTCGTGTTCGGCGAGGTCGATCGGTGATCGTGTGAACGAGCTGCTCAGCCGCGACGCGCTGGCCCGTATAGACAAAGCCCTCGCCAAGTATCCCGCCGACCAGAGGCAGTCGGCGGTGATGGCAGCGCTGACCATCGCCCAGGGCGAGCACGGTTTCCTGTCGAGCGAGACGATGGACTTCGTCGCCGAGTACCTCGGCATGCCGCCGGTCGCCGTGTACGAAGTCGCGAGCTTCTACGGCATGTACGACCTCGAGCCGGTTGGCAAGCACAAGCTGTGCATCTGCACCAACCTGCCTTGCGCTCTTTCCGGCGCTGAGGACGCTGCCGGCCATCTGAAGAAGAGGCTGGGCATCGACTGGGATGAGACCACGCCGGACGGCCGTTTCACCCTCAAGCAAGGGGAGTGCTTCGGCGCGTGCGGGGATGCTCCCGTCCTGCTACACAACGACAGGAAGATGCTGATCGAGATGAGGCCCGAGATGCTCGATCGGCTCATCGCGGAACTGTCCAAGTGAAGACCTCCCATACCCCGTTCGCGACGGACGTCTACGGGCCGGATGCCGTGATCCTCAAAGGCCTGGACGGCCTGAACTGGCGGCTGAAGGATTACGAGACGCGCGGCGGTTACCAGGCGCTCAAGAAGATCCTGCAGCAGAAGATCACGCCAGAGGCGGTGATCGCGGAGGTCAAGAGGTCGACCTTGCGCGGCCGCGGCGGCGCGGGCTTTCCCACCGGGTTGAAATGGAGCTTCATGCCGCGCAACGTCCCCGGGCAGAGGTACTTGGTGTGCAACTCGGACGAGGGCGAGCCCGGGACCTTCAAGGACTACGACATCCTGCGCTATAACCCCCACATCGTGATCGAGGGGATGATCATCGCGGCGTACGCCATGGGCATCAGCGTGGGGTACAACTATATCCACGGCGAGATCTGGGAAGTGTACGAGCGCTTCGAGGAAGCGTTGCAGGAAGCGTATGCGGCCGGATACTTGGGCGACAAGATTCTCGCCTCCGAGTTCAGCCTCCGCCTCTATGCGCATCACGGGTGGGGGGCCTATATCTGCGGCGAGGAAACCGCGCTGCTGGACTCTTTGGAGGGCAAGAAGGGCCAGCCGCGTTTCAAGCCGCCGTTTCCGGCCAGCTACGGTCTGTACGGCAGGCCCACGACGGTGAACAACACGGAGACTCTCGCCGCGGTTCCCTGGATCATCGTGAACGGCGGCGATGCCTTCCTCGCTCTCGGGCGGCCCAACAACGGCGGTACCAAGGTCTTTTCCGTGTCGGGTCACGTTCAGTGTCCCGGCAACTACGAGGTCAAACTGGGCACGCCGTTCGCACAGCTGCTGCAGATGGCCGGAGGCATGCGCGCCGGCGGACGGCTCAAGGCGTGCATTCCCGGTGGATCGTCGATGCCGGTCCTTCCCGGTGACGTCATGCTGGCTACCGACATGGACTACGATTCCATCGCCAAAGCCGGTTCCATGCTCGGCTCCGGCGCGGTGATCTGCATGGACGAGACCACCTGCATGGTGCGCGCCTTGCTGCGCCTGTCATACTTCTACTACGAGGAATCCTGCGGGCAATGCACGCCCTGCCGTGAAGGGACCGGCTGGCTTTATCGAATGGTGGACCGGATCGAGCACGGCAAAGGCACCCCGGAGGATCTGGACACCTTGCTATCGGTGAGCGATAACATCGCCGGGCGCACCATCTGCGCCCTGGGTGACGCGGCGGCGTTACCGGTGAAGAGCTTCATCAAGCACTTCCGCAAGGAGTTCGAATACCACATCGAGCACAAACGGTGCTTGGTGGGCGCCCCCGCCTACGCCTGAACGGAGCCGGTGAGATGACGATGCCGGTGGTCCATATCGAGATCGACGGACACGCCATCGAGGTCCCCGGCGACTGTAACATCATCGATGCGGCCGGACGGCTCGGCATCTATGTGCCGCATTTCTGCTACCACAGGAAGCTCTCGATCGCGGCCAACTGCCGCATGTGTCTGGTGCAGGTGGAAAAGGCGCCCAAGCCGCTGCCGGCATGCGCAACGCCGGTCACCGAAGGCATGAAGGTGTACACGCACTCGCCGGCGGCGATCCAGGCGCAGAAAGGGGTGATGGAATTCCTGCTCATCAATCATCCGCTCGACTGCCCGATCTGCGACCAGGGCGGCGAATGCCAGCTGCAGGACCTCGCGGTCGGGTATGGCGGGAGTTCCTCGCGCTACCACGAGCCCAAGCGCGTCGTGGTGAGCAAGGACCTCGGCCCGCTCGTCGCTGCAGAGGAAATGACCCGCTGCATTCAATGCACGCGCTGCGTACGGTTTGGCCAGGAGATCGCCGGCGTCAAAGAGTTGGGCATGGTCGGCCGCAGCGAACACGCCGAGATCGTGGCGTTCGTCGGCAAGACGGTGGACTCCGAGCTGTCGGGCAACATGATCGACATCTGCCCGGTGGGCGCGCTGACCTCCAAGCCGTTTCGGTTCACCGCACGCAGCTGGGAGCTGTCGCGGCGCAGGTCGGTCAGCCCGCACTGTGGACTGGGCTCGAACCTCATCGTTCAGGTGATGCTGGACCGCGTCCTTCGCGTCCTGCCGCTGGAGAACGAGCAGATCAACGAGTGCTGGCTGTCGGACAAGGACCGCTTCTCCTACGAGGCGTTGAACTCGGAGCAGCGGCTGACACGGCCGATGATCAAGCGCGATGGCAGATGGGAGGAAGTCGAGTGGCCCTTGGCGCTGGAACACGTCGCGCGCGGGCTGAGGGCCGTGCGCGACAAGCACGGCGCCCAAGCCATCGGTGCGCTGGCTACGCCGTACTCCACGCTGGAGGAACTTTACCTCCTGCAGAAGCTGATGCGCGGGATGGGCAGCGGCAACGTCGATTTCCGCCTGCGCCAGAGCGATTTCTCGTTGGACGGGAGGATGGCGGGCGCGCCCTGGCTCGGCCTGGAGATCGCCGACGTGGGACGGCTCGACCGCGTGCTGGTTGTCGGCAGCCAACTGCGCAAGGACCATCCGCTGCTGGCCCAGCGCCTGCGGCAGGCAGCCAAGAAAGGCGCGCAGGTGAGCGTGATCCACGCGCTGGACGACGACCAGTTGATCAAGCTGCACCAGAAGCTCGTCGTGCCGCCGGTGGAAATGGCCAATGCGCTGGGACAGGTGCTCAAAGCGGCCCGCCAGCTCGGCGCGGCGCAGCTCGTGGACGATATCGGTGCTGCGCTCGACTCGGTTTCGGTCTCGCCAGCGGCGCAGCGCATCGCCGAGAGCCTGATGAGCGGCGGCCCTCGCGCGGTTCTGCTGGGGAACATGGCACAGCACCACCCGCAGGGGTCTATCCTGCACCAGCTCGGCCTGGCCCTGGCCGAGAGTTGCGGCGCGAAGTTCGGCTTCCTGGGCGAAGCCGCGAATAGCGTCGGCGGCTACATCGCCGGCGCCGTCCCCTTCGGTACGCCGGCGGGGCTCAACGCCGCACAGATGCTGGCGCACCCTTTGGAGGCGTACCTGCTGCTGAACGCAGAGGCGGAGCTCGACACGCAAGACCCACAGCGGGCCATGGCCGCGATGCGCGGCGCCGGCTTCGTGGTCGCGTTGTCCGCTTTCCGCCATCGGGCGTCGGAATATGCCGACGCGCTGCTGCCTGTCGCGCCCTTCACCGAGACGGCCGGCTGTTTCATCAACACGGCAGGACGGCTGCAGGCGTTCAATGGCGTGGTGCGCCCGCTGGGCGAGGCGCGCCCGGCCTGGAAAGTCCTGCGCGTGCTCGGAAATCTTCTGGGCGCGCCCGGCTTCGAGTTCGCGTCCGCCGAGCAGGTCCGCGCCGAGCTTCTGGGCACGACCGACCTCGCGGCACGGCTGTCCAACGCCGTTGCGGGGAACCGGCAGATCGGGACGCTGGCGGCACCGGCCGTCGCCGGCGTGCAGCGCATCGCCGATGTCCCGATCTATTTCGCCGACGCGCTGGTGCGCAGGGCCCGATCGTTGCAGCAGACAGCGGACGCAGCGGTGCCGGTTGCATCGATGTCGGGCACCCTGCTGGTCCGTCTCGGGCTGCGTCATGGCGACCGCGTGCTCGCGTCAGCCGCAAGCGGCGAGGCCGTGCTTGAGGTGAAGCGCGATGACCGCATACCTGCGGGCTGCGTGCGCATTCCGGCCGCTCATCCACTGACCTCGCCGCTGGCTTCCATGTTCGGCGAGGTGCAGCTGGCGCGCGTGGCGGCAGAAGACAGGGTGAGGGCCTGATGGGCGAGTTCCTGGAGCAGGCGCTGGGTCCGGCCGGCGTAGCGCTTTGGACCCTCATCAAGATCATCGCGATCGCCATCCCCTTGATCCTGAGCGTTGCGTATCTCACGCTGGCCGAGCGCAAGGTGATCGGCTACATGCAGGTCCGCATCGGTCCCAACCGCGTCGGGCCCAGAGGCCTGCTGCAGCCCATCGCGGACGTGCTCAAGCTCCTGGTCAAGGAGATCGTGATCCCCTCCGGCGCGAACAAATTCCTGTTCGTGCTGGCGCCCATCCTGCTGCTGACCCCCGCGCTTGCCGCCTGGGCGGTGATTCCCTTCGGCCCGCAACTGACGCTCGCGAACATCGACGCCGGGCTGCTCTACATCCTGGCCATGACGTCTGTGGGAGTGTACGGCGTGACCATCGCCGGCTGGGCGTCGAACTCCAAGTATGCCTTCCTCGGCAGCCTGCGCTCGGCCGCCCAGATCGTGGCCTACGAGCTGGCGATGGGCTTTGCGCTGGTTGGGGTGCTGCTGGCCGCTCACAGCATGAATCTCGGCCAGATCGTCAGGGGCCAGGAAAGCGCATACGGCGCGGCGTCGTGGTATGTGTTTCCGCTTTTCCCGCTGTTCCTCGTGTATCTCATCTCCGGGGTGGCGGAAACCAACCGCGCTCCCTTCGACGTGGCCGAAGGCGAGTCGGAGATCGTAGCCGGCTTCCACGTGGAATACTCGGGCATGACCTTCGCCTTGTTCTTCTTGGCCGAGTACATGAACATGATCCTGATCTCGACGCTGTGCGCGGTCATGTTCCTGGGGGGGTGGCTGTCACCGGTCCCGTTCCTGCCCGACGGCTTCCTGTGGCTCGTCCTGAAGGTGGGCTTCGTCCTGTTCTTGTTCCTCTGGTTCCGCGCCACGTTTCCGCGCTATCGCTACGATCAAATCATGCGCCTGGGGTGGAAAGTGCTCATCCCGGTGACGCTCGTATGGCTGGTGGTGGTCGCCGCCTGGGTGCAGACCCCCTGGTGGTTGTGGGGCTGAGCATGCTGCAGCGCATCCGGGAATTCTTCAGCAGCTTCCTGCTGTTCGAGCTGGTCAAGGGCATGGCTCTCACCGGGCGCCACCTGTTTGCGCGCAAGATCACGATCCAGTTCCCGGAGGAGAAAACGCCGCAGTCGCCGCGCTTCCGCGGGCTGCACGCGCTGCGCCGCTACCCCAATGGCGAGGAGCGCTGCATCGCTTGCAAGCTGTGCGAAGCGGTTTGCCCGGCGTTGGCGATCACCATCGAGTCCGAGCAGCGCGCTGACGGGACGCGTCGCACCACCCGCTACGACATCGACCTGACCAAGTGCATTTTCTGCGGTTTCTGCGAGGAGTCCTGCCCGGTGGACTCGATCGTCGAGACGCGCATTCTGGAGTACCACGGCGAGCGGCGTGGCGATCTGCTGTACACGAAGGAGATGTTGCTGGCGGTGGGCGACCGCTATGAGGAGCAGATCGCGAAGGATCGGGCGGAAGATGCGCGCTACCGGTGAAGTCCGTGACTCGTGATTGGTGATTCGTGATTCGTAACTCTCGGTTCGAATCGGTGCGCTCAGGCCCCGGCGGCGCACGGGACGCGCTCTCGTTCTCACGAGTCACGAGTGGCTCCGGCCGCGCTTCGCGCTTAACCGCCGCAAGGCGGCGATTAGCCTACGCCGCAACAAGCCAGACGACGGCGTGTTGTCACAAATCACGCAGCACGGAGCAGACATGATCTTCCAATCTGTCGTCTTCTACGTCTTCGCAGCGATCCTGCTATTCGCAGCGATTCGTGTCATCACGACGCGCAATCCGGTGCATGCGGCTTTGTTCCTGGTCCTGGCATTCGGCACCACGTCCGGGTTATGGATGTTGCTGGAGGCCGAATTCCTGGCCATCGCCCTGATTCTCGTCTACGTAGGCGCGGTGATGGTCCTGTTTCTGTTTGTCGTAATGATGCTCGACATCAATATTGACCGGCTCAGGGAGGGCTACTGGGACTACCTCGTGCCCGGCTTGACGGTGGCCGGCATCATGGTGCTGGAAATGGCGATTGTCCTCGCCGGCAGGCACGCCGGCCTGCTGGCCCTTGCCGCGCCACCGCCCAAGCCGGAGGGGTATAGCAACACCAAGGAATTGGGCCGCCTGCTCTATACCGCTTACGTCTTCCCGTTC
>DATJVW010000024.1:0-12637 GCA_035501675.1 Burkholderiales bacterium
GCCGATCACCGTATCTCAAACAAGCTCTCCACGGCATGTTGCCGGAAGACGAGTAACGACGAGTCGCGCACAGAAAATGGCGCTCATCATGGAGAGCGGAGGGTGGACGCGGGGCTAACAGTTGGATCGACTCCGGAGGACCGATGCGCACAGCCGAAAGATGGAAGCACGTAAGGGGAGAGTGGTCGGTCCTCACCTACTATCAGCGTTTCGAGAGCCTGGTTGCGCTAGTCCTCACGCTGCTGGTCGCAGTGATCATCGTCGTAGCTCTGTGCCGGCTCTCCTTCAGTGTCATCGCCAGCCTGGTGTTCGACCTGCTCGACCCGCTTGATCAAAACGTGTTTCAGGTGATCTTCGGGGAGATCATGACGCTCCTGATCGCTCTCGAGTTCAACCACACGCTTCAATATGTCGTTGCGCGCGAGCAGAGCATTATCCAGACCAAAGTGGTGCTGCTTATCGCTTTGCTCGCCCTCGCCCGTAAGTTCATCATCCTGGACTTGCACGACGTCGGCCCAGGCCAGCTGCTGGGACTGGCCGCCATCACCTTAGCGTTGGGCATCGTCTATTGGTTCATGCGCGAGCGCGACGATCGCTCGCGTGGCGCCACCCCCGGCAAGGATTGAGACGGCCCGCCAGCGATAGAGGCCCGACAGCCGCCGGCACCAGGCCTCCTCAGGCCACGGCGCGCTCCAGCCGCCGCAAGATCTCTTGCTTGGGCTGCACGCCCACGATGCGATCGACCTCCCGGCCCGCTTTCAGCACCAGCAGAGTCGGAATGCTGCGAAGCCGGAAGCGCGACGCCGTCAGCGGGTTCTCGTCCACGTTGAGCTTCACGACCCTTACGCGCCCCGCCATCTCTGTCGCCAGCTCGTCGATCACCGGGGCAACGATCCGGCACGGTCCGCACCATGGCGCCCACGCATCGACCAGCACCGGCAGCTGCGCGCCCTCGACCTCGTCCGCGAACGTTCCGTCCGTGACCGTCAGCGGTTCGAGTTGTATCGGCAGCGCGTTCTTGCAGCGCCCGCACTTGGGCTTCAGCCCCCGCTCTATCTTGTCGCGCGGAAGTCGATTGCTCGTCCCACAGACGGGACAGCGAATCAGCAGCGGCTCAGCCATTGGGGGCCTCTTGTTCTCACAAAATCGGTAGCGCGCGCGGGCGCGGACCGAGCGGGAAGGCTGCATCGATCCGTGCTATCTCCGTCTCGGTCAGGTGCAGGTCCGCGGCCCCTGCGTTTTCGGCGGCATGCTCCGCAGTGGAGGCCTTCGGGATCGCGAAGACCGCGGGCCGTCGTACTAGAAAGCGCAGCGCGACCTGGCGCGCAGTGGCGCGCTGCCTCTCGGCGATCTCCTGCAGCACCCGGCCACCGGCGGTGCGCGGGCCCGGGAAACCCCCATGGGCGAACGGACTGTAAGCGACGATGGCCACGCCGTGCTTTTCGCACCACGGGATCACACCGTGCTCGATCGCACGCTCTTGTAAATGGTACAGGACCTGATTGCAGGCGATCGTCCCCTCGCCGGCGAGGCTGTGGACCTCTTCGAGATCGGATACATCGAAGTTGCTCACGCCCCAGGACAATATCTTGCCGTCGCGCCGAAGCTGCTCGAAGGCCGCGACCGTGTCCTCCAGCGGGTGCTGGCCGCGCCAATGCAGGAGGTAGCAGTCGAGCCGATTGGTCTTGAGCCGGGCGAGCGATCGCTCACAGGCCGCTATCGTTCCGCGTCGAGACGCGTTCTGGGGCAGGACTTTGGAGACCAGGAAGACCTCGTCTCGCCGGCCGACGATCGCTTCGGCTATCACCTCTTCCGCGGCGCCGGACCCGTACAGCTCCGCGGTATCGATATGGGTCATGCCCAAATCGAGGCCCCGGCGCAACGCGCCCACGGCCGAAGCACGCTTGGCGTTTTCGATGTACCACGTCCCCTGACCGATGACTGCGACCTCACGCCCGGTCGGACCGAAACGCCGCCGCTCCATGCCTGCTCCTCTTCGATTGCTGATCGAATGATGGGGTCTGTCCAGCCGAAAGCCAAGGGCCCCGCGTGCACCCTGTAGCCATCACCCATGTCTTCGCCGTTACCGATTCGTCAAGGCTGTACGCAAGCGGCGGCACAGTCCCTACTAACTTCTCTATTGCCCTCGGCGGATCCAAGGCGATAGAGGCCACAACCCGCTCGCGAGCGAGTTCCAGACAACTAGAGTTATGCTAGCAACAATACCTCGCTAGTCCTAGGACCAAGGTACTCATATCGAACCCCTGGCTCCGGTATGGGCGCAATCGTCGTCGTAAGTGGAGCATAGCTTCGGACGATGCTGAAAGTCCGGCGGCGGATATGAGCTAATGCGATGCTAAAGTGAACCTCGGCGGCAGTACAGGCGGACGCGACTGGAGGCCGTCGATGAGCGACCGGCGAACGTTTCTTTCCTTGCTTGCTCTTGGCTTATTGCTTTCGGTGCGGCAGGGCAAAGCGCAACCAGGCAAGGTATTCCGGATAGGAATGTTCAACCAGCCAGGGCCCAGGATCTACGAGGAGCTTATCCTGGCGGGTCTGCAAAAGCTTGGCTATGTGGAGGGGCAGAACTTGCTCCTCGAGCGCAGCTACGGAACCCCTCAAGAGTTGCCCGCCCTCGCCTCGAATTTGGTCCGTCTGAACGTTGATCTAATCGCGTGCGGAGGCTCGGCCGCTGTCCGAGCTCTGATGGGAGCGACTCGAAAGATTCCGGTTGTTGCTGTCGATCTCGAAACCGATCCTGTTGCGCAGGGGTTTGCTTCCAGTCTGGCCCATCCTGGAGGCAACCTGACCGGCTTCTTCCTGGACCTTCCCGAATTCAGCGCCAAGCGCCTGGAGATTCTCAAAGAGACCCTGCCCACCGTCACTCGCGTGGTGGCGCTGTGGGATCCCGCGATGGATAGAGGCCCGGTAAATGCGGTGAGGAGCGCAGCTCAGGCTTTGAACCTTAGACTGTTCGTCATCGAAGTCCCAGACGGCTCGACCCTCGAGGCGGCGTTCAAAGAAGCGATTGGGCGGAAGGCAGGAGCGGTACTCAATATGCACTCCCCGGGGCTCGACGCGTACAAAGCTCAAATCTTGGAGCTCGCTGCGCAGTACCGCCTGCCGTTAATGGCGCTGTTCGCGAATTTCGCCGCCGACGGTGCTGTTCTGAGCTATGGACCGAACATCGAAGATTTGACGAGCCGCATGGCCGTTTACATCGACAAGATATTGAAAGGTACCCGCCCCGGAGACCTGCCGATCGAGCGTCCGGCGAAGTTCGACTTCGTCGTGAACCTGCAAACTGCAAAGATTCTCGGTCTGAAAGTCCCGCAGTCGATTCTCGCGCGAGCGGATGAGGTAATTCGCTGAGTGCCGCCGAAACTACGCAGAAAGATCGACCGGTGCCGGACGGCGAACCATGAGCTCAAGCAAGCGAGCCTTTGACGCCATCGTTATCGGGTCCGGCATCGGGGGGTTGACGGCGGCCGCCGCGTTGGCGAAGCGCGGCCGACGCGTCCTCGTGTTGGAACAGCACTTCCAGCTCGGTGGCCTGACCCAGACATTCGTGCGCGGGGAATACACCTTCGCGGCCGGGGTGCATTACATCGGTGGCGTCGGCGAGATCCCGGGACCCGATGGCCAGTTCGGCCGCCTGCTGCGCTGGCTTACCGACGGACGGCTTGTCTTCTCCTCCATCGGCTCGCCTTACGACATCGTGCGCCTCCCCGGCCTCGAGTTTCCGATCGAGGCGCCGCGGGAGGCTTTGGTTGCGCGCCTCAAGGCTTCCTTCCCGGCAGAGGTCGCGGCAATCGATGCCTACTTCGCCGCTTGCAACGAGGCGCAGAGCGCAAGCCTCGTGCTGTTCGCGGCGAACGCTATGCCCGCTCCCTTGGGTGCCCTCATCGGCTGGTACCACGCGGCACGCGTGCGCCGCGCGCTGAACACCTCCACGGCGGACGCGGTGGCTGGGATTCGGGATCGACGCCTCCGGGCACTGCTCGTTTCGCGCTGGGGCGACTATGGCATACCACCGGACCGATCACCCTTGGCAGTGCATGCGGGGGTGCTCGGCAGCTATTTCGCGGGGGCGTATTACCCGGTTGGCGGGCCAGCGCAGTTCGCCACCACCCTCGGCGAGACGATCCGCGGGGCGGGGGGCGAGTTGCGCCCCAACGCGAGAGTGGCCGGGATTCGCGTCAAGGACGGTCGCGCGGCGGGTGTTCAACTGGAGAACGGCGAGTCGATTGCTGCGCCCATCGTGGTCTCGGCGATGGGCGCGCGCAATACGTCCGCCGCTCTCCCCGACGGCGTTGCGACGGGCTGGCGCACCGCGGTCGGGTCGCTGAAGTCCAGCCTGTCCTACTTGAGTCTTTACCTCGGGTTCCGCGGCGACATCCGCGATTACGGCGCAACACCAGCCAACATCTGGCTGTACGAGAGCGATGACATCGGGCGCGTGTGGGAGCGCCCGGCGGACGAGCCCGCGCCGGCGATATTCGTGTCGTTCCCGACCCTGAAGGATTCGGCCCACCGTGATCCGCAACGTCACACCGCCGAAGTGGTGGCGCTGTGCCGCTGGGAGGCCTTTTCCGCGTGGGCCGATAGTTCGCCTGGCCGTCGGCCCGAAGCGTACGAAGCGACCAAGGCGTGGGTCGCCGAGGCTCTGCTCGCGCAGTTCCAGCGACACTTTCCGCGGCTCGCACCGCTGATCGATTTTCACGAGCTCTCCACACCGCTGTCGCAGGCTTCTTTCGTCGGCGCCCATCGCGGCGCCATGTACGGGCTCGAGATGTCGGCCGCGCGCCTGGGAAGCGACGCCCTCAGGGTACGCACCCCGGTGCGCGGACTGCTGCTTGCGGGACAAGACGCCGGCAGCATGGGGGTGCAGGGCGCGTTCATGGGCGGATTCATGGCCGCCGCCGCCTTGGAGCCCCGGCTATGGAAGGAGATGAGCCGATGAGCGGGTTGCGTGACGCGCGCCATCGGCGGTATCGTGAACACGGCGGTCTAGCTCGACCGGTCTGTTCGTTATGAGCAGCAGGCCGCGACACGGGAGACGAAGATGCCCCAGGACCCATCGCTGGCCCCTCGACCATCGAAGCAGCAGGCAGCCTGGGAAAAAGCCCTGAACGGGGGCGACTCTGCGCTGCTGGAGCACCTTGCGCTCAACGACGACCCGGCCGCTGCACTGCTGGTCCTCGAGAGCTACATCAACGGCATGTACCGTGGCTCACTGCTTCCGTTGTCCATGCCGAAGGCGGAAATCGAGTCCAAGGTGGCTCGCGCATTGCCCTTCGTGGATCAGATCCGGACCCGACTGGGATGGCGCGTTCGCGACTTCGATCTCGGGCTGCTGCGCCTGATGCGCCAATCCAGTGCGTTGTCGGCGGTCTTGGGAGCCGGGGTTTCGATGGGCGCCGGCGCGCCGTCCTGGCCGGATCTCGTGCGACTCATGTTGGAGGAAACCCTCGACAAGGGATTGGCGCTTTACGAGCCCGTCCCCGCGGCCGACAATCCTGCCGAACCTCCGATTGAGTTCCTTCCCGACGGCACTGTGCGCATGGGCGGAACCGGCACCTGGCGCTTCGAGCAACGCGTCGGCGCCGTGAAGCGCTATACACAGGAGCAGGAGCAGATAGCCCGAGGGATCGTGACGGAGATCAAGGCCAAGGGTTCTAAAACGGACGTCGAAACGCTTATGCGTGGAGCCCAGGTCTGCTACGACCTTTGTGGCCAAGAGCTATTTCGCTTGCTGACGGGAATCCTCTATGCCCGCGCGAAAGAGCCAAGCAAGACTCATCGGGCTATCGCCGAACTGGCGCATGCGCAGGAGGTGCCCGGCCGCGGCGCCGACCCGCTGCCAGGCTGGGACTCCATCATTACGTACAACATCGATGCGCTGATGTCCGAGGCGCTCACCGAGCAAAAAATCCCGCACGCGGCCTGGGCCATGAAGGGCGATAGCCTTGGAGGCGACCCCGACGAATTGGCCCGCGAGAGCCCGTGGCATCAAGCCGTATTCCACCTGCACGGATACACGCCAAGGCGCCTGTTCTTGATCACGAATGTCCGCTTTGTGTTTTCCACCTCACAGTACTTGACGATATACAAGGGACCGCGCTCCGAGATCCTCGAGACCGTCTTCTGCAGATTTCTGGCCAATCCGGTGCACGTCGCGCTGTACATCGGTTGTTCATTCGCCGACGAGGCGATGAACGGCCTGCTCCGAGATGCGTTCGCGGCATACCCCGGACGCTATCACTATGCTCTTCTGCAGTGGCCGCGCGACAGGAACGGTCAGGAGCCCGCCGCGAGCGAGATCAAAACCGAGTCGGCAAAGTACCTCGAGTTCGGCGTGCGCCCCGTCTGGTACGACGACCACGAAGAGTTGCCCGGCCTCGTCCGGCAGTTGCAGTGATGGCCCCCGGAAAATATCGTGTCTGTTGGCCGCGAGCCTGTCCAGATGATCGGGCACGTGTGATGCCATCGCGCGTCTGCTGAGCATGTCGGACCCGCGCGTGTTCTTCGCCGCCGAGCGCACCCTTCTGGCATGGGTCCGGTCGGGACTGACCGTGATGGCCCTTGGCTTCGTCGTCGCCAGGTTCGGCCTGTTTCTGGCGCTGATGTCCCACTCAGGGGGCACGGCCGACCCCGGCCCTCATAGCCATTGGCCATCGAGAACGCTGGGCATAGCCCTGGTGGTTTTGGGCGCCATCGTCATCCTCGGCGCCTTGCGCAACCATCGCCTCTACGTGCGCTCGCTCCCGCCGCAGGACGTCCCCCGACTGCCCGTACCGTGGCTCACGTCGTTGTTCTCTGTGGCAGTTGCATTGGTCGGCGTTCTCTTGGCAACGTATCTAGCGATCACTTGATCCGGGCTCGCGCCCGGTTCGTATATCCAGGGACACGCGCGGCGCGTCTCGCCACCGGCCTGACGAGAGTACAGTTGCGGCTGAGGACTTGTTGATGGGGAGGGAACGTTAGTGGGGAGGGATGTGGATTCCGATTCCGTGGGAGAGCCCTCGCGCTTTCGCACATTCAGCGATCTGGAACGAGAGCTATGCGAGCTGGCACGCTGGCCGGCGGACACTGGACGTGTTGCGCTGATCGTGAGGCGAGGTGCGGGCGGCCGGCGCGAGGTCCTGGATCAGATCGGCGTATCCGCCGAGGCCGGCGTTCCTGGGGACGCTTGGGGTCGACGGGCGCAAAGAGATCCGGACATGCAGATCGCGGTGATGCAGGCCGATGTTGCGCGGCTGATCGCCAACGGCCAGCCGCTCGCTTTATTTGGCGACAATCTGTTCCTGGAACTGGACCTCTCCGTCTCGAATCTGCCGGTCGGAAGCCGTCTGCGCATCGGGAGCGCGACGCTCGCTGTGACCCCGATGGCCCACAACGGCTGCCGGAAGTTCCAGGCCCGGTTCGGGCAGGACGCGCTGCGGTTCGTGTCGACGAAGGAGTTGCGCCATCGCAATCTGCGCGGAATCTATATGCGGGTGATCGAGCCCGGGCGCGTGCTGCCGGGCGATTCCGTTGAAGTCCTTGCCCGCCCGCGACGGAGTTGCGCGGAATACAATGAGGACCGTCCAGGCGACATGAGGACTACGTCATGAGATTCTTACCCCTAGCGCTGACACTGGCGTCGATGGTCACACCCGGGCTCGCCGCCGACAACGGCATTGTGAGCGTCCCCAGCAACCACTCGGTGCCCGAAACCGTGGATCGCTTGGAGTCCATAGCGAAGGCCAAGGGTCTCACCATCTTCGCCCGCATCGACTTCAGCGGAGACGCCGCCCGCAACGGCCTCGAGATGCGTCCCACGCAGATGCTGATCTTCGGCAACCCGAAAGCCGGCACGCCGCTCATGATCGCTGCGCCCAGCGTGGCCATCGACCTGCCGCTCAAGGCCCTCGCCTGGGAAGACGCTTCCGGGCAAGTCTGGCTGTCCTACAACAGCCCGGAATATCTCGGGGCGCGGCACGGTGTACCCGAGGCGCTGCTGCGAAACCTGGCCGGGATCAAGGCGCTCGTCGAGAACGCCGCGCAGTAAAACGCATCAGAGATTTTCGAGAGCCGGCGTCTCAGTGGCGCGCCGCGGAAGCGTCGGGTTCCACCGCCAAGACGCGGATGCGCGCTTTTCCGACCCATTCGATCAGCGGCAGCACATCCGCCGCGCTTTCGCCTTCCACCACCTCGATGTGGGTGGCATCCGCTTCGGTCTGGCCGAAGATGGGATCTACCGCCTGCCAGCCCCCGTCGATAAAACTCTGCGTCCAGCTGTGATACAGAAACCCTCCGAACTGCTCGGAGTAGACCAGTCCGTTGACCACACGCGTGGGAATGCCAAGGGAGCGGGCGAAGGCGGTGTACAGATAAGCGTGGCCCTGACATTCGGCCTGTTTGGCTTGAAGCACGTCGAGCGCCGAGAAGCTGTCCACGGGAGCGCGTTTGATGTTCGTCTGGATCCAGCTCAGGAGACGCGCAACCTGTTCTTTCGGCGTTGAGGCCCCGCCCGCAATGTTGCGCGCGAGGTCGCGGATGGCCGGGGCATCGCTGGGCACCGTGACCGAAGGCTTCAAATAGCTCTCTGTCTGTAGCGCAGTCAGCGACGAGGGCTCCGGACCGCGGGCGATATCGCACACCCATCCGCTGTCCGCCGGTTCGCAGCGCTGCGTAGCCGAGGCCAATGGGGGATTGGGTGTACCCGTGACGGCAATCTTCAGGCGCGTCGTGTGGCGTGGGTCGGGAATGGGCCGGTCGGGTTTCACCAAGCTGAAGTCGATCAGCGTGTCGCGTTTGTTGAGCGCGGCCAGCGCCAGGTAGCGTTTCGCTTCGGATTCCCCCTCCAGTGCGGACATCATCACGCCTTCGAGCGTGAGCTCGAGCAGCGGCTTGCCCGATTCGTCGATCCACGTCGTGGTATTGTTCCCGGCGGCAGCGGTGCGCACCTTGAACGCATTACCCAGGAACAGATCGCTGCTTTCATAGCCCTCGACGCTCTGCTGCACGTCGAGCAGGCTCTGGGTCTCGCCGCTGTAGGCCTGGAAGCGATACTGCGCTCCGACCTTCAGGCCGTTCACCACGGGATACAGATCGATCACGCTTGCCGGGTAGATTGCGCTCTTCGCCTGGAGCACTTGTTCCGAGGCGCGGCCCGCGTTGTGGATGATCGCCCGGAGCGAGCCGGTATCCTGCGTGCCGGAAATCTGCAGCGCATTCCCGTCGATGGTGTAGTCATAGTCGAAGCGCACCAGGCTGAGATCGCCGTTCACCACATCGTCGGCGTGCAGTTGGATTCTCTTACGGAACCCGACCAGGCGGATGAGCAGTGACGCCTCCGAGTGAATCCTGTATCGCCCCGGCTGATCCGGCATGGGTCCGATCACCGTGTGGGTGAACCCGATCTTGTCCCCGTTGAAGGTGATACCGGTCCAGTATTCATGCCACCGCAGGTCGGCCAGCGCGTGACGGACGGGTTCGGCGGGCGGCGGACCTGCTGCGCGGAAATACCGGCTCGCGCAGCCGGGCAGAAGAAGCAGCGTTGCGAGCAGCCACAACCAGCGGAAATCGAACCAGGGGCGCCGCACGGCATCGAGATACAGGCAACCGGCACATGCCGGTCCCGTGTATTGTTGCCCGGACGGACGCCAGACGCAACGTGCCTGCGAGCGGCGCCACCCGAACACACCTGCAAAGAGATGATCGAACAAGCCCACCTAGGGCGCCATGTTTGGACGCTGGCCGGGGAGATCGGCGAGCGCAACGTGTTCCACCCCTCGGCGCTCAGCTCGGCAAGGGACTACATCGTGCGAGAGTGGCGCGCGCAGGGCCTCGAGCCGCGGCTGCAGAGCTACCTGGCACGAGGCATCGAAAGCAGCAACGTGGAGGTTGTGCTGCAAGGCGCACGCCATGACTCGCAAAGCATCGTTGTGGGTGCGCACTACGACTCGGTCATGGGCAGCCCGGGGGCCGACGACAATGCGAGCGCCGTGGCCGCTCTGCTGGAGTTGAGCCGCGCGTTGGCGCCGGCGCCGCGCGCACGCACCTTGCGCATGGTCGCGTTCGTCAACGAAGAGCCGCCTTTCTTCTTCTGGGGAAAGATGGGTAGCCAGGTGTATGCGCGGGCGGCACGCGAGCGCGGCGAGGACATCCGCGTCATGCTCTCGCTCGAGATGCTGGGCTACTACCGCGACGAGCCACGGACCCAACTCTACCCGCCGTTGTTCCGCTGGTTTTACCCCAACCGCGGAAACTTCATCGGCTTCGTCGCGAACCTGCGTTCCCGGCGCGTGCTGAGGCGTGTCTTCCACGCCTTCCGCAACAACTGCGACTTCCCCGCCGAGCGGGCCGCGGTGCCGTCCTGGATCCCCGGCGTGGGCTGGAGCGACCATCTGTCCTTCTGGCGCGAGGGCTATTCTGCGCTGATGGTCACCGACACCGCGTTCTACCGCTATCCCTACTACCACACCGCCGAAGACACACCCGAGAAAGTCGACTATCCCCGCTTGACCGCGGTGGCGAACGGGCTGGCCGGGGCCCTCTTGGAGCTCGCCAACGCCGATTCGCTTTGAGCAGCGCCCACCTACGGCAGCATGCCCATGAATCCAGCACAATTTCACATTCTGTTCGAGGAGATGATGCGAAATCCGCGTAACGGCTAAAATGTAGGGGCCACCGCATCCCCTGCGTGGGGACGGCCCTGCAAACGGCGCGGTACGAAGGGAAGCGCCGCAGGCGGGGCGACATCCGACTGGAGGTTTGCACATGAAGTCGCATCACCTTACGTTTGCCCTGGCGTTAGCGGCCGTTGCGGGCGTGGCTAGCGCGTATCAGCAGCCGATGGGCGTGCAGGCGGCTGACGACGCCGGACGCAAAACGCCCTCTACCCTCCAGCTGCGCGACAGCGCGGCCAGGGCACTGCAGTCGATTGACGACATCATCGGCAAACGACTCATGCTCTCGTGCAACCGCTGCAGATCCGGATTTGCTCTGAAGGTTGTAGAGCAGGCCATGCAGAAGCAGCCTGCACTGTCCAGCGATCAGTATGCCGAAGTCGAGCGGCTACGCGCCGAAGGCCAAGCACTCTATGACCAAGAGAAATACGTGGAGTCCCTCGAGCTGCTGCGCAAAGCCCAGAGCATTCTGGGAATCGATGCCAGCGGCGACCCGATAACGCCCCCGATCAAGCAGACGTCCGGAGCCAGCGCGGAGCCGCTCCCCAATCGCTGACTCCGGCGCGATGCACAGGGGCTGCGGAGTGCTTTGGGTTTCCTTTGCGCGATCATCGGCGGCAAAGTCCACCCTCATCGTCGCGATCGCCGCCGCCCTCGTCTCGCTCGCAGTCGAGGCCTTCGCGCACGCCGAAATCGAGAGCTGCAAACCGCCGATCGACGCAACGATGGAGTCGCTGCCGGACGCGGTCGTTTGCACCACCTCGGAGAGCATGGATGCCAAGCAGTCATCGCTTCGGGTGTATGACTCTGCCGGAGCGCGAGTGGATAAGGGCGACTCACGCGTAGATCCCAAGGACCGGGACCGCAGGACCATATCCGTGTCGCTCGACGCATCGAAGATGAGGGACGGGGTGTACACCGTGAAGTGGAAGACCTTGTCGGCGGATGACGGAGACGAGGCGCACGGTGAATTCAAGCTCACTGTGCGAAGGTGACGCGCCGCGTCGCAAAGTCACCACCGTACAAACAGAAAAGGGCCTTCGGATGAAGGCCCTTTTGTGTTCGGAGCGGGCGACGGGAATCGAACCCGTGTCTAAAGCTTGGGAAGCTTTCGTTCTACCATTGAACTACGCCCGCAACGCCGACGGATTTTACCTCAAATGCAAAGGGCCCTTCGTTGGAGGGCCCTGTGCGATATCAAGCCGCTGGGATTGTGCTATCTCGCCCCAAGGCGAATCGATCCGCTCCCAGGCCAACGCGTTAAGTGTCTTCTTTTCCGCACGCCCTCAGCACTGGGGCCTTCCGCGGTTCTCTAGCGCCTCCCGCTATTGTCATCGTCGCTTCGATCGTGGCACACCAGACCGACGCCTGGATCCACGAACAGCGCAAGCAGTTGTCCGCCCTCGACCAGTTCGGGATCTGCCGTGTTGGCCAAGTGAACCTGGACGTCCAGCAGGAACCAACCGTCGCCAAGAATTTCTGCGGCGTCGATGATGCCGGACGATTCCTCGTCTTGGGTGAGGAAGCTCGGGTTGTTGGGCGTCGACCCGTCGAAATACTTCGGGTTGTGGGCAGCGACCTGCAGGAGCTCGCGGGTGTCGATCGCGTACAGCCAGATCTTGGAGATCCGGCTGCTGTTGCCCGGGTCTTCGTCCATGAGGATGCGGCCAAGGCGGTCGATGGTCACGTTGTCCAGCATCTTGTGGCCTTCGTCCCCGCGCAGCAGGATCTCGATCGTCCCGCCTTTTTCGGGGTCCTCGATGTCGTCGAAGCTCAGATGCCAGAGGCGGCAGTTGTTGCTCTCGCTTGCCGTGGTCACGAAATAGAAGTTGTTGTTGTGCTTCTCGCGCGGATCCCAGGCACCGTCTTCGCAGCGCTGCAGTCGGGCGACTCCGCCGGCGATCGAGGCCGTTTCGATCTGGGAGGCGGTGAGCGCCGAAACGTCACCCATGTTGTAGAGC
>DATJVW010000025.1:0-7531 GCA_035501675.1 Burkholderiales bacterium
AGAAGAAGCGCAACGGCCGCTGGCAACTGCGCTACGTCGATGAGCATCGGAGGATGCACAAGAAGTCCTTCCGCACGAAGGCCGAGGCCGAAGCCTTCGGCCGCGCGGCCACCGACAACGTCGAGCGCGGCCTCGCCCCCACGTTCAACCGGCCGTTCGCGGAGTTGGGTGAGGAGTGGCGCCGGGCGCACCTCGCGCACGGTCTCCGCCCGAGCGCCTCGAAGGACTACCGCGAAGCGCTCGCCCGCCTCGAACGGTTCTTCGGGCGCCGCCCGCTCAACTCGATCCACGCCGCCGACGTCGAAGCGTTCCGCGACGCGGAGCTAGCCGCGCTCCGCGCCCGCGGCGTCGAAGGCACCCGCACCGTCAACAAGGCGCTCTCGGTGCTCCGGCAACTGTTCAAATTCGCGATGGGCCGGCGCGCCGCCGCCTTCAACCCCACCGACGGCGTAAAGAAGATCGCCAAGACGGTCGCGCTCGCCGACGAGACGCCGGTCGAGAGCGCCGTGCTGACGCCCGGGGAGATCCTCCGGCTCATGGCGGCGTGCGACTGTCCGGCCGCTATCGCGGTCCTCGCGTTCGGGGGGTTGCGGCTCGGGGAGCTGCTCGGGCTGCAGTGGGGCGATGTTGAGTTCGGGCGCGGACGGTTACTCGTGCGGCGGCAGCTCGAAGCCGTCACCGGCGAGCTACGCGCGCCGAAGACCCGCGCCGGTACGCGGTTCGTGGAGCTGCCCGTGGAGGCGATGCGGGAGTTGAAGCGGTGGAAGCTGCGATGCCCGGCGGGGGCGCTCGACCTCGTGTTCCCGAACGGCGCGGGCGGCGCGCAGGATGATCGCAACTTCCGCCAGCGCACCTTCTACCCCGCGCTCCGCCGCGCAGGCGTTCGCCGCGTCCGCGTCCACGACCTCCGCCACACGGCGGCGTCCTTAATGATCGCGACGGGGGCGGACCTCGCCGCGGTCTCGCGCCAGCTCGGCCACGCGAATCCCCAGATCACGCTCAGCACTTACACGCACGCGTTCGCGAAGCGCGACGAGGCCGCCGGGATGGGGGCGAGGATGAGCGCGCTGCTGCGGGCGGAAACAGTCGGTCCCGTTTTGGTCCCGTCGGAGCGGCCCGACGGAGCGAGTGAGCGGGAAGTTGTTGAATTAATGGTGGCCAGGGGCGGAATCGAACCACCGACACGCGGATTTTCAGTCCTCGCCAATTTGCACCCAGGAACACCCCCGTCAAGGAGACCCGCCGCTCGATAGGGGACGGTGGATGCTCCTGGGTGACGCTGGGTTGGGTACCGACGTGGAAACCGACGTGCGTACGGAATCGGCCCAACGGTGGCCATCCGCCTCAGTTACTTGGAAATCCGCATTGCATTGGGACGAACCCCGAGAATGGGCTGCGCTACGCAGCGTGATCCATTAGGGAACTTCAGCGCCCGCTCGATCGCCCCGAAGCGCGGCTCCCGGCGCACGGGATCTGTGAGGGGATCGGCCCTGAGGTACTCGAGCCGCGCAGCGCGCAGCCGCGCCAGCCAGGGCTGAGCGTGCAGACCGGGGAGGGCCGCCGGCGCGCGTGTCGTGCCGGTATACTAATAAGCGATAGCGCGGTCTTATTCATTGTGCGTCGAATACATCGCCGATGATCCTGCCGGAAAACGCGGCCTTTCGAATCGGCGACTGGCGGATAGACCCGGCGCTGGACGAAATCTCGTGCGACGGCAGGACAATCAAGCTGGAACCGCGCACCATGGGCGTCCTGGTCTGCCTCGCCCGCCGTGCCGGGGAGGTGGTGAGCGTCGACGACCTTCTCGATGCCGTCTGGAAGGACGTCGTCGTTACCCAGCATTCCGTATATCAGGCAGTGGCAGTGCTCCGCCGGTCGTTCGGCGATGACCCCAAGGCACCGACGTACATCGACAACGTGCCGCGCCGCGGCTACCGCCTCGTTGCGCCCGTGGCTGTGCCGGCAACATCGCCACCCGCGCAAGCGGTTGCGGAGCCTGCACTCGCGCAGCCCTCGACCACGGTCGTAATTCCCGCGAATGCTCAGTCTGGGACCGTAGGGATCATCCGCGCGCCCGTGCCGGCGTCCTGGTCGCTAAAAGAAGGCGTGCTCGTAGCAGTGGCGCTGGTGATCTTCGCGGCGGCGGCAGCCTATCTCGCCATCGGGAAGCTCCGCATCTCGAAGTCTGCCGTGTCGTCACCGACGGTTGCGGCCAGCGCGACGCCTACTGCCTTCAGCCCGCCGGCGCACTCGATCGCGGTGCTCCCGTTCGTCAACATGAGCGGGGACAAGGAACAGGAGTACTTTTCTGACGGACTCACGGAGGAACTCCTCAACTCCCTGGCCGAGATCGATGGACTGCAGGTCGCAGCCCGCACATCGGCGTTTTCCTTTAAGGGGAAGGATGCCGATATCGGCACGATTGCGCGAAAGCTCAATGTGGGTGCCGTGCTCGAGGGCAGTGTACGACGCTCGGGGAACACGGTGCGCGTAACCCCACAGCTGATCGACGCAGTTACTGGTTTTCATCTCTGGTCGCACACTTATGACCGCGACCTTGGCGATGTGCTGAAGCTCGAAACCGAAATCGCGCACGCCGTGGCCAGCGCCCTCAAAGTGAGTCTGCTTGGGAACATTGCGAACAAGATCGAAGCCAGCGGTACGCGCAACGGCGTGGCGTTCGATGCGTATCTGCGCGGTCGGATGGCGCACGCCGCGATACACGGCGCCCCGGATTACCAGACCGAGATTGCGGCGTACACGGAGGCCATCGCGCTTGATCAGGAATATGCGGCTGCATTCGCCAGCCGATCGCTGGCACTCAGCGGCTACGCCAGTGAGGCATCGGGTGCGGGGATCCGCGAGAGCTTTGATAAGGCGCGAGCTGATGCACAGAGGGCGATTGCATTGGCGCCGAATCTTGCCGACGGGCACCTGGCGCTCGCGGTCTATTTCGAAGAGGGAATGCTCGATTTTACGCAGGCACATGCGGAGTACGCCCGGGCGCTGGAGCTTGCTCCGGGCAACGCGCGAGCGCTGATAGATTACGCCAGTTTTTCCGTCTACGTGGGACGCACCGAGGCAGGAATCCTCGCCGCGCGCCATGCCGTCCAACTAGACCCGCTCAGCCGTAACAGTTACGTCAATCTCGGGCAGGCACTGTACTTGGCACGTCGCCCCGAACAAGCCCTGGGTGCGTTCCAGGATGCCCTCACCCTGGACCCAGAGGACCCGGGCGTCCGCGCCATGCGCGGGCTAGCACACTATGCGCTGGGCGACTTCCAGAGCGCGCGAGCGGCGTGTGAGAGCAAGCCCGACCACTGGCAGAGTCAGGAATGTCTGGCTGTTACTTACGACAAGCTCGGACAGCATGCCAACGCCGAAGCGCAGCTGGCCAAGCTCAGGGTCGCACTGGGTGATTCGGGTGCGTATCAATACGCCGCGATCCATGCGCAATGGGGAAATCGGCAGAAGGCGCTCGAATGGCTTGCGACGGCGATGCGCTTGCGCGATCCGGGCCTGGAGAACCTGAAGACTGATCCACTCATGGATCCCTTGCGCAAGGAGTCACGCTTCCAGACAATGATGCGCGAATTGAAGTTCCCCGAATCAATCCCCCAAGCCTGAATGATGCACAGCACGCCGGATTACGCGTTGCCGCTGGCAGCTTTGTTAGACCTGCAACTTGAAGTCGGGCTCCTGCGTAACCTACCGTCACCTAAAACAGCCACTCGGGACAGATCGCGCCTCCGTTAAGTGACGGGTGGATGCTCCCAAGCCACGCTGGATTGGGTACGGAAGTGGAAACCGGCGTGCGACCGGATACGGGCTGGAATCGGCCGTATCTGGGAGACTCAGTTCCATTCAGTCCGATGGAAACCTCAATTCCCGCTCGATCGCGCGGAAGCGCGGCTCCTGGCGCAGCGGATCCAGGAGCAGTTCGGTCTTCAATTTGGTGAGCTGTGGATCACGCACTTGCAGGGCCGTTTCCAGCCAGCTGAGTGCTTCTCGCGTATTGCCCCACTGCGCGTAGATTGTGGCGTACCCGTATGCCCCGGCGTTGCCCTGTAACGCCTTGAATCGGCCCAGCGCGGTCTCAGCGTCAGCCTGCCGGCCGAGCTTGTGGTAAGCCAGTGCAAGGCAGTCTTGAAAGTTTTTGACAGCCTCCCCGACGCCCTCGCACACCGCGCGCATCTTTTCGAAATCGCCGAGCGCGTAGTAAATCAATTGTCCGGTGGTCGGCCACGTAGGATCCCTTGGCCGGAGCGCCAGACCGTCCTGATAAGCCGCGAGGGCCTCGTCGTACCGCCTCGCAGACAGCAGAGCGCCGCTGAGATGGCCGTGAGATTCGACGCTCAAGGGATCGAGCGCCACCGCGCGGCGCGCAGCAGCGATTCCAGCGTCAGCACGGCCCAGCTCCGCGGCAAACACACCATAGTCTCTCAGGATCCTGGCGTTACCCGGCGCCAAAGTCACGGCCCGCTGGTATTCATCAGTCGCGCCCGCGAAATCGAGAGAGTCCGCGCGAACGATCGCCAATGCCAGGTGGCCTTCGGCAAGGTCGGGAGCCAGTTCGACCGCCTTGAGTGCCGGCGCCAGTGACCGACGATGGAAATCGCTCATCGCAGGTCCGTGGGCAAACTGTGAAGCGTATGCGCCGAGGGCTATCGACCATTCGGCGTACGCGAGGGCGAAGCTGGGGTCGAGGCGCACCGCTTCCTGGTAGCCCGCACGCACCGATTCGTTGTCACTGGCGCTGACTATTTGCCAAAAAGCGCTCGCGGAGCGCAGGTACGCGTCATAGGCGGCCGGATTGTGTGTGCCGCCAACCTCCATCGTGGTGGTCGCGTCGCCCAGGAGCGTGACTTTGAGCGCACTCGCCACGGCACTCGCAATCTCGGCCTGCAGCTTCAGCACATCACCGAGGTCGCGATCGTAGGTCTGCGACCATATATGGAATCCGGTCACGGCATTGTTGAGTTGCGCGGTGATGCGCACGGTATGCGAAGAGCGCCGCACGCTGCCCTCGAGCACAGCCCCGACGTTGAGCTTGCGCGCGATCGTGCCGATGTCAGTGTCCTTCCCCTTGAATGAGAAGGACGAAGTGCGCGCGGCGACCTGCAACCCGTTGATGCGCGAAAGATCGTTGAGCAGCTCCTCGGAGAGACCGTCGGAGAAGTAGTCCTGCTCCTTATCTCCGCTCATGTTCACAAAAGGAAGTACCGCAATGGAATGGGGCGGCGGGGAAAAGACAACCGCACGAGTAGGTGCGACGTTCGCGGGGAGTTCCGACCGCGACGGCGCTTCCACATGGACATCGGCGCCGCTTGCTCCATAACGTGCGTGCCAAAGCCCATAGACACCGGTCAGGAGCGCTGCCGCAGCCAGCGCAGCCATTACAGCCAGCGCCGGTAATCGCGGACGCCGAACCGACCTCGGTGCGGACGCTGCGTCCTCCGCGGTGGCGGAGCCCGCTACCAAGCTGACCGGGGCAATAAACCGGTAGCCGCGACCCGGCACAGTGACAATGAACCGATGCTCCTCGGGACGTTGACCAAGCGCCCGGCGGAGCGCCGAGATCTGCTGGTTTAGATTGTTTTCCTCGACAACGAGCTTCGGCCAGATCGCGGCCATCAGAGTGGACTTGTCGAGGAGCTCGCCGGGGTGCTCGAGGAAGAAGACCAGCGTGTCGAACGCTCTGGAGCTCAACGGTAACGCGCGGCTCCCCGCCTTGAGCAGCAGGAGCCGCTGGGCAACGTCCACCCGAAACTCCCCAAACTCGTAGACCGCCTGACGTGATTGCCCGTCCACGACCGTTCAGTCTCTTTTCACAACGATTTCAGCATCTTTCCAAAGAGTATTCAGGCCAACGAGCGGATCCTAGTGCAAGTGATGCAACCCACTGTTTTATGGGGAGTAATGACTGATCAACACTTGGGTGGTGGATCTCGGCGTCACACACCTCGCGCAGGCCCAACGGTCCTTTCCGGCCTGGGAGACAGAAAAAGCCTCGGAATTAACTTCGGAGCACTGGGGAGACATGCTATGCGAAACCCATTCAACGCACGGGTCTTGAGGCGTTCGCTCATGGCGGATGGGGCGAGAATCGCCACGCCACACAAGCCCAGCGGCACAGGCACAGGCCTCATGACAGTGGCTGCAGCACTGGCGCTGTTAATGCCCGCGTTCGCTGTTCGGGCCGGCGACAACCAACCAGCCGGATCCCGACCAGGCGAAGTTAGGGTGTTAGCTTCTGGGCTGATGGGCACGATCGGCAGCACCATCGGCCCCGATGGTGCGCTCTACGTAGCTGAAGGCGCCGCAGGCAGGATCACGCGCATCGATCTGTCCACCGGAAAGGCAACCACGTTCGCCTCGGGGTTGCCTGCTGCGGTGCCAGGCGTCGGTCTCGGCGGCCCGATGGACATCGCCTTTGTCGGCACCACCGCCTACGTACTGGTGGGTGTCGTCGACAGCGCTGTCGGTGGTAACCAGAAGGACGGCATATACCGCGTTGAGGACAGATACCACTCCACGCTCCTCGTGGATCTTGGGACCTGGTCGTCCAACCATCCGCCTGACCCCATCGTACCTTTCAACTACTTTTTGCCCGACGGAGTTCAGTTCGCATTGCAACCCATCCACGACGGATTTCTCGTCTCTGATGGTCACCTCAATCGCGTACTGCATGTGTCCAAGGACGGTACGGAGATTACCGTGTTGAAGCAATTCAACGACGTCGTCCCCACGGGGCTCGCGAAATCGGGCGACACGGTGTTTCTGGCGGTTCTCGGCCCGGTCCCGGAAACGCCGGACACGGGTAAGGTCGTCTCCTTCGGATTGCACGATACGCACCCACTCGCGCCGGCGCATGCCGTGGCGAGCGGGGTCAGCATGGTCGTCGATACGAAGTTCGGTGCCAACGCCAAGCTCTACGCCCTCTCGCAGGGAATCGCGCCAGTCGGTATTCAACCCGGAGAGCCGGCGTCGCCAAATACCGGGAGACTCATGCGGGTGAACTACGACGGCACCTTCACCATCCTTGTCGACAGACTCGACCAGCCGGCATCCCTCAATTTTGTTTGTAACACAGCCTATATCATCACCCTCACCGGCGAGGTCTTGGAGGTCAAAGACGTCGGTGAACTGGCCGATCAGGATCGGGCCTGCAATCGGTGCGATCATCGCGACTAGTCAAGCGGCGCGAGCTGACGCTCCACTGGTCGGGTCACTCAGGTGCGGGGCCGTCGTGTTTTCACGCGACGGCCCCGCATTTGGCTCCGGACAGACAATCACTGTCAGTTCAATTCCGGCTCCCGCACTCACCCCGGGGCGATGTTGCTCTTCGTGGCTGAACTGCTGGGGCTCGTCACGCCTCGCGCGTGTTTCCTCCGGAGCGCCATCGCCTAGCGGTAGCGCCCGTGGCGTCGACGTGCGGGGCCGCGCGCCTCGGCCCCTTCTCACACAGTCGTCTCTGAATGGCCGCTGCGAGCGTCTTCTGGATTTGCGCCGCACACGGAAGTGTTTGTGT
>DATJVW010000026.1:0-20100 GCA_035501675.1 Burkholderiales bacterium
AGCTCGCTCTGGCTGTCCAACACCGTGACGCGCCCCTTGATCTTCTCCAGTATCTTGGGATCAAAGATCGTCGCCCACGAGCCGAGCGGAACGCCGAGCTCCTTCACCTTCTGGTCGTTGTAGCCGATCAGCGTGATCGACATGGCGTAAGGAACCGAGTACTTGTTGCCGGGATCGAAATCGGTATTCAGGTACTGCGGCAGGATATTCTTGAGGTTGGGCACCTGCGCGTGGTCGATCGGCAGCAGCCAGCCTTGCTTGGCCATGCCGGCAACGTAGTTGGACGTCGGCACCATCACGTCGTAGCCTTTAGCCCCCGCGTTGAGCTTGGCCATCAGCTCCTCGTTGTCCGAGAAGTAGCTCTGCTTGACCTTGCAATGACACAGCTTTTCGAAGCGCTCTATCGTCTCAGGGGCAATATAGTCGTTCCAGTTGTAGACGTTCAGGACGTCTTCCTTGGCCAGCGCCGGAGCGCCGGCAAGCAGCAGAAGGCACAACAGCTTCCTCATCGATCGTCCTCCGGTCGGCAATCCAAAATGGAGCAAGCGTAGGGCAAAATCGGCGGGCAGGCTACTGGCCTCGATTGGGCTCGACAGCCGTGGCCACAGGAGTTCGCGCCGGCCCGGGCTCGCCCGTCAGCCGCCCGCACGCAGCGCTCCTGGCGAAAGCCGCGACGCGATGACGATCAGGGCCAGGGTTACCAGCATCAGCAGCGTAGAGACAGCGTTCACCTCGGGAGTGACCGAGATCTTCACCATGGTGTAGATCTCGAGCGGCAGCGTCAGCGCCCCGGCCCCGGCGGTGAAATAGGTGATCACGAAATCATCGATGGAAAGGGTAAACGCCATCAGTGCCCCGGCGATGACGCCGGGCATGATGAGCGGCAGCGTCACCAGCCGGAACGCTTGGAGCGGTGTAGCCCCCAGGTCGCGCGCCGCTTCCACCAGGCTTTCGTCCATGCCGGCCAGACGGGCCCGCACGACGATCGCGACGAAACCGATGCAAAAGGCGATGTGCGCGAGAATGATCGACGTGAGCCCCAGGGTCAGATCGATGGCGACAAAGAAGATGAGCAGGCTCACGCCCGTCAGGATTTCGGGGATGGCGATGGGCGCCACGACCAGGACCGGCAGCAGACGCAGCTTGAAGCGGTACATCGCGTATCCAGCCATGGTGCCCAGCAACGTGGAGACGACACTCGCGCTCACCCCGATCAGCAGTGAATTCCAAGCCGCGCCCAGCATCTCCTCGTTGTGGAACAGCCTGCGATACCAGTCCAACGTAAATCCCACCCACTGCGCGTTGAGACGCGAGTCGTTGAACGAGTACACCACGACTATCGCCAGCGGCGCGTACAAGAAGAGGTAACCGAGAATTGCAACCAGCCACAGCCACCTCGAGCGCCGGCTCATGCCATGGCCCTCGCTCGCCGTGCGTACCAAGCGGCCAGGCCGGCCAGCCCGACCGCGACGACGGTGAGCACCATGGACAGCACGCTGCCGAAGGGCCAGTCGCGCGTGTCGAGGAACTGTTGCTTGATCACGTTTCCGATCATGATTCCGCTGGTGCCACCCAGGAGATCGGGAATGGCGAAGATTCCGAACGCCGGGATGAAGACCAGGGCCGCGCCGGCAAACACGCCGGGCAGCGACAGCGGAAAAGTCACGCGCCAAAAGCGCTGCCAGGCGTTGGCGCCGAGGTCCTGGGCCGCATCCAGCAGCGCTGGATCATGCTTTTCCAGGTTCGCATACAGCGGAAGCACCATGAAGGGCAGGTGGACGTATACCAGCCCGATGACCACGGCGAAGGGCGTGAACAGCAGTCGCACCGGACCGAATCCGAACAGGCGAAAGCCCGCGTTGAGCGCGCCTGCGAACACGGATTGCGGCCCTAGGATGATCATCCAAGCGTATACCCGGATCAAGAAGTTGCTCCAGAACGGCAGAATCACCAGCAGCAGCAGCAGGTCGCGATGACGCTTATGACTGCGCGCGATTAGCACCGCGAGCGGGTAGGCAATCACGAGACATAGGACGGTGGTCACCACCGCGTACCAGAAGGACTTGACAAAGAGCTCTGCGTACAGCGGGTCGGAGAAGAAGCGCTGGTAATTCTCCAGGGTCAGATTGACGACGAGCTGTCCTTGCTCGCCCCGCTGTACCAGCGGCGCCAGCCCGCCGAACTCGCCGGGATAGCGGAACGAGGCCAGTACCATGATCAGCGTCGGGACCGCAAAAAACACCACGAGGTAAAGCAGCGGCGGGCCGCTGATCAGCCAGGTGTTGAGACGCCGGCTGGTCACGGAATCAAGTCACTCGGTGAGGAAGCGACCGGCGTCGATCCGCCAGCTGATCTCGACCCGATCGCCCGCCTCGAAGAACTTGGCGCGCCCGGGTGCGGAGTTGGGCAACATGGCCTCTACGCGGCTGCCGTTGGGCAACTCGACCACGTAGACGGTGACATCACCCAGATAGAGGAAGTCGAACACCGTGCCGGCGAAGTGGTTCTCGTGCACATCCGATGCGAGCCGCTGGCTGATCGCGACCTGCTCCGGGCGCAGCGCCAGGACGCCTTTCGTGCCGGCCGCGACGGCGCCGGTCTGAAGCGCCACCACTTCTCCCAGGCCGTCGATGTGCAACTGCATCCGCCCGCCCTCGATGCGCACAACGTTGGCGTCGAGGATGTTGCAGGTGCCGATGAAGTCGGCCACGAAGCGGTTCTTCGGGAAACCGTAGATCTTGGATGGCTCGTCCGTCTGCTCGACCCGACCCAGGTTCATGACTGCGATGCGGTGGGCCAATGCCAGCGCCTCCTGCTGGTCGTGGGTCACATAGATGAACGCGATGCCCACTTCTTTCTGGAGCGCGATCAGTTCCAGCTGCATGCGCTCCTTGAGCTTGGCGTCGAGTGCTGCAAGCGGCTCGTCCAGCAGCAGGAGTTTGGGCCGGCTGATCAGCGCGCGCGCGACGGCGACTCGCTGGCGCTGGCCGCCCGACAGTTCGTTCGGGTAGCGCAGGGCCAGCCCGGTGAGCGAGACGTCCTCCAAAGCCTCAGCCACTCGCGCTTCGACCTCGGCTGCGGAGGTGCGAGCCATCCTGAGCGGAAACGCGACATTGTCGGCCACCGTCATGTGCGGGAACAGGGCGTAGCTTTGGAAGACGGTGTGGACGTTGCGCTTTTCCGGCGGCACGCCGGACATGTCCCTCCCATCGAGCCAGATGCTGCCGCCGTTCGGCAGATCGAATCCGGCGATCATGCGCAGCAGCGTAGTCTTACCGCAGCCGGAAGGGCCCAGGAGGCAGAAGAATTCGCCCGCTTCGATGCTGAGAGTTACGCCATCTACGGCGACGAAATCGCCGAAACGTCGAGTGACGTTGCGAATCTCCAGGAGCGCCATCGGCGGGCTTGACACAAAGCCCGCATTCTAACTCGGATGATGCGCGCGGGATTGCGTGACACCGCGCTGGAGACTTACGGGCTCACATCGCATGCTGCGATATGAGCCCGAAAACTGATTAGAACTTCCAGGTCAGATCCAGTTGTAAGAGCTTGTACTCGGTGATGGGCTGGACGTTGGGTATATCCGGGTTGCTACCCGGGGTTGGACCGGTGCTGGTCACTCGATGGGCTTCCCCGAAGCGAACAGTGGTGATGATCGCGTCTGTAGGGCTGTAGGCGAATGCGAGGAAGACGCCCTGCAGGTTGGTGCGCCCTTCGAAGAAGTCGGAGTCGATGAGGTTCGGGTCCAAAGAATTGAGATCGATTTGCTGCCAGTAGCCGCGCGCCTCCCACGTACCCTTCTTCGCCGCCACTTTGTTCAACGTCAGGCCGGTGTTGGTGCCCACCGAGAGGCCGGCCTGATAAGCGAAGGCTTGACTGCCGAGCGACGCGAAGCTGCCCTTCTTGGCGCGGTCATCTGCCTGGATGTTGTAGGCCGCACCGCCGAAGAATTGCCCGCTGAGACCTCCGAGCGGGAAGTTGAGCTCCACCGGCAGGTCGAAATAGCGCAGATTGTTCGTGCCGTTGTTGAAGTTCACTCCGGTCTGGCCGGGACCACTGCTGGGGAAGGTGTTGACGTTGCCGGTGGGACTAAAAGCGAACGGGCCGCCGAACCCATTCGGGTTCGTTTGCGTCCCGGTCAAGAAGCTCTGAGGCGGGGGCGTCATGCCGGTGTAGTTGTAGAAGGTCAAGGCGACCTTGGCCGAGGTCTCCGGACCGAACTTGTAGCCTATCCCACCCTGCCAGGCGAACAGGTAACCGTCGTTGGAGATGCCGCCAAAACCGCCGCTGGTGCCGTTGGGGCTAAACGACTGATAGACGAACTGGCCAAAGTTGGCGAACAGGCTCAGCTTGTCGTTGACCGGGTAGTTGATGCGCTCGGCCAGGCCCTCGGGGTTGATATCCGGATCCCAGTCGAACTGGGGGGTGGTGAACAGAGGGTTGGCCATCTTGCCCCCCTGAAGGGTTAGCCACGGGGTCGCGCGCCAGCCCAGGTACGCCTGACCGAAAACCAGTCCGTCACTGCCTCTGCCGAAAGGCGCCGTCCCGCCCGCAGCATTATTGGTATTGTTGCCAAACGTCACCCACGACGAGCGCGGGTTACTAGCGCCCGTGTCGATGCGCAGAGTGTAGAACCAATCGTCCACAAGATCGCCGCGGATGCCGATTCGCACCGCGTAGCGCCAGCGGTCCAGGGTAGCCGAATCTGCGCCTGTGCCTGGAGCAACAAACGTTGAATTGATGCCGCTTGGAGAGCTTGAGACGCCTACGCGGCTCTCGTAGCGCAGTCGCACGTCGCCAAACAGCTGGATGCTCTTGATGCCAGGGCTCGCGTCGAACTTGGGCTTCTTGGCGGCTTCCTGGGTCGCTGCCTCCTCCTTTGCCGCATCCTGGGCCGCCTTCTGCGCCTGGCGCCGGCGTTCGTTGCGCAACTCGATCTGCTCCTCCTCGCGCGCTTTCTTGAGCGCCTGGTACTCGCTATCAGACAGCACGCCCTTGTCCTTGAGCTTCTCCAGCAAGTCATCCATCGGATCGCTCTGCGCACAGACCGGGGCCGCGGAAAGAGTGATCAGGGCGCCAGCAGCAAGGATGGCGGCAATGTTGCTCAGGCGGAGGGATTTGTTTCGGAACGCCATTTTGTTCTCTCCTCGCGAGTGAGATGAGGCTGTTTTCCGCGCCGGACACGTCCTCGGTATGTCGACCCACGCGAAGCCAATGCTCGCTACCGGCGTGCGGCGGGCATTGGCCCGCGCATCGACCTGGAGGATTCTGCGGAACCACTATGACAATTTGATGAACCCGCGCGCACCGTGGATCCCGCTCGACTGGATCTGGCGAGCGGGTCGGCATACAGCCGGGGGGTGGTCGGATCGGACCATGCCGCGACGCGCGTTCGGCTGGAGCCAAACCCGCGGCCTTGCTGCCGACATGGCAAACAAGCCACGCCCCGTGCCGGATACGCGCTTCGGGCGCAGCCGGTCCTTGCCTTCCTTCAGGTGAGCAGCTGGATGAGTTCCGCGGCGAGCAACGCGACGAGCAAGGCCGACAAGACAATCAGCCAGCGCGCCTGCCGCTTCTGCTGGGCTGTGGCGGCCGCGAGCTGCTGGACTACCGCCTCGGAATCGTCGCCCACGAGGCGCCGGTGCAGCAACCGCGGGAGCTGGGGCAGCATCACACCCCAATGGGGCGCCTCTTCGCGCACATGCCGCGTCAAGGCGCGCCACCCCACCTGTTCCGACATCCAACGTTCGAGGTAAGGCTTCGCTGTTTTCCACAGATCCAATTCGGGATCCAGGTCGCGACCCATGCCTTCGATGTTGAGCAGCGTCTTCTGCAGCAATACGAGCTGGGGCTGGATCTCCACGTTGAAGCGGCGCGAGGTCTGGAACAACCGCAACAGGACGCGTCCAAAGGATATGTCTTTCAGTGGTTTGTCGAAGATTGGCTCGCATACCGCGCGGATCGCATTCTCGAACTCGTCCACCCGCGTGTGCCTCGGGACCCAGCCCGCCTCCAGATGGGCCTGCGCGACGCGCCGATAGTCCCTTCGGAAGAAGGCCAGGAAATTCTGCGCCAGGTAGTTTTTGTCCGCGTCGGTGAGGGTTCCCATGATCCCGAAATCCAGCGCGATGTAGCTGCCTCCCGGGTCCACGAAGATGTTGCCGGGATGCATGTCGGCATGAAAGAAGCCGTCCCGGAACACCTGTGTGAAGAAGATCTCGACGCCGCTACGCGCGAGTTGCGGGATGTCCACGCCCCGCGTGCGCAACGCCTCGACCTGGCTGATCGGGGTGCCGATCATGGACTGCATCACCATCACCTCGCTCGAGCACCAATCCCAGTACACTTCGGGCACGCGCAGGAGGGGTGAGTCGGCGAAGTTGCGCCGTAGCTGGCTGGCATTGGCGGCTTCGAGCATGAGATCCAGCTCGTCGCGCAGGTGGCGCTCGAATTCGGCCACGACCTCGCGCGGCTTGAGCCGTTTGCCCTCCTTCCACAGCAGCTCCACCAGGCTGGCCGCGCTGTACATCAGCGCCACATCGTTGGCGATGACGCGACCTATCCTGGGCCGCAGGATCTTGACGGCCGCGTCGGTTCCGTCGGGGAGCCGTGCCAGGTGAACTTGCGCCACCGAAGCGCTGGCCACGGGCTTGAGGTCGAAGCTCGCAAACACCTCAAGCAATGGCTTGCCGTAGACGCGCTCCAACGTGGCCACCACCAGCTTCGAATCGAACGGCGGCACCCGATCCTGGAGCTTGGCGAGCTCATCTGCGATGTCGCTCGGCAGAAGATCACGGCGCGTTGAAAGCACCTGCCCGAACTTGACGAAGATCGGCCCCAGGTTTTCCAGGGCCAGCCGCAGGCGAATGGCGCGGGGCTGATCGAGCCTGCGCCAGAAGGACAGGCGGCGCACCAAGACACGCAGCGCGCGTACCCGTTCGTGGCCGAGCAGGAACTCGTCCAGGCCGAAGCGGTAGACCACCAGCAGAATCTTCAGCAGCCGGAACAGGCGCATCGCTGGTGTTTCAGCCGTCTGCGCGCTTCAGCCGCTCGACGCGCTTCCCCAGCCTCTCAGCATCGTCGCGCAGCACATCCACCGCGTGCTCGAACTGCCTCAGCGCCTCGCGGCCCACCAGAACCGGCTGCTCTTCGGTCCAATATTCGGCTAGCGCTTGCGCCAGGTTGAATGCCGCCTTCGCCTGCCAGTCCAGGAAGGCGTCTCCGGCTTGAGCGAGCCGATGGGCGGCAACGTCTCCGACAACCCGGCTGAGGTCCTCCTCTACGTCCCAACGCAAATCGCTCAGGACACCGGTGAGCGCGGAGGCAAGCGCCGAATCGCCCTCGATTTGCACCTCCCGGCCCGCGGTCTCGTCGCGCAGCCAGGCCAGGCGGATCAGCGTCAGCCCCGTCATACGCACGACTGCAGCGGGCTCGGTCGTCGACGCCGACGCCAGCCGGCCGTCGGAGCCGACGGCGAACGCAGCGAACAGCGGGGGAATCTCGAATCGGACGCTGCACCCCGCAAACGGGCGCAGACGCTCACGCGCCCACCCGGCGTCGCGCAGGATGTGGTTAAGGACCGCCGCGGCCGGCGCCGAGAGCATGCTCGAGGCGTTACAGACGATAGCCGCGATGAAGCGCGACCACCCCGGCGCTGAGGTTCCAGTAGTCGACACGCTCCAGTCCAGCCGCCTCCATCATGACTCTGATTTCCTCCTGGGATGGATGCGCGCGTATGGATTCGGCCAGGTAACGGTAGCTGGCCTCATCGCCAGCCACCACACCGCCCAGCCGCGGCAGCACGCCGAAGGTGTATGCATCGAAGAGCGGCTTGAGCGGCGCCCATACGTGCGAGAACTCAAGGACGAGAGCACAGCCGCCAGGCCGCAGCACACGCGTCATCTCCCGCAGCGCGTCGGCTTGGCGCGTTACATTTCGCAGCCCGAATCCGATGCACACGCAGTCGAAGTATCCGCTGGCAAAGGGCAGCTTCTCCGCGTCGCATCGGACCACCGGGATCACGAGCCCCGCCTCTATCAGCCTGTCGCGTCCGCTCGAGAGCATGCTGGCGTTGATGTCGGTGAGTACGACCTGGCCCGAAGCGCCTGCGCGCTGCGCGAACAGGCGGGTCAGGTCGCCCGTGCCGCCGGCCACATCGAGGACGCGTTGGCCGGGCCGCACACCGCTGCGCTGCACCGCAAAGCGCTTCCATAGGCGATGCAGCCCGCCAGACATGAGGTCGTTCATCAAATCGTAGAGCGCGGCCACTGCATCGAACACGCTCGCGACCCTCCGCGCCTTGTCGCCCTCGTGCACGGGCTGAGAGCCGGCGCCCGTCGTCTGGTCGCGCGGATCCGCCACCCTTTACCTCGCCCTTGCCACGACTCTGGTCACAGCTTTTTCCAGTTCACGCCGGGCCCGGACTGACGCACGACGCGCTCGGGGACGCTGCTCTCCGGCTCCCGGTCGGCACCGGCCTGGGCGAGGCGCTCGCGATACTCACGCCACAGCCGGTCCTGGTTCTTGCCCAGGTGATAAAGGTAGTCCCAGGAGTACAGCCCAGTGTCGTGCCCATCCGAAAACACCAGGCGAACCGCGTAGCTCCCGACCGGTTCAATGGCCCTGATCTCGACTTGGCTCTTTCCGACCTGCAGCACCTCCTGACCCGGCCCGTGACCGCGCACCTCGGCCGACGGCGAGTGCACCCGCAGGAACTCGCAGGGCAGGCGGAAGGCGCTGCCGTCGGAAAAGGCGATTTCCAGCACCCGCGAGCCTTGGTGCAGTACGATCTCGGTGGGTTGGGGTGTGTTCATGGCCTCCAGGAACGCTCTGGCGCGAGCAGCATGACCGGTCCGAACCGGAGGGTCGATGATAACCGACCGCGGCGACGCGCGGAAAACCTGGGGTCCTCCATTGGATTGTCACGGCGCGGTAACAATGCTTTCATATGCTTGCACGCGCGCAGTTCATTACCGGGGAGAAATGCATGCCGGCGACGGTGCTGGTGGTGGAGGACGAGCCCGCAATCCAGGAGTTGATCGCTTACAACCTAAAACAGGCCGGACACCAGCCTCTGCGCGCCGACAACGCTGAACAGGCCATCCGTCTGGTGCAAGACGCCCTGCCGGACCTGGTTCTCCTGGACTGGATGCTGCCGGGGCTGTCGGGCATCGAACTGGCGCGGCGCCTGCGCGCAGACAAGCGCACTAAGTCCGTCCCCATCATCATGCTCACGGCACGCGCCGACGAGCAGGACAAGCTGACCGGCCTGGATACGGGCGCGGACGACTACATCACCAAGCCGTTCTCCCCGCGCGAGTTGAACGCGCGGGTGAAGGCGGTTTTGCGTCGGCGCTCTCCGCAGATAACCGACGACATAGTCCAGCTCGGCACGCTCAGGCTCGACCCCGCCACGCACCGAGTGAGCGCCAACAGCGAGCAGGTGCATCTGGGGCCCACCGAGTTCCGCTTGTTGCACTTTCTGATGACCCACCCCGAGCGAGTGCATTCGCGTACCCAGCTGCTGGACCAGGTTTGGGGCGACCACGTGTTCGTCGAAGAGCGCACCGTGGACGTCCATATCCGCAGACTGCGCAAGGCACTGGAGCCCTCGGAGCACGATGCGCTGATCCAGACCGTGCGCGGCGCAGGCTACCGCCTGTCGGCCAGTTAACCCGCCCGTCGGTGACTCCAGTCGCAAGAGTGGCGCCGGACGGCTGCGCGGAACCGCGCAAGCGGACGGCTGGATACCGCATGCGCAGCCCAATTCTGGGATAATCCCGCCGGGTCGAGGCAGGCCTTATCGGCCCATCAGGGAGTAAAGATTGCTCAAGCTCTGGGGACGGCCGGTGCTAGGGGCGGGGGTAGTATGCGTCGCCGCGCTGATCCTGTGGCCGATCCTGGGCGCGCCCGCGGCAGTGGCTGCATGGGCGATTGGGCTCATGCTCCTGCTGTTCCATCACATTTCCAATCTTTCTCAGCTGTACGGCTGGCTCAAGGACCCCAGCGCCGCCGCCTTACCCGAGGGCCGCGGCGAGTGGGAGGAGATTTTCGCCGGACTCGCGCGGGTCCTGCGCCGACGCACCCAGATCGAATCGCGTCTGTCCGCGGCGCTTGACCGCTTCCAGCAGGCCGGTGCGGCTCTGCCCGAGGGTGTCATCGTTCTTGACGACAACGATCGCATCCAGTGGTGCAACCCGCGGGCGGAGGCATACTTCGGGCTGTCCAGCCAGCGCGACCGCGGCCAGCAGATCACCTATCTCGTACGCATGCCGCAGTTCCTGGAGTACCTGGCGACCCGCAATTACCGGGAGCCGCTGGTGCTGCGCCAGGTGCGTAACGACCAGGAGCTGACCCTGTCCATTCAACTGGTGCCCTACGCAGACCATGACAAACTCTTGTTGTCCCGGGACATCACGCGCTGGGAGCGCATGGAGACTACGCGCCGGGACTTCGTCGCCAACGTCTCGCACGAGCTGCGTACACCGCTCACGGTCCTGGGCGGGTTCCTGGAGACGCTCTCGGACACGCGGGAGCCGGATCCCGACATGCTGCGCCGCTCGCTGCAGCTGATGAACGAACAGGCCACCCGGATGCAGCGTCTGGTGGAGGATCTACTCGCCCTGTCCAAGCTGGAAAGCGCACCGAATCCGCTGCGCGAAGAGTTCGCGGACCTGCCGGAGATCATCCGGTCGCTGTTCCGCGAGGCGCAGGCCCTGAGTGGCGGCCGGCACCGGTTCAGCCTGCGGGTCGAGCACTACGAGGGCGTGAAGGGCAGCGCCGAGGAGCTACGCAGCGCGTTGTCGAACCTGATCAGCAACGCCATACGCTATACGCCAGACGGCGGCGAAATCGAAGTGAGCTGGTCGAAATGCGATGGCGAGGTGGTATTCGCGGTCCGCGACACCGGCATCGGCATCGAGCCCCACCACATCCCGCGCCTGACCGAGAGATTCTATCGAGTCGACCGCAGCCGCTCGCGCGCCACCGGCGGGACCGGGCTGGGGCTCGCCATCGTCAAGCATGTTCTGTCCCGCCATGAGGCTCGCTTGGAAGTCGAAAGCGAGCCCGGCAAGGGCAGTACGTTCTCGGTGGTGTTCCCACGGACGCGGTCTACGGCGCGCCCCGCGCCGGCGGTGCGCGAACCGGCTGAACAGACTGAGCCCCGTTAGATCAAGCCGCGCTTGACGCTGAGCAGTTGGTCCAGCGTGTGCCGCATGTCCATGGCAAAGTTGGACGGCAGCGGGTGCCCGCCCTCGCGTACCTGTCTGCCCCATATGGCAAACGGCCAGTGGGGGTCGTCCTTGAAGCGCGGGACCACATGCCAGTGCAGGTGCGGGACCTGATTACCCAGGCTGGCCAGGTTCACCTTGTCAGGCTGCAGCACCTGGATCAGTGCGCGCTCCATCGCGAACACCACTCGCATCATCTGGTTCCTGCCTGCCGCGTCGAGCTCAGTCATCTCCGTGACGTGTCTGTCCCAGATCACGCGACACAGACCGGGGTAATCGGCTTCATAGGCCCAAACCGCACGACAGTAATCGTCCTCCCAGAGAATCTCGCCGCCGGCTCCTTCACAGAACACGCAGCCCATGACCGTCTCCTCCAAGCCTGTCTGCTCCAGGGGGCTGGCGCGCCCAGCGGGATTCGAACCCACGACCCTTGGCTTCGGAGGCCAATACTCTATCCACTGAGCTATGGGCGCATGCGGAGCAGCGAGGCGGCTGCCAAGGATAGCCGCAATCGCCGGGAGCGTCCACGCTCGTGGCTAGGAGGCCACGCCCCGATCCCCTATACTCGGCGTTTTTTCCAGAATCTCCAGACGAGGACTGCCATGAGCGAGGTGCATGTCGAGGATCACTCCAGTCCGATCCGAACGCCGCAGGAGCTCATCGTGGTCGTATTGCTGGCCTTCCTCGTCCCGATCCTGCTGATCGTCATGATCGTCCAGATCATAACGGGCGGCCTGCGGGTAGACACCGGCAGCCGGGCGATGTCCGAGGACGCTGTGGCTCAGCGTCTCAAACCGGTGGGCGAGGTCGTCCTAGCCGACGCGATCCCCGCCACAGGAGGAGCACGCAGCGGCGAAGAAGTAGTGCGGGCAGTCTGTCAGTCCTGCCACGGGGCCGGCTTGCTCGGCGCTCCCAAGATCGGTGACGCACAAGCGTGGAGGGCGCGCATCGCGCAGGGCGAAAAGACGCTGACGGCGCACGCGATCAATGGAATTCGGGCCATGCCGGCGCGCGGCGGTGGCGCCGACTTGACCGATGCGGAGCTCGAGCGTGCCGTCATCTGGATGGCGAACCAAAGCGGGGCAAGCTTCGCGCCGCCTCCCACACCCACGACCCAACCGGCAGTCGCTGCGATGGCGGGTCCAGCGGGCCCTGCGTCTTCCACGCCGGTGGCGAAGGCGGCGATCCCTGCCCAAGCAGATGGAAGCAAGGTCTATCAAACCACGTGCGTGACGTGCCATGGCGCCGGCCTCATCGGCGCGCCAAAGCTAGGTGACAAGGCGGCCTGGAAGCCACGGCTCGCCCAGAGCCTGAGCACGCTCCACGAGCACGCTATCAAAGGCATCCGAGCCATGCCCGCAAAGGGAGCCAATCCCTCCCTTTCGGACCAGGAAGTGAGCGCTGCCGTGGATTACATGGTCGGCCAGTCAAAGTAGCGCAGGATCGAAGGCATAAGCACAAGAAGACGCGCTGTATGCGCCTTCTTCGCGGGACCTCTCGGTTCACACTTCGCGTCTCACCCGCCCCGGTCATGGCCACCTACGCTATCGGCGACGTGCAAGGCTGCTTCGCGGCGCTCACCGGTCTGCTCGAGCGCATCGCTTTCGACCCGCAACGCGATCGTCTGTGGTTTGTAGGGGACCTGGTCAACCGCGGCCCGGATTCTCTGGCCACGCTGCGCTTCGTGAAGGGCCTGGGGCAAGGCGCCGTGTGCGTGCTGGGCAATCACGACCTGCATCTCGTGGCGGTCGCGGAAGGCAAGGGCAAGCTGCGCAAAGACGACACGCTGAAGGAGACTTTGCAGGCTCCCGATCGCGCGGAGCTCATCGAGTGGTTACGCGCATGGCCGCTGATGCACGCTGACGGCGGCTACGCCATGGTACACGCCGGGCTGCTGCCCTCATGGACGGTGGCCCGCGGGCTGGAGCTGGCGCGCGAGGTGGAGCAGAAGCTGCGTGCTCCCGACTACCACCTGCTACTAGCGCACATGTACGGCAGCGAGCCGGATCGATGGAGCGAAGACCTGGCCGACTACGCGCGCTCGCGAGTGATCATCAATGCCATGACCCGCATGCGCGTGTGCACGCGCGAAGGCGTCATGCAGCTCGGCTACAAGGGTGACGGCGCCGCGTTACCTCGCGGCGCTCTGCCTTGGTTTGCCGTGCCAGGCCGCGCAAGCAGCGCAACGACGGTCATCTTCGGCCACTGGTCAGCACTGGACCTGGTGCTGGAGCCAAACGTGATCGGACTGGATACGGGATGTCTGTGGGGCCGGAAGTTGTCGGCGCTGCGCCTCGAGGACCGCCGCCTGTTCCAGTTTTCCTGCCGGGACGCGGCAACTGCAAAGCGGCGGCGATAGCGGATTCGGCCTCGCGCGCGATGGCGCGCCGCGTCTTGCCGGTCACGTCGATGGTGCCGGCGAAATCCAACTCCGCATGCAGTGACCGGCGCGTCAAGATTAGCTTAAGGGACTCCCACAACGAGCGCTCGCCCGCATAGGACGCATCCAGATTCACGCTGCCGTCCCGGTTGAGGTAGCGCACAGCGAGCACCACTACGCGCGCGCCCGCACCCAACGCTGGCTGGAACAGGGATGCATGAAATGGTTTCACCTCGGTGCCGTCAGTGGTGGTGCCTTCGGGGAATATCGCTACGCGCTCGCCGCGCGTCAGGGCCTGCACGATGTTCCGGTTGGTACGCCCCGTGTCCTGCCGCTTCGCGCGTTCGATGAAGATCGTTCCAGCGCGCGACACCAGAAACCCGAGCACGGGCCAGCGGCGGACGTCCGACTTCGCCACGAAGCGCACCGGAACCACCGAGTTGACAACCCACATGTCGAGCCACGATACGTGATTGCTCACGATCAAGGTAGGCGCGTGACCAGGGGGCAGCGAGCCGCGCACCGTCAGCCGCAGATGCACGATGCGCAGAATCTGTCGCGACCAGCGCTTGATCGCTGCGAAGCGCCGCTGGCTGGAAAAAAAGGGGAACAGGACGCCTACGCAATAGCAGCCGTAGACCAGATGCAGCAGGAGCCGGGCCAGCCGATACAGCCGGATGAGGGTTGAAGTCGACCGCTCCCGGGCGGCGTCGATGGGCCGCGGACGACTATGGCTATCCCGCATTCCTCATCAAGTGTCTTGCGATGAAGTATTTTGCGTAGCGCGCGTCCGCGCGGGACGCTGGCAGGAGCATGAGCAGGTCGGCCGTGTTGAAGTCCGGGTCCCAGGCGGGCTCGCCGCAAACATAAGCCCCGACTCTCAGGTAAGCCTTGATCAGCGGCTCGATCGCCGGCGCCGCGTTGTGGTCCAATTCGTGCAACGGCAGTGGGCAGCGCGGGAACACCCGATACTCCACCGGGCTCAGGTGCGAGTCGCGCAGTTTGATGAAGGCCGCCGCCGCCGAATGCCCCCCGTCGATCATGCTCATGCTGGCGCAGCCGAGAATAAACTCGTAACGGGTTCTTAGCATGTATTCGGCCAGGCCGGACCACAGCAGCGCGATTACCGCGCCGCTGCGATGGTCCGGATGGACGCACGAGCGCCCGATCTCGATCGCGCGATCGCGCAGATGATTCAGCCGCGACAGATCGAACTCCTGCTCAGAATAAAACCCGCCGATGCGCTTGGCGGTCTCGCCCGTGAGGATGCGGTAGGTCCCCACGACGTCGCCGGTGTCCTCTTCGGTCACCAGCAAGTGTTCGCACCACGGGTCGAACAGATCACGATCTAGGCCCTCCGCTGCGCTCGGTAGCCGCGCCCCCATCTCTTCGGCGAATACGCGGTAGCGCAGGCGCTGAGCGTCCAGAATCTCGGCCTCGCTGCGCGCCATATGCACCGCCAGCCTGCGTTGGGATTTAAGCCGAGGTTCGCGCCGTGGCTCGAGCATGTTTCCGCTCCATGTGAAAAGGACCAGGGAACACTAGGTTGCCGTTATGACAGACGGGTGAAACGTACGTGAAGCTTTCGCGACGTGTACCGGAGCGAGCCGGGGCCAGGAGCACCCGCAGGCCGCCGCGCCCGGTGGCCAGACGACCCAGCCCGCGGCCCCTTGGTCTGAGCAGCGGAGTATCATCGGGCTCTATGAGACTGGCCGACGTGGCGCTCCATCTGGATCTGATTGGTTCTCGCTGTGACTGTCGTAACTCCAAACACAGCCGGTTTCGTCGCTTCGAAGCCCGGGCCAAGGGCCCGCCCCCTCGCGACGGACCGAATTATTACACGAAAGCTTACCAGAGCGAAGCGCCAAACGCTTCCCGGTAACGCGTGCCGACCTCGTCCCGGGTCACCTGGTGGTTCTGCCCTCCCCGGGTGGCGATCTTGATGGCCCCCATCAGCGAGGCCAGCCGGCCGGCAGTGGGCCAGTCCCAGGATTGACTGATGCCATACAGCAGCCCGGCCCGGTACGCGTCGCCGCAGCCGGTCGGATCGATCACGGCATGCGGTTTGACGCTCGGAACCTGATGGGTCTTAGCGTTCGCGTGGATCAGCGAGCCGTGGGCGCCTTGAGTGACGATGAACGCCCGCACCATCCGCGCAAGCTCCTCGACCGACCTTCCGGTCTTTTCCTGCAGCAGCCGCGCTTCGTAGTCGTTGACAGTCACGAAGTCGGCCAGGCGGACGAATTGCAGCAGTTCTTCGCCGCTGAACATGGGTATGCCCTGGCCCGGATCGAAGATGAACGGGATGCCGGCCTCGTTGAACTGCCGCGCGTGGTCGATCATGCCCTGGCGACCGTCGGGCGCCACGATCCCGAGGCTCACGTCCTTCGCGTCGGTCACGCGATTGAGGTGCGAATGGTTCATCGCGCCCGGGTGAAAGGCGGTGATCTGATTGTCGTCCAGATCCGTGGTGATGAACGCCTGAGCGGTGAAGGTATTCTGGACCTGGCGGATGTGGGTCTGGGCCAGCTTGAGCCGCTCCAGGCGATACGCATAGGGCTGGTAGTCTTCGCCGACCGTGGCCATGATCAGCGGCCGACCGCCCAGCAGCTGCAAGTTGTACGCGATGTTGCCGGCGCATCCGCCGAACTCGCGTCGCATGTCGGGAACCAGGAACGCGACGTTGAGGATGTGGATCTGATCGGGGAGGATGTGGTTGCGGAATCGATCCTGGAACACCATGATTGTGTCATAGGCGAGCGACCCACACAGCAGACTGTGCATAAGCGAGTGTCTCCCTAGTGCGTGGCTGCGCGCCTAGCGGCTGATGACGACGGGCCTCACGTCCAGCGACTGCTCTATGCGCGTGGCCACCTGGTCGGCCTGGGCGCGGTCGGTATACGGTCCGGCGTGCACCCGGTATACGCCGTCGCGCACGTACAGACCGATCGCGCCGGCCAGCCAGCTCACTTCGGTCCGCATGCGTGCGAGAAAGCTCTCGGCGTTCTGCCTCAGGCTGAAGGCGCCGAGCTGAACGTACACACCTGCGGGTTCCTCCGCAGTTGCGAGTCCGGGCGGGCGCGCGGCGGAAGCCGGCCCGGTCTGCCCCGTTGTACTGGCCTCGATGCCGGGCGGCGTTACGACCCCGCCGGGAATGATGCTCTCCACTTCCACCAGGTCGCTGCCCGACCCGACGATCCCGAGCTTGTACGCAGCCGCGTACGAGAGATCAATCAGCCGGTCGCCGCGAAACGGCCCGCGGTCATTGATCCGCACCACGACCGTCTTGCCGGTCCGCAGATTTGTCACGTGCGCGTAACTCGGTATGGGCAGTGTCGGGTGTGCCGCCGTCATAGCATACATGTCGTAGGCCTCACCGGAGGCGGTGGCCTGACCGTGATAGCGCTTGCCGTACCAGCTCGCCATCCCGCGCGCCTGGTAGGGGCTGAGCTTGGTCATCGGGGCGTAGGTCCGCCCAAACGCGGTGTAGGGACGCATGGTTGAGGCTTTGATCGGCTCCGCCTTGGGTTCGGGATCCGGGATCTGGTCCAGGTTGGCGGGTGGATTCGCGCCGGGGCCGTCATCGAGGTAGTAGCCGCCCGGCTTGCGCACCTCGCCGGCGTCCGGGCGCGGCGGTGAGGACGAGCAAGCGGTGAGGAGCAGCAGCCCCAGGACGGCCAGGGTGCCCGCACCCGGAACGGTGAAGCGTCTGGCGCGAATGGCGATCAGGACCGCTTCAGCGGCGCCGCGCTGCCCTGGAGCCGGCGCGCGAGCTGCGCGATGCAACAGCCGCGGGCCTTTACCCTTCACGTTTCACCTGTAGTGCTTCGCTCTCCACTAACTCTTGACCAGGCGCTTGTGCGTGTGAATGCTCATCAAAATGCCCATTCCCAGCAGGAGGCTCACCAAGGACGACCCACCGTAGCTGATCATCGGCAGCGGTACGCCGACCACCGGCAGCACCCCGCTCACCATACCCATGTTCACGAACACGTAGGTGAACAACGTAAGCGTGATGGCCCCGGCCAGCAGGCGCGTAAAGAGCGTGGAAGCGTTGAACGTGATGAACAGCCCGCGCCCGATGATGAACAAAAACAGGGTCACCAACACCAGGTTGCCGAACAACCCAAACTCCTCCGAAAACACGGCGAAAACGAAATCGGTGCTGCGCTCCGGCAGAAAGTCCAGGTGTGACTGCGTGCCGTTGAGCCAGCCTTTGCCGAAGAACCCGCCCGACCCCAATGCGATCGTAGCCTGGATCGTGTGATAGCCGGCCCCCAGAGGGTCCTGGTTCGGATCGAGCAGCGTGGTGATGCGCTGCCGCTGATAGTCGTGCATCAACGACCACACCAACGGCAGGCAGGCCCCCAGGGCCACACTCACGCCGACCAGAATCTTCCAACTTAACCCGGCCAGAAAAATCACATAGAAACCCGCGGCCGTGATGATCAACGCCGTGCCCAGATCGGGCTGCCTTGCGACCAGCACCACGGGAACGAGCAGCATCACGGCCGCGACCGCGAAGTCGCGCAGCTTGAGCACCGCCTCGTAGCGATCGAAGTACCAAGCAAGCGCCAATGGTACGGCGACCTTCATCCACTCCGAGGGCTGGAATCGGATGACGCCCACGTGCAGCCAGCGACGCGCGCCGTTGATGATCTCGCCATAGCGCCAGACGCCAATCAGCAGCAGGAGCAACGCCAGGTAAGCCGGCAGCGCCAGGCGCTGCAGATAGTGGGGCGGGACGTTGGCGGCGATCCACATGACGACAAGCGCGACCACGATGTTGACTAGCTGAGCGCCGATCCGGGGCACGCTCTCGCCCGAAGCGCTGTACAAGGTGATCAGCCCAACCAGCAGCAGCGCGCCGATCGCTGCCAGCAGGTGGCGATCGATGTGGCGCCCCAAGAACGCCAGCAAGCGACTAATCATTTTCGCTAGCGTCCTCGCCGGCGCTTGATTTGACCTGGGGCTCCTTGCCGAGCAGGAAGAAGTCCAGCACCGAGCGCGCGACCGGCGCTGCGGCCGAGGCCCCGTGACCGCCGTTCTCCACCAGCACCGCCAAGGCGATGGTGGGTGCGTCCGCCGGCGCATAAGCGATGAACAACGCATGGTCGCGGTGGCGTTCCTGCACCCGCCGCTCGTCGTACTTCTCGTTCTGCTTCATGGCGACGACCTGTGCCGTGCCGGTCTTTCCAGCGAAGCGATAGGCGGCGCCCGCGCCGGCGGCGGCCGCGGTGCCGCCCGGACGGGTGACGTCAACCATCGCGTCGCGCACGAGCTTGAGGTTCTCGGGATGCAAGGGAATCGTCCCGACGGGCTCAATCTCGATGCTGGTGAGCTTGTTGGTCTGGCCGTCCTGAATGTGGCGGACGACATGCGGACGAAAGATGGCACCCTTGTTCGCGATGATGGAAACCGCCTGCGCCAGCTGCACGGGCGTGGCTAGATTGTAGCCCTGGCCGATGCCCACCGAGATCGTATCGCCAGTAAACCATTTCTGTTGCAGCGGGTTCTGAGCAAACCTCCGCATCTTCCATTCCTGCGACGGCAGCAGGCCTCCGGCCTCGCCGTCGATATCGATGCCGGTGCGTTTGCCAAAGCCGAACTGACCGATGAACTCGTGGATGTTGTCGATACCCAAGTCCTGGGCTACGCCGTAAAAGTAGGTGTCACAGGACACCACGATGGCTTTGTGTAGGTCGACCATGCCATGGCCGCCCTTCTTCCAGTCGCGGTACGGGTGGCCGCCGGCACCGCCGAGGATGAAGTATCCCGGGTCGTAGATGGCGTGATGCGGATTACGCTTGCCCAGCTCCAGCGCCGCCAGCGCCATGAAAGGCTTGAATGTGGAGCCCGGTGGATACATGCCCTGCAGCGCGCGGTTGTTGAGCGGATGGTCGGGTGAACTGTTGAGCGCCTCCCAGTTCTGCGGGTCGATGCCATCGACGAATTGGTTGGGATCGAAGCCGGGCTTGCTCACCAAAGCCAGCACGCCACCGGTGGAAGGTTCGATGGCCACGAGCGCCCCGCGGCGCTCTCCGAAGACGCGCTCAGCGACCTCCTGAAGGCGGGCATCCAGCGACAGCAGCAGATTGTTACCCGACACGGGCAGGGTGCTGCGCAGCGTGCGGACCGCTCGGCCGTTCGCGTCGGTCTCCACCTCCTCGAAGCCGGTGGTGCCGTGCAGGTTGGCCTCGTAGCGCCCTTCCAGGCCGACCTTGCCGATGAAATCCGACCCGGTGTAGTTGGCCGCCAGCCCGTCGTCCTCGAGCTTGTCCAGATCGCCCTGCGTGATCCGCCCGATATAGCCGATCACGTGCGAGGCCACCTCTCCATTGGGATAGTGGCGGAACAACCGCGCTCGAATCTCGACGCCGGGGAAGCGGAACTTGTTGACCGCGAATCTGGCGACCTCTACGTCGTTGAGCCGGGTGCGGATGGGCAGGCTGGCAAAGTCGTGACCCTCCTCGAGCAGCTTGCGGAAGC
>DATJVW010000027.1:0-4029 GCA_035501675.1 Burkholderiales bacterium
GCGGCGGGATGCTCTACACCAGCGTGAGCGGCGTCCCGGTGTTCGACGAGCGGGGCGGGTTCAAGGGCTACGAAGGCGTGGCGTCCGACATCACGCAGCGCAAGCTCGCCGAGCAGGCGCTGCGCGAGGCGCAAGACGCGCTGACGCGCGTCAACCGCGTGGCCACCCTGGGCGTGCTCGCGGCCTCGATCGCGCACGAGGTCAATCAACCCCTGGGCGCGATAGTCACGAGCGCCGCGTCGTGCGCGCGCTGGCTGGCCGCCCAGCCACCCGACATCGAGAAGGCGCGCCGCTCACTAGAGCGCATTGAGCGGGACGGCCAGCGTGCAGGCGAGATCATCCACCGCATCCGGGCACTGGTGAAGCGCCAGACACCGCGAAGGGAGTGGCTTGAGATCAACGAAGCAATTCTCGAGGTGATCGCGCTCACGCGCGACGAAGTGCGCAGAAACGACATCGCGCTCGAAACCCGGCTCGCTCAGGATCTACGGCGCGTGCACGGCGATCGGGTGCAGCTGCAGCAGGTAATGCTCAATCTGATCGCGAACGCGGTAGAGGCGATGAGCGTGGTCGACGATCGCCCGCGCCAGTTGACCATCGCCTCGATGAACGAGGGTCAAAGAGAGGTGCGGGTGGAGGTGCGTGACTCGGGCCCAGGCGTGGCCGCCGAGCGCGCCGAAAAACTCTTCGAGGCGTTCTACACGACCAAGGCGGAAGGCATCGGCATGGGGCTTTCCATCAGCCGCTCGATCATCGAGGCTCACGGCGGGCGACTGTGGGCCACCGCGAACGTCCCGCACGGCGCGGTGTTCCAGTTCTCCCTTCCGATAGACGACAACTCATATGCGGCCGATGCGGGAGGGTCATGAAATCTGAGCAACCCCATCTGACGCTACTCGTCTTGGGCTGTCTGCGTTTCAGTACTCATCAGGGGTGTACTAGCTTCGCGTTCAACCGCCCTCTTTCTGTTGACTAATTTAAGGAGCTCTTTGCGCATCTCATCTTTGGTTAGCGCTGGCTTCCAGCAGCTATTCGTGACCGGCTCCGGACAAATCCTCCTGTTTGACTGGCTCTGAGTCGAAAAGCTCATGTTGAGCGACGCCCCCGCGCAAAGCACATACAGCTGGCCTTGTTGCCTATGCCGCGCGCAAGGCCCCGTCGTCTCATCGTAGAAGAGCTCATATTGGCCGCTTGTAGTGGTGAGATCGTCCTTTGGATACTCCTTGAGATCGGTTCTGACGCTGAGAATACTCAAAGCCAGCTCATTGAATGACATTTGCGCTATGATCGTTCGGTCACGTTCGGTGGATGGTTCCTCTTGTGCCAGGGCGAATGCATCGCAAAGCACTAGAAGCGCCAAAAAGACCAGGAGCGAAAAAATTCTCAAGGCATTCATGACTAGATTGGGGCAGAGTCCATGAATGCGCAGTATTGCCCCGCCCCGACACGGTGGCTATATCTGCAATGGAGGGTTTTGCTGTACTCAAAGCTCGAGAGATCCCCCTGCCGATGGCAGCCGAGACGCGAGTACCTCTTTCAGGAGATCCACCCCCACGCACCAACTGCAACCCGGCGCGGGCTCGAAGTAGCAGCCGTTCGTGTCCCTCACGATCAGCGTGGCGATCGCCCGGCTCCGCGAGATCGAATGTGCACGCGGCGCACCTTGTGGACCATGCGCAGCTTCATGATCGCCTTCTTGTCGTGGCGCGCGTTCCCGAGCGTGGCTCGGCTTCCCCAAACGCATCCTCGGTCGCAGTGGCAAACCGGGATTTCGTCAGCTGGATGATCAGCACGGCAGCCGTCAGCAACAGGATCGTGGCGCTCACGATGAACACGCTCTCGACCGGTAGACTCTTGACGTCGACGACGAGGAAACGAGTGATCGCGGTGATCGCGACATACAACAAGAACAACACGGGTAGCTGTTCGGTCCGGAAGTAGATCCCTACCATGGTCCCGAGTTCCAGGTAGATAAACAGCAGCAGTATGTCGTCCAGCTTTGCACCCCCTGCCCGCATCATCTCTAGGTAGTCGTGCGCCGCTGACCAGGCGATAGTCGCCCCGATCACGAACAGCGCCGCCACCTGGAATCCACTGACCAGGTCGTTTCCCAGCCGATCCATGCGTTGCTTGACGCTTTCCATCGAAGGCTCCACGAGTGTGATCCAATCGTAGGGACAGTGTCAGAACTGAATCAGGAAGTAGTGGTCGACCAGCAGCGCCGCGAACAGCATCGACAGGTACACGATCGAGTAGCGGAAGGTCTTCCGCGCAATAGCGTCGCTGTAGCGGTAGTAGATCTGCGCCGCGTAGAACAGAAAGAAGCCGCCGAGCGCCAGCGCGGCTGCGAGGTAGATGAGCCCACTCATGCGCGTGATGAAGGGTAGCACGGTGAGGGTGCACAAGATCAGCGTGTACAGCAGCACGTGCAGTTGCGTGACGCGGTCGCCGTGCGTGACCGGCAGCATCGGCACGCCGGCCTTGGCGTATTCCTTCTTGCGGTACAGGGCCAGGGCCCAGAAGTGCGGCGGGGTCCAGGCAAAGATGATCAAAAACAGCAGCAGCGCGTCGTAAGACAGCTCGCCGGTGACTGCCGTCCAACCCAGCACCGGGGGCATCGCGCCCGAGGCGCCACCGATGACGATGTTCTGGGAAGTAAGCGGCTTGAGAATGGCGGTATAGATCACGGCGTAGCCGACGAAGGTGGCGAGCGTGAACCACATCGTCAGCGGGTTCACCAGCGCATACAGCAGACCCAGCCCGGTCCCGCCAATGACGCCGGCGAAGACCAGCGCTTGTGTGCCAGTGATCTCGCCCATCGGGAGCGGACGCGCGCGCGTGCGCGCCATCACGGCGTCGAGCTTGCGTTCTACCAAGCAGTTGATGGCCGCTGCCGCGCCCGCGCTCAGCGCGATTCCAATCGTGCCGAACACCAACGCCGCCAGCGGCGGCAGTCCCGGACTTGCGAGGCACATACCGATCACCGCCGTGAAGACGATGAGCGAGATGACGCGTGGCTTGGTCAGCCGCAGCAACAGCCGGGCAGTGCGCGCCACGCTGCCCCGGTAAGACTGCCCCGATCGAACAGGTTCGGTTTCGGGGGTGGGAGACATCTGCACGCATCGACCATGTGGTCCAGTGGGAAATATCGACGGCTCAGTGGACCAGCCACACCGTCATGCCCGGTTCGAATTGGATAGATCCGCTTTCGCCTCCGCACGCAGGCGGGGCGTATTGCGATCGTGATCACCGACCGCACGTTCCGCCAACGTCGCAATCCGCCCGATTGCAGACAGTTCGGTCACGCGATGCGGGGTCGGAGCACTCGCGCCCGATCACTTCCACGATAACACCCACCGAACCAACGTCTTGATGTCGCCATCGGGAACGTTATTGGGTGGCATCGGTATGGATCCCCAGACACCGCTGCCGCCGTTTTTGACCTTCTGCTCGAGCTTCTTGAGAGCTGATGTGTCGCCGGCATATTTGTTGGCAATCTCCTTGTAGGCGGGACCGACGACTTTTCTGTCCTCCGCGTGACACGCCTGGCAGTTGTACTTGACGGCCAGTTGCGCTGCTTTGTCTTTGTCTGACGCCGCGCCGCTCGCTGCCGAGAAAGCCATCCCCAGAATGACCGTACCAATCATGAGAGTCGTTTTCATGCTCGTTCTCCGTTTGCGTTCAAGTAATCGAGGCAGCGCGATCGCGCTGTCCAGTGCCAGGGGTCGGCCCATGCGGCTACTCACCGGCTGCGCTTGCCGTTGCCTGCGGCGGTGGGCCCGACCCCGCTGCGCCGCCGTAGTACTGGGCGAGCGCGCTGATCTCCGCAGCGCGCAACTCGTGGGCAACTTCGCGCATCTGCCGGTTGATGTCGTTGCGTCGGCTGCCCGCAGCGAAGGCTTCGAGCTGGGCCTGTATATAGGCCACCTTCTGGCCGGCGAGCTCTGGCGCACCCACCTTGTGACCCATCGGCCCATGGCAGGCAGCGCAGGCGACCAGGCCGCGCGCCGGATCGCCGACCGATACCAA
>DATJVW010000028.1:0-15291 GCA_035501675.1 Burkholderiales bacterium
CGCCAGCATCCGGTATTCCGCCGCCGACGCTTCTTCCAAGGACGACCGATCCGCGGCGGCGAGGTCAAGGACCTCGCCTGGCTCACTCCCGAGGGCCGCGAGATGGACGATAACGAGTGGAGCCAGGATTTCGCCCGCTCGCTCGGCGTCTACTTTGCTGGCGAGGCGCTGGAAGAGACGGACAGGCGCGGGCATCCCGTGCGGGACGATAACTTCCTTATGCTGCTCAACGCGCACCACGAGACCATCGCCTTTGCCCTGCCCGAGTTCCGGGCCGGGTCGACATGGCAGGTGCTGTTGGATACCGCTTACGAGCAGGGGCTGGCGATGGACGGTCGCTTCCCGGGCGCGGCGCGCTACGATCTGCAGGGCCGCTCTCTGGCCCTGTTCACCGAGATCCCAGCGGCGTGAGGCGCGTGCGCTGCATGCCCTGCTTCGACGCTCAGCAGGATGCCTGAGCTCGAGCGGCTGAAACAGCTCGCGGCCGAGTACGGCATCGAGCCGCAATGGTACGACATCTGGGGCCAGGCGCACGAGGTGTCCGAAGCAACGCTGCGCGCGCTGCTCGCCGCCATGCACGTCCCGGCGGGCGACGACGCACAAGTGCAGCGCGCCATATACGAACGCGAGATGGCGACCTGGCGCGATCCCCTGCCGCCAGCGCTGGTCGTGCGTGAGTCGGCGCTGCCAGCGCGGCTCGTTGTGCGGTTTCCCGAGGCAGGGGACGCGGACGAGCTGGCTTGGCGTCTGGCGAGCGAAGACGGCGAACAGCACGGTGCACCCTTCGTGCTCCGCATGCTGCCGGAGGTGCAACGCGGGGAGGTAGGCGGCCAGCCGTTCATCGCGCGCCACCTGACGCTCGACGCAAAGCCTGGCCCCGGCTATCACAGGCTGCTCCTGTTATGCGGCCAGCAAGTTCTCGCTGAGACGCTGCTGATCATCGCACCGGATGTCTGCTATCAGCCGGAAGTCGTAAAGGAGTGCGGACGCACGTGGGGTCCCGCCGTGCAGCTCTACACCGTGCGCTCCGAGCGCAACTGGGGGATGGGCGATCTTACCGACCTGCGAGCGCTGCTCGAGCAGTGGGCTCAGCGCGGCGCCGACGTCGTCGGCCTCAACCCGCTGCACAGCCTCTTTCCGCACGACCCCGAGCGCGCCAGCCCCTACAGCCCGTCGAGCCGGCTGTTTCTCAACTGCCTATACCTCGATCCCGAGCGCATCGACGACTTCCACGAATGCGAGGAGGCCCAAGAGCTGATGCGCTCAGCCGCGTTTCAGACGACGTTGCGCGAGCTGCGCGCAAAAGAGCTGGTGGACTATCGAGCGATCGCCGCCGCCAAAACAGCCGTGCTGGATTTGCTCTACGGCAGTTTCCGGCAACGTCATCTCGCAACGAATAGCGCGCGCTCGATCGAGTTCCGAGACTTCGAGGCGCGCGGCGGAAGAGCCCTCCTGCAGCATGCGTTGTTCGAGGCGCTCCAAGAGCGCCTCTCCCGTGACGATCCGGCCGTTTGGGGCTGGCCGGTATGGCCGGCAGCCTACCGCGACCCCGAGTCCGACAAAGTAGCGTCGTTCGCCGAGGCGCAGCGCGAGCGCGTGGAGTTCTTCCAATGGTTGCAGTGGCAGACCGACAGGCAGCTCAGCGAGGCGAGCCGCAGAGCGCTTGAGCTGGGAATGGGCGTGGGCTTGTACGGCGATCTCGCTGTGTCCGTCGATCGGGGTGGTGCAGAAGCATGGTCCAACCAGGAACTCTATGCGACGGACGCCAGCGTCGGCGCTCCGCCCGACGATTTCAGCCTCACCGGCCAGAATTGGGGCTTGCCGCCCATGATCCCCTCGCGCCTCGCACAAGCGGCGTTTGCACCCTTCATCGCGACGCTACGCGCGAGCATGCGGCACACCGGCGCACTGCGTGTCGACCACGTCATGGGGCTGATGCGGCTGTTCTGGATTCCGTCCCGCACCGGCCCGGCCCACGGCGCTTACGTGCGCTACCCATTCGAGGAGCTGCTCGGCATCGTGGCCTTGGAAAGCCAGCGCAGCCGTTGCATGGTCATCGGCGAAGACCTCGGCACCGTGCCCGACGAGGTCCGCCAGGCGCTATACGGGCTGCAGGCGCTGTCCTGCCGGCTGCTCTACTTCGAGCGGGGCGAGGGGGGCGAATTCAAAGCGCCTGCCGAGTATCCCGCGCAGGCGCTGGTCACCGCGACGACCCATGACCTGCCGACGTTGGCCGGGTTCTGGGAAGGGCGCGATCTCGCACTGCGTGACGAGCTCAAGCTCTTCCCTTCCGACGAGATGCGTCAACGGCAGATGGCTGAACGCGGCCAGGACCGCGCACGGCTGCTGCGCGCGCTCGACCGCGAAGAGCTATTGCCGGCGGGCATGAACCCCGACCCCGCCTCAGCACCCACCATGACACCGGAGCTTGCGCGCGCGCTGCAGACCTATCTCGCACGCACCCCCTGCAGGGTGTGCACGGTCCAGCTCGAGGACGTCCTCGGACAGACTGAGCAGGTCAATCTCCCCGGCACCTCGAGCCGGTACCCGAGCTGGCGGCGCAAGCTCACGCTCGATCTGGAGCGCTGGCCGCAGGACGAGCGCTTCGTCGAGCTGTGCGACGCGGTGAGCCGGACACGGCCCGGTCGACGGCGCAAAAAAGGCCTTGCAAGGGCGTAGTAAAGTAGTCGTCTCGCTTTAAACGGCAAACAGGAGAAAACCCGTGCTCGAAATCAAGAAGATCGCCGGCGCTCTGGGCGCCGAGATCCACGGCGTGGACCTGGCCACAGTGTCTGCCGGTATCGCGAGCGAGATCCGGGCGGTGTTGCTCGACCATCTAGTGGTTTTCTTCCGGGACCAGCACCTCACGCTGGCACAGTTCCTTGCCTTCGCACGCACCATGGGGAACCCGGTCGAGTACCCGCTCCTGAAGGGGCTACCCGGGTATCCCGACGTGATCGAGGTGAGCAAGCTAGAGGGCGAGAGAGCGAACTTCGGCGGCGTCTGGCATTCGGACACCGCATACCTCGAGCACCCGGCCATGGGGTCAATGCTGCTCGCGCGCGAGGTCCCGCCAGTCGGCGGCGACACGCTGTTTGCCAATCAATATCTCGCGTACGAGACGCTTTCGTCAGGACTGCGGCGGATGCTGGAGGGGGTCGTCGCCGTGAACAGCTCAGCCAAGGCGGACGCGAGCAGAACGCGCGAGGACCGTGTGAAGAGGGGTGGACGCGAGGACGCCAGGGAGGAGTATTTCGCCGAGCACCCTGTGGTGCGCACGCATCCCGAAACCGGCCGCAAGGCGTTGTACGTCAATATCGCGCACACCGTGCGTTTCAAGGACATGACCGAGGAAGAGAGCGCGCCGCTGCTGAGCTATTTGTTCCATCATCAAGTCCAGCCGGAGCTCACCTGTCGCTTCCAGTGGCGGGAGGGCTCGCTTGCTTTCTGGGACAACCGCTGCGCGCAGCACAACGCCGTGAACGACTATCACGGCTATCGCAGAGTCATGCATCGGATTACGCTCGCGGGAGACAGGCCGCGCTGAGACGTGCCTTGGCTTGGGGAGGAGAACAACACATGGAAAAGCAGGAGCTCGAGGCCGTCTATCGGTCCATGCTACGGATCCGCCGCTTCGACCAGGGCGTCGCGGACCTGTTCAAGGAAGGCCTGGTGAAGGGTACGGCCCACAGCTACGTCGGGCAAGAGGCGGTGGCGGCAGGAGCCTGCGCCGCCCTCGCAAAACAGGATTTCGTCGTCAGCCATCACCGGGGCCACGGCCATTGCATCGCCAAAGGCGCCTCGCTGCCGAAGATGATGGCGGAGCTGATGGGTCGCGTCACCGGGTATTGCAAGGGCCTCGGCGGCTCGATGCACATCGCCGATCTCGAGCTCAACATCCTGGGAGCGAACGGAATCGTGGGCGCGGGCATCGGGATCGGTACCGGTGCTGGCCTGTCGAACAAACTGCGCGGCAGCAACGCGGTGGGTGTCGTGTTCTTCGGCGACGGGGCCGTGAACGAGGGCATCTTCCACGAATGTCTGAATATCGCGTCGGTGTGGAAGCTCCCGGTCGTCTATCTGTGCGAAAACAATCAGTACGCCCTGTCGACCTCGACTAAAGACTCCACCGCGATCGACCTCCTCTCCAAGCGCGCCAGCGCCTACTCGTTGCCAGGCGGGACCGTTGACGGCAACGATGTCCTCGCAGTGCACGCCGCCGTGAAGGAAGCGGTGGCTCGGGCCAGAAGCGGCGGGGGACCGACGCTAATCGAAGCGCTCACGTACCGCTGGGGCGATCACTCGATGCGCGCCAACCTGCCCCGCTACCGTACCGAACAGGAGGAAGTCGAGTGGCGCAAGCTCGATGCGGTTGCTCGCTTCGAACACAAGCTCGAGGCCGAATACGGCTATACCAAAGACGCGCTGACAAAGGTCCGTGCCGAGGTCGAAGCCGAGTTGCTCACGGCAAAGGAGTTCGCGATCGCGAGCCCGGAGCCGACCCTGGAAGACCTGGAGGATGCGGTGTACGCACCGCACTACCGGCCGGCGGAACCCGTGCCCGCTGCCGCGCGCGAGCTGACGTTTGCCGAGGCCATCAAGGAAGCGATGGCCCAGGAGATGGAGCGCGACCCCCGTGTCTTTGTCCTCGGCGAGGACGTGGGCAAGATCGGCGGCATCTTCGCGGCCACCCGCGGGCTCATCGAGAAGTTCGGCGCCGAGCGCGTGCGCGACACGCCGATCTCGGAGGGCGCCATTGCTGCCTGTGCCGTCGGCGCGGCAGTCACCGGCATGCGGCCGGTGGCCGAGGTGCAGATCTTCGACTTCATCACGTTGATGATGGACATGATCGTCAATCAGTCCGCCAAGTTCCGCTTCATGCTGGGCGGCAAGCCGACCGTGCCGCTCGTGATCCGCGGCCCGCAGGGCGGCGGGATACGCCTCGCCGCGCAGCATTCGCAGAGCCTGGAGGCCTGGTTCACGCACGTCCCCGGCCTGGTGGTGCTCGGACCCTCCTCACCGTACGAAGCGAAAGGTCTGCTGATCAGTGCCATGCGCGAGGACAATCCGGTGATCTTCCTCGAGCACAAGATGCTGTACGTGGGCAGGAAGGCGCTAGTGCCCGAAGCGCCCTACGCGATCCCCATCGGCAAAGCCGCGATCAAGCGTCACGGGCGTGACGTGACGCTGGTCGCGACCATGGCGATGGTGGACTCTGCCCTGCAGGCCGCATCACGCCTGGAAACCGAGGGCATCGACGTGGAGGTGATCGACCCGCGCACCCTGCGTCCCCTGGACGAGGACACGATCATCAAGTCCGTGAAGAAGACAAGCCGGCTGGTGATCGCCCACGAGGGTTGGAAACGCTGGGGCTTCGGCGCGGAGGTCGCCGCCATGGTGGCCGAGAGGGCGATCGACTGGCTCGACGCGCCGATCCTGCGCGTGGGCGCACGCGACTCGCCCATGCCCTACAACGACAAGCTCGAGCGCCTGGTCATCCCTTCGGCCGAGGACATCGTCGACGCGATCAAGGCCGTCGTGCTGCGGGACAAGATAGGAGAGGAAGCGTAGGTTCGAGAAATTGGCGCGGATCGAGCGCTCGTTTTGACATTTCTTGCACCCTCGCGCCGCGTGCGCGCAGCATCTCTGCAGGCTAGGGAGGGCCTGATCATGGACGCGATCGAGCGCGCAATGCGCTGGTTTTTCACCGGGCGCAAAGCTTGGGTGCTGTGGCCGGTAGGGATCATTGGGGTGGTTTTAGCGATGACCGCCACTGGCGCGATGAGCCGCCTGCTCGCGGGCGCGTTTTTGATCGTCGTACCGCTGGCCTGGCTTGTCGGGCTGCTCGGCATCGGAACGCGCGACCATATGAACAAATTGCGCGCGACCGGGCACCAGCTGTTGCGCGAGTCAGGCATTCCCGCGCTATGGGCGAGCCTCTATACCCTGCCCGTCTGGTTGATCAGCAACGGGACGGTCAGCCTGTTGTGGTGGCTTCTCGTGGCCTACATCGAGATCGAGCGACGCTCCCGCTCCGTCCGGGAGCGTTCTACCGGCACTTCGCAGGTCAAGCAGTGAGCCCGGGGCTCAGTTCATCACCAGTCCGCCATCGACGTGGTAAGACTGGCCGGTGATGTAGTCGGAGTCCGCGCTCGCCAGAAACACCGCCATGCCGGTCAGATCCTCCGGCGTCTGGGGACGGCCCATGGGAATGCCGCGTATGCGGGTCTGCCACGCCGAGCCGGACGGACGCTGTTCCGCTTCTGTCCACTCGCGGTCGATCAGCCGCCACATCTCGGTGTCGACGACGCCTGGGCAGATGGCATTGACCGTCACGTCCGGCGCCAGTCCGCTTGCTGCGGATTGCGTGATGCTGATCGCCGCCGCCTTGCTTGCCGCGTAGGCCGCGAACATCGGGCGCCCGCCCCGGCCTGCGATGGAGGCGATATTGACGATCTTGCCGCGCGGCCGGCCACCCCCCATGGGAGCCTGGCGCGCCATCTGGCGCGCACCGGCCTGCAGCGCAAAGAACAATCCCCGTGCGTTGACGTTGTTCACGAAATCCCAGTCCTGCGGCGTGAGCTCCAGCAGCGGCCGGACGCGAATCACACCGGCGTTGTTCACCAGGATGTCGAGCCGGCCGAAGCGGCCCACGACGCGAGCGACCATCGCGGTGCTTTGGTCGGGGTCGCTAACGTCGACGCGAAGCGCATCGGCACCCGCGCCAAGCGATCGCATCTCCTCAGCCACCGCCTGCGCGCTCGCCTCGTCCAAATCTGCAACGACCACCTTTGCGCCCTCGCGAGCGTAGCGGAGCGCGATCGCCCGGCCGATCCCACGGCCGCTACCGGAGACGAGCGCGACGAGTCCATCCAGCTTGCCCATGTGAACCTCCCTGCTCTGTCAGGTCCGCGGCGCTACTCGTCCGGAGGCGAAGTCACGACGATGAAGCGCAAATCCGTCATCCCCGTGTTGTAGATCGCGTGCTCCACACCCGGGGGAATGAAGATGACGTCGTCCTTGCGCACCACGGTGCGCTCACCTTCGAGCTCCATCAGACCCTCGCCGTCGAGGACATGATAGATCTGCTCCTGGATGCGATGCCGGTGCGGCGCCACATAGGCCTTGGGCTGATACACCGACACGCGGTAATCGAGGATCTTCGACCCGCACGGCTCGGGGCGCACCAGCATCTTCGAGTAGGCGCCACCGTAATGGGCGGGCGGCTCCTCCCACATCACGCTCGCCGTCGGTCGGATCATCGCTCTTGGTCGTTTCGGTTCGCTTGCGCCCATTTGCCTCTCCTCTAGCATTTCGCAGCCGCTTGCGCCTCGCGCGCCGCCTTCACGTAGGCGGCGAGCCCGCTCCGTATGTCGTGGCGTGGGGTCCAGCCCAGCTCGGACGCGGCCCGACTCACATCCAGCGCACCCTTGCGCACCATGTCGATCCGGTCGCCGTGGCGATAGGCTCCCGGCCCCACAGAGAGCTGTGCCCCGGGCACCAGGTCGCGAACTATAGCGACGATCTGCGCAACGGTGGCTACCCTGCCGCTGGCGATGTTGTACGCGTCGTAGCGGTGCTGCCGATGATCGAGCGCCGCCAGTATGGCCGACACGACGTCGTCCACGTGCGTGTGGTCGATCGCCGATTCCGCGCCAGTCGGGATGTGAAGCCTGCGTCCGGCGAGGGCCGCGTCGACGAGGTTCTTGGGGATGCGGTCGCGCGGCAGCCCGGGGCCATAGACCCAGGAGGTGCGCAAGTTGATGACCTCGAGCCCGTGCAGTTCACGGTAACTGCGTCCGAGCTGTTCTACCGCCGCCTTGCAGATCCCGTAAGGCAGCACCGGATCCAGAGGATGCGTCTCGTCGATCTTGTCGGCGCGGAACGCGCCATAGGCTTCCTCCGAGCTCATATGGACGCAGCGACGGATCCCGCCGAGCCGCATCGCCTCAAAGAGGTTGAGCGAGCCCTCGACGTTGACGCGTACGACGTTGATCGGACTGCCCAGCGACGAGAGCACGCCGACAATGGCTGCGCAGTGCAGAGCGGCATCGGGTTTGTGGACCGCCACCGCCTGCGCAACATTGGCCATGTCGGTGATGTCGCCGACGACACGAATCAGCCGGCCGTCTCCCTCTCCCCTCGCGGGAGAGGCAGCAGACATAAGGTCCCTCTCTCCCCGGGAGAGGGTAGGGTGAGGGCCGGGTGAGGGGGAAAGGCAAGGCGCAAGGCTGTCGAGCCGCGTGTCGAAGGCGATCGCCGTGTCGCCGCGCGCGATCATTGCGCGAATCGCGGCCGCGCCGAGAAAGCCTCCGCCACCCGTGACGAGTATCCGCATGCTACCCCCACCCTGGCCCTCCCCGGCACGCCGGGGAGGGAACGACGCCCCTCAGAGGTTGAACACGACCAGCCGCTGCTCGGTCATTTCCTCGATCGCGTAACGAGGCCCTTCACGGCCGCTGCCGCTCGCTTTCACCCCACCATAGGCAAGCTGGTCGGTGCGCCAGGTCGAGGTGCCGTTGACGATGACTCCACCCACGCGCAGCGATCGGATCGCCCGGAACGTGATCTCGTTCGAGCGGGTGAAGATCCCCGCCTGAAGCCCATATGGGCCGGCATTGGCGGCGGCAAAGGCCGCGTCGATGGCCTTGTAGGGGATGACATTGACGACGGGACCGAATACCTCTTCGCACACGACCTTCATGCTCGGATTAACGCCGGTCAGCAGCGTCGGCTCGAAGGCGGCGCCGTGACGGCGGCCCCCGGTCACCACCCGCGCTCCCTCGGAGGCGGCTTCCTTGACCCAGCTCTCCACGCGCTGCGCCGCCCGCTCGTCGATGAGCGTACCGACATCCGTGGCGGGGTCGAGCGGATCGCCGAGCTTCATCTTGCGCACCTCCGTCTCGATCAAACCGAGGAACGCCTCGTACGCGCGTTCTTGCACGTACACGCTCTGCACCGAGATGCAGCTTTGACCGGCCAATCGCATCGAGTTGCGTGCACAGGCCGCTGCTGCCGGCGCGAGATCGGCGTCATCGTGGACGATGGTGGCGTTGTTGCCGCCGAGCTCGAGCGCGACGCGACGCAGGCCGCTCGCCGCCTTGATGGCGGCACCCGCACGGCTCGATCCGGTAAAGCTGATGAAGTCGACGCGCGGGTCGGCGACCAGCGCCGCGCCGATCTCCGCGCCGCCGTGGACGATGTTGAGCATGCCCTCGGGCAGACCACCCTCGACGAACAGCTCGGCCAGGCGGTGGACGATGAGCGGTGCCTGCGGCGGCGGCTTCAGCACCACGCTGTTACCCGCGGCGATAGCCGGCGCGATCTTGTGGACGGCGAGATTGAAGGGCGCATTGAACGGCGTGATCGCGGCGACCACACCGACCGGAAAACGCAGCAGCAGGGCGAGCTTGCCCGCTCCCATGGCGCTGCCGTCGAGCGGCACGTGACGCCCCTCGATGCGGATCGCCTCCTCGGCCGCCAGCAACAGCGTCTCGAGGGAGCGGCGGATCTCCGCCTCGGAGTCCTTGATCGCCTTGCCGGTTTCGCGCGTGAGTAGCTCCGCGAGGTCCTGGACGTCGCGCTCGACGAACGCTGCGACCCGGCGCAGCAGGGCCGCGCGCTCGTAAGGCGGAATCGCTGCGGCTTTCCCACGCGCCTCGACGGCGGCGTCCACTGCGACATCGACTTCGGCGGGCGACGAGATCGGCGCGGTCCCAACCACATCGCCCCGGTATGGATCGCGGATGCCGACAGTGCGCTCGAGCGCGCACCAAGCCCCGCCGACGAGGTCCTTCGCCGCGACTGGCAGGAAGGCCCTCCTCGCCATGACCGCGCTCATGCCGGCGTCAGCGGGCCGCGTTTCACCGCCTGACCGAAGACCGGCTCCTTGAAGGGCGTGGGCGGGAGCTGCCACGTCCCCGTCCCGGGCGGCTTCACCTTGTCGTCCACATGGACGTCGAGAACACACGGCTTGCCCAGCGCGAGGGCGTGACGCAGCGCGTCCCCGAGCTGATCGGAGTGCTTCACGGCGATGCCCTCGACGCCGAAGCTGCGCGCCATCGCGGCGAAGTCGGGGTTATAGGGCTCCCGCTTCGGTCCCGCGTAGAAACCGGTCCCGATTTCGCGCCCCTCGAACATTCCATACTGGATGTCGCGAATGGCGGCCCAGGCGAAGTTGTTCCAGACCAGCCACACCGCGGGGATGTCGTACTCGACGGCGGTCGCCAGCACGTGCGGCGTCATGACGAAACCACCGTCGCCGATGACAGCAAGGCATGCCCGTCGAGGCGCGGCGAGCTTGGCTCCGAGGATCCCGCTGACCCCGAAACCCATCGCCGAGAAGCCCCAGGAGTTGAGCATCGCCTGCGGGCGGCGCGCCTCCCAGAACTGCATGAACCAGTTGTGGTGCACGCCGCTGTCGAGCGAGATGATGCCGTCGTCGGGCAGCGCGCGGCGCACCTCTTTCACGACGCGCTCCGGGCGCAACGGCGTACCGCTCGCGTCAAAGTGAGGGCTGGTGTAAGCCTGCCACTCGCGCCGCCACCCGTCGATCATTTCCTGCCACGGAGCGAAGCGCTGGCCGGAAGCGCGGCGGCTGATCGCTTCCTGGGCGAGCTGCGCGAGGAACACCTTGGCATCGGCGAGAATGCCGAGCGTCACCGGATAATTGCGCCCGATCTCGATCGGGTCGATATCCACGTGAACCAGCTTCGTCGGCGGAATGTTCCAGGAATAGCCCGGGATCCAGGACGAGGAGGAGCGGTCGTCGAAGCGCGCACCGACCGCGATGAGCAGGTCGCAGTGACGGCCGACTTGGTTCGCCGGATAAGTCCCGTTGCGCCCGATGAATCCGACCGCGAGGCGATGCGGCATCGGCACCGCGCCCATGCCGTTGGGCGAGCTGATCACCGGAATATCCAGCAGCTCCGCGATTCTCGTGAGCTCCGGCCCCGCCTCGGCGAGTGTCACGCCGTGACTCACGAAGAAAGCCGGGCGCTCGGCTGCGAGAATCATGTCGACGACGCGCTTCAGGTCCTCGGGCGACGCGCCGGGGCGCGCAAAGCCCGCGGCGCGATCCGAACGCAGGATCTGGACATCGTCTTCTTCCTGGAACAGATTGAACGGCACATCCAGGTTCACCGGACCGGGACGCCCGCTCAGCATGAGGTTGAAGCTCTGCCGCAGGGCGAGCGGCAGCATGTCCACGCGCGTGGGTTGGAACGTGCGCTTCACATAAGGACGCAGCACGACCGGAAACTCGGCTGCCTGGTTGCGGTGGCTCTCCTGGAAGGGTCCGCGGTTGAACTGAGAGGTCGGAACGTTTGCCGTGATCGCGTAGAACGCCGAGGAATCGGCGGAGGCGCAGGCGGTGGCCATCACGATGTTGCACGAACCGGGACCGCAGGAAGTGAGCGTCGCGACGGGCTTGTGCGCGATGCGAAAGTAGGCGTCCGCCATGTGCCCGGCGGTCTGCTCGTGACGCGGCGCAATCAGCTTGATCTTGTCCTGGCGCTCGAACAGGGCGTCAAGGAGTCCGACATTCCCGTGCCCGCAGATGCCGAAGACGTACGGCACCTGCTCCTGAATCAGAAAATCGGAGATCAGATCCCCGCCCTTCATGCGCGGCATGACGTGTTCCTCCCCACTAATTGCTCGCGAGCCCGATTCACATGCAGGAACTATAGCAGAGACATTCTTTACAAGTGGAACAGTCCCTGGAGCGCAATTCTTGCCGAAGACGGCAGCGTCTATCGCCGGTAGTGCAGAAGTTCTGCGGGCATTGATCGGCGATGAACGGGACATCTGAGAGATCTCGTGAGTCTTCGATAGACGGCGGCAGCCAGGCCGCTCTCTCAGCACGCGGGTGAGCCGGGATTTGCCGGTGCCCGGCTCACCGACGACTAACGCCACCTGCCCTCCGTCTTCCTCGAAAAAGCGTCCTTGCAGCATCCGGTGATGCGCCTGGATGGAATGAAGAAAAGCTTGATGCCGGCAGAGGTCAGGTCGATCTTCTTGCCCGCGGAAGCGGTGACATTGGTCACATCTTGTGCGCCGGTGCGCTCGCTCTGAGCGCGGTTGCGAGTATCCTACAGGGAAACGCGAGGAGGCAGACTATGCAGTTCGGCATCGTGGTCGCGACATCGGCCGACTCCTGGCAGGTGGTACAGCGCGCCGAGGAGCTGGGTTTCACGCACGCGTGGTTCTACGACACGCAGATGCTATGCGCAGATTGCTTCGTGGCCATGGGCGCCACGGCGATGAAGACCTCGCGCATTCGCTTGGGCACCGGCGTGCTGGTCCCGTCGAATCGGATCGCACCGGTTGTGGCGAACGCCTTCGCCACGCTCAACAGGCTAGCTCCTGGACGCATCGATTTCGGCGTCGGGACTGGCTTCACGGCGCGCCGCGCCATGGGAATGGATGCCATCAAGCTGGCTGAGCTGCGGGACTACATCCGTATCGTCTACGGCTTGCTGCATGAGGAGACGGTGGAGGCGGAGTTCGAGGGGCAGCGCCGGAAGATCCGCTTTTTGAATCCGGAGCTCGGTCTGATCAATACGAAGGATCCCATCCGGCTGCACGTCTCGGCCTACGGGCCCAAGGCGCGCGCCTTCGTCGCGAAAATGGGAGCCGGGTGGCTCAACTTCATAGGCGATCTCCAATCGGCCTGCGCGACGCTGGAGGACTTTCAAGCCAACTGGGGTGCCGCCGGACACGCGCGCTCGGACCTCTCCGCCGTGGCCTTCACCCTGGGTTGCGTGCTGGAACCGGGAGAGCCCTGCGATTCGCCTCGCGCCATGGCGCAAGCGGGGCCGCGCGCCGCCTTGTATCTGCACCGGGCGGCGGACGAAGCGCTCGCAGGTTTGCGAAACAGCAGCCCCGTGGATGCTTCCGCCCAGGAGGCCGCGCGCGGGTATGTCGAACTCGCCCGCGGCTTTCAACCCGAGGATGCGCGGTACCTGACCAATCATCGCGGTCATCTTCTGTTCGTGCGGCCGGAAGAGCGGCCCTTCGTCACCGCCGATTTGATCCGCACGTCGACCTACACGGCAACAGAGAAGGAACTGATCGAGCGCGTAGGAGCGATGCGGGATGCAGGCTACACGCAGTTCGCGGTGCAGATCGCGCACGGACAGGAGCGGGCGATCGAGGACTGGGCGCGGGTGAAGGACGCCTTCGGACAACACTGAAGCGTCGACCGATACACATACGATCGTTTGAGGAAAAGCCATGGCATTGGCGGTTACAGAGAACGTCGTCAAGACTGCGCGCCACACGAGCTTCTATCTGGCGTGCGGCCCCGAAGATGCACCGGTGATCATCTTCGTCCATGGCTGGCCGGAGCTTTCGGTGAGCTGGCGCCACCAGCTGCCTTGCTTCGCCGCACTAGGCTTTAGAGCGATCGCCCCCGACATGAGAGGCTACGGGCGATCGACCGTTTATGAGCGGCATGAGGACTACGCTCTCGAGCACGTGGTCGACGACATGCTCGAACTCTTGCATGAGCTCGGGCGCGAGAAGGCGGTCTGGGTCGGTCACGACTGGGGCAGCCCCGTCGTCTGGAGCATGGCCAGCCACCATCCGGACAAATGCTTTGCCGTCGCCAATCTCTGCGTTCCGTACTTTCCAAACGGGTTCGCACCGCAGTCGTTCCTCCCGCTCGTCGATCGATCGACGTACTCGGAAGCGCAGTTTCCGGCAGGGCAGTGGGAGTATCAGCTTTTTTACGAGGAGAATTTCGACAAGGCCCGCAGCGTGTTCGAGGCCGACGTTGGCAACACCGTGAAAGCGCTGTTTCGCAAGGGCCGCCCCGACGGCAAGGGGAAGCCCTCCCGCACTGCACAGGTGCGAAGAGATGGAGGATGGTTCGGCGGCGCCGACAAGGCGCCGGACTTACCGCTCGATGCCGATGTGCTGACGGAAGAGGACCTCCACAAGTACGTAGCGTCGCTGCAGGCCAATGGCTTCTTCGGGCCCGACTCCTGGTACATGAACCACAAGAGCAACGTGGAGTTCGCCAAGAAGGCTGTCAACCGTGGAAAGTTGCATCTGCCGGTGCTCTTTCTACACGGCGATTTCGACTACACGTGCGAGACGGTGGTCTCGCGCCTGGCGGAACCGATGCGAGGCGAATGCGAGAACCTCACCGAGATCATCGTGCAGTCGGGGCATTGGATGGCGCAGGAGAAGCCGGCTGCAGTGAATGCCGCGATCGCACGGTGGCTCGCCAATCAACTCCCGGCGCTCTGGGTCCGTTGATCTGTGCCGCCTCGATGAGGCCTTAGCGGAGGGGCTCGCCCGCGCGCGTCGGCCTAGAGGCCACCATTGAGCCTTGCGTAATCAACCAACGCGAACCCACACCACCCCCGGCCTTCGACCGACCCCTCCTCGTGAGAGGAGGAGATTCTCCCTCCGTATCGAGGAGGGGTGGCACGCGTAGCGTGACGGGGTGGTTAGGCATTTACGCAAGCGTCAATACGGGCTCACCTCAAGGTGGGCACGATCTCGTTCGCGAGGATCTCGAAGCTTCGCATTTCCAGCTCGGGCGGGATGAGGCCTCCGGGATTGAGTTCCGCGACGATCCCCTCCAGTTCCAGCTCATCGCGCAGTCGCTTGAGGCGGTCGATCACGCCGGCAGCGGTGCCAAACACCACCTTCTTGGCCAGCATGTCCTCGTAGGTGAGGCTCGCCATGCGCTCGGCCTCCATGCGGCGGCGATCGGCCGGGCCGGCGCCCGCGCGTCCGACGGCCGCTCGCGCCAGCTCGGTCTGGCGTACGAAGAAGGATGTGAGGCTCGCGTGCGGCTCTTCCACAGCGCCACGCGCTGTGGTCGATGCGTAGACCGGGATGCGCAGATACACGCTGGGGGCACCCGAATGACCGGCTTCCGCCCACGCGCGCCGATACGATGCGAGCTGCGCCCGCAGATCGGGGATCTCGGTAGTGCGCAACCCGACGAAGATCTGCAGCCCCAGGCGGCCGGCTGCGGGAAACGTCTCGTCGCTGGTCGTCGCCATCCGGATCGGCGGATGCGGCGTCTGACATGGACGCGGCACCACTGTCGCATTCTGGATCCGGTAGAACTGTCCCTCGTAGCTGAACGGCTCGCCCGTCCATGCCCGCCGGATGATCTCCAGCGCCTCGATAAAGCGCGCCTGGCTCTCGCCGTAGGGGATCCCGTACACGTCGTAGGTCCGCACCGAGCCGCTGCGGCCGATCCCGTACTCGAAGCGCCCTTCGCTGATCTGATCGACTGTGGCAACCTCCTCGGCGATGCGCAGCGGATGA
>DATJVW010000029.1:0-8436 GCA_035501675.1 Burkholderiales bacterium
GTCCACGCTGTTCGGCCTGGACGTGCGCCCCGAGAGCCTGCCACAGGACGTGGCCGCGGCCGCGGCGCGGCTTGCACGCTCGGGTGACGTCGTGGGAGCGCTGTCGCTGCTCTACCGGGGCGCGCTCGTGGCGTTGCTCCACCGCGACCAGATCGAGCTGGCCAACGGCGATACGGAGGTCGACTGCCTGACCAAGACGCGCGAGCGAGTTGCGGCGCGGACCTACGCTTATCTCACGCGGCTGCTGGTTGTCTGGCAGGCGGCGGCCTATGCGCATCGCATGCCACCGCTGCCCGAGGTGGAGCAGCTCGCTTCGGAGTGGCCCGGGGTCTTTGGCGCGGAGCCCGCATGACCCGCCGCGCGTTGTATCTCGCCGTCGCGGGAATGGTCCTGTGCCTGGGCGCCTACCTGTTCACCCAGAACTACACCGTCGTCAAGAAGCTTGTGTGGGTCGGTTTGAGCGGAGAGGCGCGAGCCAACCCGCTGCTGGCCGCTCGGATGCTGCTCACGCGCATGGGCAGCCGGGTGCGGGAGAGCAGCGATCTCGGGCGACTGGACACGTTTTCCGTCGGCGGCGCGATCTTCCTGGCGGCAGACCGCAGCGATCTGGACTCGCCCACGGCAGCCCGGCTGCTCGCGTGGGTACGGAAGGGCGGGCACCTAGTGGTGGCGGCGGAACGCCCGCTCTCCCACGATGCGCTGATGAACATGCTGGGCGTGTCGGTGCAAGAGGACGAGGTGCGCAGGCCGGTTTGGAAGGCCGATGACGTGCAACTCCCGGACGGTACCCGGCTGCGCGTGGAGCTGCTGCCCTCGCCCCGGCTCTACGACGACGAGGACGCTGCAAGCTGGTCGCACCAGTCCTACGGTGCACTGCGCATGCTTCAAATCCCCCACGAGGACGGCTTGGTGACCGTGCTCTCGACCTTCCGGCCGTTCACCAATTACGCCATCGGGCGTCTGGATCATGCCGAGCTGCTGTGGCGGTTGGCGAGTCGCGACGGGCAGCCGTTCGAAGTCTGGCTGGTGCGGCACGTGGACGTGCAGTCTCTGCCGGTATGGCTGCTCCACAACGCCTTGCCCGTCCTGATCGCGCTTGGCGCGTTCCTGGCACTGGCGCTGTGGCGCGTGAGTCCGCGCTTTGGACCGCTGCGACCCAGCCTGCCTCCTGACCGACGCAGCCTGGTCGAGCACTTGTCGGCGACGGGTCGCTTCTACTCCCTTCAGCGACGCCTTCCCGCGCTGCTCCGGATCGTGCGCCAGGACGGCCTGGATCTGCTGGGCGCCAGGGCGCCGGAGACGCGAGGACAGGACGGTGCGGCGCGGCTGAAAACGGCCGCGCGCCTGACGGGGCGGCGCCCACGTGAGCTGCTCCAGGCGTTCTCCGCGCCGGCGGCCACACCGCACGAGTTCACCCAGGCAGTGCGCGTCCTCGCGGCGTTCCGCCGGCAGCTTGCGTTGTCCGGAAGCGCCGCGGGTACCCCCAATCGCCGGGGTCGGCGGCGCTCCGCCAGGCCGATGGGCACGGACCGCCGGCGGGACCACAAAACGCGGGCACAATTCGACAAGGCGTTCCGCCAGGCGCGCGAACCCAAGAAGGAGCGAGCATGAGCGAAAGCGGCGCGACCGATCTCGGTCGTCAGGTGCTGTCTGCGGTAGGCGCGATCCGCGCCGAGGTGGCGAAAGCGCTGATCGGTCAAGGCGCCGTCATCGACCAGGTGCTGATTGCCCTGCTGGCCGGCGGTCACGTCCTCATCGAGGGGGTCCCCGGCTTGGGCAAGACGCTGCTGGTGCGGGCGATGGCCAAGACCTTCGACGGCCGCTTTGCACGCATACAGTTCACGCCCGACCTGATGCCGGCGGACGTCACGGGTCACACGCTCTACGACCAGGCCACGCGTCAGTTCACCACCCGCAAGGGCCCCGTGTTCACCAACCTGCTGCTGGCGGACGAGATCAATCGCGCGCCGGCCAAGACCCAGGCCGCGCTGCTCGAGGTCATGCAGGAAGGACAGGTCACGATCGAGGGCACTGCGCATCCACTGGACCCGCCGTTCATGGTCCTTGCCACCCAGAATCCGATCGAGCAGGAAGGCACCTACGCGTTGCCCGAGGCTCAGCTCGATCGCTTCTTGCTCAAGATCCGCATCGACTTCCCCACGCTGGAAGACGAGCACAGGATGGTGCGCCAGATCACCACCAACCAGGTCGGCGACCGGCTCAACGTGAATGACGTGAGCACCCTGATCAAACCGGCCGCCGTGCTGACCCTTCAGCGCTACCTCGCGGGCCTGACCGTAGATCCACGCGTCTCCGACTATGCCGTGCGCATCACCCGGGCCACGCGCATGTGGCCGGGCATCGCCGCGGGCGCGAGCCCGCGCGGCGGCATCTCGCTGGTGCGCGCCGCACGCGCCCAAGCTCTCATCAGCGGGCGCGACTTCGTCACACCCGACGACGTGAAGGCCGTGGCTCTTCCTGCGCTGCGCCATCGCGTGAGCCTGGCACCCGAGGTGGAGATCGAAGGGCAAGGCGTCGACACGGTCCTCGGCGGACTGCTGCAAAAGGTGGAAGCGCCGCGCGCATAGCGTGCGGCCCGTGACTCGTGATTCGTGATTCGTAAGAGCTGATACGCTACAAGGTTCGGCTAAAGCGAGCCACGAGCCACGAGCCACGAGTCACGATCTTGATTCCTTCCCTCCTCCTGGTCCGTCTGTCGCTTCTCTGGTTCGTGGCCGCAGTCGCCGCTTCCATCTGGAGCGAGCTGGGCGCGGCATGGATGATCGCCAGCGCCGTGCTCGGCATTCTGGCGCTGGGCGATCTGCTCCTGGCTGCGCGCCGTCCGCGGCTTGAGGTCAGGCGGCTCCTGCCGGCCTCGGCCCCACTCTATGTCTGGATCGAGGTCCGTCTCCATCTCTCGAACCGCGACCGCGTGCGCGTGCTGTGCGAGGCGTTCGACCATCACCCGCCGGAGTGCGCGATCGAGGGGTTGCCGCGCGAGCTCGCCATCCCCGCCCGCGGCTGGGCCGAGTTCAGTTACCGGCTGCGGCCGACGACCCGCGGCGACCTGCGCTTCGGTCCGCTCGCGCTGCGCCTCAACTCTCCGCTCACGCTGTGGCAACGCCGTGTGCGCGTGGGCGATCCGTCGATTCTGCGCGTCTACCCCAACTTCGCCGCGCTCACGCGCTACGCGCTGTTGGCCACCGACAACCGCCTGTCCCAGATGGGGATCCTGCAGCGCCGCCGGCGCGGCGAGGGGCTCGACTTCGACCAGTTGCGCGAATACCGCGAGGGCGACAGCCAGCGCAAGATCGACTGGAAGGCGAGCCAGCGGCTGCAGAAGCTGATCTCCCGCGAGTACCAGGACGAGCGCGACCAGCAAGTCGTGTTTCTGGTCGACTGCGGCCGCCGCATGCGCGCCAAGGACGACGACTGCTCGCACTTCGACCACGCGCTGGACGCCACCTTGTTGCTGGCCTACGTCGGTCTGCGCCAGGGCGATGCCGTCGGGCTGATGACCATGAGCGGACCGCACTTGTGGCTGGCGCCGCGCAAGTCGCACGCGATGGTCAACCTCATTCTGAACCAGGTGTATGGGCTGCAGCCCGGACTGTTCACCAGCGACTATCACCAGGCGGCAGTGGAGCTGTCCAAGCGCCTGAAAAAACGCGCACTCGTGGTGCTGATCTCCAACCTGCGCGACGAGGACGACGACACCCTCCTGCCGGCGCTGCGCCTGCTGCAGAAGCGGCACCTCGTGCTGTTTGCGAGCCTGCGCGAGCGCGCCCTGGACGAAACGGCACTCGCCCCGGTGGAGGACTTCGACGATGCGCTCACCCACGGCGCCGCGGTCGAGTACCGCCTGCGGCGCGACGCCGCGTTCCGCCGGCTCAAGCAGGGCAACGTAGTATGCCTGGATGTCCCGCCCCAGCGGCTCGCGCTGGCGCTCGTGAACCGGTATCTGGACGTGAAGCGCAGCGGCCAGCTTTAACTTTCGTGTGGCTCCTGGGGCACGGAGGCTGTGCTAGCCTGAGCACTTGGCGCGACGTGCCCTCGCCGGCGCGTGATGGCGGCGGGTGCGGCGCCGACGGAAACCATAAAGGGGTCCGACATGCGGTCGATGCACGTTGCCATCGTGCTGCTGGGCGCCGCGTTGCTTGCCGGGTGCGCAACCCACGGTCAGAGCACGTCCGTCAACAAGAGCCTCTCGCAGCAGCCCGACCGCACGCTGCCGCGCCGCATCCTGTTGGCTCAGCCGGACATCCGCGTGCATGAGATCTCGACCGGCGAAGTGGTCGAGCAGGTGGACGAATGGAGCCGGCAGGCCTCCGCCGAGGCGGAGAAGTCGGTCGAGGCGTTCGCCCAGTCGACCAACCTGTTCGAGCTGGTCCAGCCGGCAAAACTATCGGACGCGCAGCGCGGCATGCTCGAGCAGTACAGCGCCTTGTATGCCCTCGTCTCGGGCAGTGCGGAGCTCGCGCGGAAGTCGCGTGTGGCCGCCTGGCGCGCGCGGGCCGCCGACTTCGACTATACGTTGGGCCCCGGGATGGCCGGTATCGCCGAGAGCGCAAAACTGGACGCCATCGTCTTCGTGGTCGGCACCGACCATATCTCCAGCTCGGGCCGCAGGGCAGCGATGGCGGTCGGGTACACGCTGGACGTATTGGTCTTCACCGCCATGATCGTCGGCGCCGTAATGGGCGCTAACGTCTCCGGATATTCGGGAGGGCACATCGGCCCCGAATCGAAACCCGCATTCCTTTCCGCCGGCGTGGTGGACATGCACACCGGCGAGCTGCTCTGGTACAGCACCGAGGTCCGCGGCGGCTCCGACAACCTGCGCGACCCCGCGGTGGTGAAAAACCTCGTCGAAGACCTCTTCAAGACCTATCCGGGCGCGGTCAAGGCCGCCCATGCAAAGAAATAGTGCGACTCGCAAGGACTCGGTCTCGCGGCGCGCCACGTGCCGCGGGGGCGGGCCGGGGCGATCCACCGTGCTCGCGCCGGTTGCGCTGGCACTCGCGTGCAGCGTGCCGGCCGCGGCCGCCTCGCTTCCACCTTTTCCCGATGGCGCCTCGCTCGCTGAGGTGAGCGGCGACGAGCGGCGAGTGTGGAGCCAGGGCGATGAGGCGGCGCTGACGCTCGCCCGGGGCGGTGTGATCTACGAGAGCGCCGCGACGACGGCATATGTGCAGGCTGTGATAGACCGGTTGTTCCCCGAGTTCAAGGGGCACGTGCAGGTCGCCATCCTGAAATCGGCGCAGTTGAATGCCTTCGCGTTGCCCAACGGACGCATTTACATCAACGAGGGGCTCCTGGCCCGCTTCCGCAACGAGGCGCAACTCGCCACCGTGCTCGGCCACGAAGGCACCCACTTCACGCACCGCCACGGTTACCAGAGCGTGGAGAGCGTCAAGGACAGCGCGGCGTTCGCGACCTTCGGGGGCATGGTCGTCCCTGTGGTGCCTCAGCTTATGGCCTTCAGCTCCATCTCCGGCTTTTCGCGCCAGATGGAAACCGAGGCCGACGTGCAGGGTTTCGCGCGCTTGAAGAAAGCCGGCTACGACGTGCACGAGGCGCCCAGAGTGTTCGAGCATCTGATCGCAGAGATCAACGCGGAAGACATCAAGGAGCCTTTCTTCTTCGCTAGCCACCCCAGGCTGACCGCTCGCGTCGAGAACATGAAGAAACTCTCTGCCGGCGCGCCGCCCGGTGGAGATGGCACGTCGGCCGTGGACTACGCGAACCGCATGCTGCAGGTGCGCATAGACAACCTCGACATGATGCTTTCTACCGGGCGGGCCAAGAGTGCGCTGATCATGCTCAGCGATGCCGACCGGCTCGCGGAGCTTCCGCCGCAGGCTCAGTACCACGTCGGCGAGGCCTACCGCCTGCGCGGCCAGGAAGGGGACGTCAAACTCGCCGAAGAGGCGTATCTGAAGGCGATCGAGGCGGCACCGGAGTTTGCCCCGAGCTACCGCGCGCTGGGCGTGCTGCGCCTAAAGGCCAACCATTACGCGGACGCAAAGAAGTACCTTGAGCGCTACATCGAGCTGGCGCCCGATGCGGGGGATCGGAAGTACGTGGAAAGTTATCTGAAGATCACGAGGAGGAAGACCGGGGGCCAGCCGTGAACAGGTGGAGCATCGCGGCGGCGGTCGTGCTGCTGGGCGGATGCGCGATGGATCAGCGGGTCGACACGTCGCGGACGTTGGGCCCCGACAGGTCCTACTCGGTGGAGCTGCCCGCGGGCTGGATCAAACAGGTGATCATGGCGCGGGAACTGATGGTCAGCCGCGATGGCCCGCTGCTGGAGTACATCTTGATCACCAAGACGTCCCTGAAGCACGCATTCCCGAGAACCAAGAAAGCCGCCGGCGACGGCATGCTGCCGGCCGAGCTGGCCGAGCTCGAGATCGCCGAGGTCAAGAGTCAAGACCAGTTCACCGAGGCCCTGACCGTCGTGGAAAATGAGCCCGCGGAGATCGCCGGCCAAGAGGGTTTCCGGGTCCGCGTGCGCTACAAGAACACGCACGGACTGGAGATTCAGCGCGTGGTCTACGGCTTTGCCGACAAGTCCGCGTTCTACCAACTCGCGTTCGAAGCACCCATGCTGTATTACTTCGACACTTACTATCCGGACTTCCAGAAGGCGGTGGCATCGTTCCAACTCAACGCCGGCGACAAGAAGACCGCTGACATGTCATCGAAGACAGTCGTGCTTTTCACCCCGGAGCGGGTGACCGGTCCACACGCGCCCTAGGGCGGGCACGCCCGAGCCCGGGCGCGCCTCGCTCCGTTATCGAGAGTCCCGACATCGATCACGAGCAGGCCAAGACCGTCCGCATCATCTTGCAGAAGCTGATCGAGGCCAAACGAAAGCGCCTGCTGCAAGCGGCGCGGTAGCGACTGCGGTCCACCTCGCAAAGGCTCCGCGCGTTTCAAGACCCGCGGCAGCTTTCGTCTGCGCTACACTGACGTCATTGCCAAGGGAAGGGTATGAACAAGCTCATCTTGCCGGCCGTCGCGCTGGCGGCCCTCGCCTGGGCCGCGTCGAGCTGGGCCCAGACCATCTACAAGTCGACCATGCCGGACGGTCGTGTGATCTACGGTACCGAGCCCGCGCGCGGGGCGAAGCGCGTCGAGACCATGAAGCCGCCGCCCGACAGTACGGGGGTGCAGCCGGTCGCGCCCCAAGACACGCAGAAGCTCGAGCAGCGCACAATGCAGCGCGAGCGGCAGGAGCAGCGGCAGGATGAGGTCCAGCAGGCTGAGAAGGCGTTACGCGATGCCGAGGCGGCGCAAGCTGCCGGAAAGGAGCCGTTGCCGGGCGAGCGCATGGGCACTGCCGGCGGCGGCAGCCGCCTGACCGACGAATACTGGGATCGCCAGAAGTCGCTCGAAGCCGCCGTGGCGGAGGCCCGCAAGCGGCTCGACGAGTTGCGCGGACCTGCGCGATGACCAAGTCGTCGGCGACACGGCGACGCACCGGTACCTCGCGCGTCTAGCGCAGCTGGTTGCGCGCTTCGTAGGCGCGAGCCAGACGCGCTTGCGCCTGCGCAACGCTGTCCTCCAGCTTCTTGACCCGATCGTAGTATTCCGGCAGAACGCGGCTGCCGCCCATCGCGGAGCTTTGAATTTCTCCGGGCAACGGCTCCTTGCCCGCATCCAGTTGACGCTTCGCCTGCTCCAGCGCTTGCTCCGCGCTGATCATCTCCCGCTGCGCAAGATCGAACGCATCGGAGCGCTCGCGCAGCCGCTGGTCCAGGGCCGCCGCTTCGGTCTTCGCGCCGGGTGGAGCGGCTTGGCCGACCGGCGCTGTCGGTTCGTCGGGGATGCTGACCTTATAGAGCAGCTTCGCGCCCTTGATCCGATGATCGGAGTAGACCACGCTCCCATCGGGCAGCTGCTGCTTGTAAATGGCCTCCGCGCCGGCGGCAAGCGCTGCGCCGAGCATCAGCGCGAGGACGATCGAGGGTAGAGCTTCGAGACTTCGATTGCGTCTCACGCCACGAAGCCGATGTTGCGGTGCGTCCCGTCGCAAAACGGCTTGTTGCTCGACTGACCGCAGCGACACAGCGCGGTCTGCTCGCCGGCGAAGATCAAACCCGCCACCGGGTGACGCACCTCGCAGCGGCCTTCGATGCGCAGGGGCCCGTTGACGCGCAGCCCCACCCGGAGAACACCGCCCGCGGCCGGCTGCGCGGCCGGTGCTGCCGGCCGCGGCTGACTCGCATCGCGAAACCCCGTCTTGTCGTGGCTGCCGTCGCAATAGGGTTTGTTGGCCGACTGGCCGCAGCGACACAGCCAGGTTTCCGTCTCCTTCGCCACCAACTTGCCCTCCGCCGTGACGATCTCTACCTCGCCGCGTATTTCATACGGGCCGTGAGTCGTCGGTACGATCGTGTTCATCTCGGGACCTCCGTCGAGGTGCAA
>DATJVW010000030.1:0-34480 GCA_035501675.1 Burkholderiales bacterium
CGGATGATTGAGGGGAAGGACCTGAACGGCAGTCCCCACACGCAGCCGACGCGTGCGCGAGGCAATCGCGCTCGCCACCTGAAGCGAAGCGGAGATCACCGAGCGCTGCGGGGTGAAATGGATCTCGCCGAGCCAGATGCAGTCGACCCCGAGCCTCTCCGCTCGCTCCGCCACCTCGAAGATGTCCCGGAAGGCCGAGACCTGGCTTGCCCCTTGACGAATTTCCTCGACGAACACTCCGAAGTGCATGATTCGGTCTCCTCTAGCCTGGATGATGCTCTTCATACCTCGAGCTTGGCCAGCGACTCGATGACCTCCAGCCCGCGCGAATCGCACGCTCGGCTTCGCCTTCGTGCGCCGGCGGGTAACCGAAGAAGGCGAGGATGGCATCGCCCAGGCACTGCAACACGCAACCCTCGTAGCGCGTGATGCACAGCGCACACGCATCCTGGTAGCTATCTGCTCCTCAGGACTGGACACAGCTTCGCGTCGATGAGCGCATCGTCGGCGGTGACCAGGGTCAGGTCGTAGACCAGCGCGGTGGCGACGAGGAATCGATCTGCCGGGTCCGCGTGCGTGCGCATGATCTCGCGGCTGCGGATGGCGACTGCAAAGGTCAAGACCGCCTCCTGCGCCGGCGTCCGGCTGATCGCCTCGGCGACCCATCGGCGAGGCTCGTCGTCGAGCTTGATGCGGCCGCGCTCCGCCAGGACCAGCAGCTCCCAGGCACTGATCGGCGACACCCACAGCTCGTTGCCTGCACTGGTCAGCGCGGACTTCACGCGCCTGCCCAGCTTTGCCGGCTCGCTCAGACTCCACAGCCAGATGTGGGTGTCGAGCAGCAGCCTCACTGCCTGAGCGCGTCCCAGGTTTCGGGGCCCAGGACCGGCGCGACGATGTCGCCGGTGATCTTGACGCGGCCTGCCATGCCCCCCAGCCAGTCCGACTTGGATGCTTTCTGCTGGGGCGGGACCACCTCGGCGACCGGCTGCCCGAAGCGGGTGATCACCACCGGACGCCCGGTTCGCTTCACGCGCTGCAACACCGCAAGGCAAGTGGCCTTGAACTTGGATACGGGAATGCTTTCCATACCAGCGAGGCTAACATGGTCCAAATTGATGGTCAAACGGCGCGTAGCTCGCTCGGCTCAAGGTCGTCGAGGACGATTGCCCCGGGACTTCGACTGGTCATCGGTGAGCCGCGGTACACTCTACCAACTCTTTCGAGACAATCCAGATGAACCCCCGCATCACCACGATCGACGTGCGCGGCAGCCCGATGGAAGTATTTCTGTTCGACCCGAAAGGCACGGGGCCACATCCTGGCCTGGTGCTCTGTCAGCACATCCCGGTCGGCCACACCGGAATCGAGAACGACACGGTTACGCTAGGCATCGCCGAGCGCTATTGCGAGAACGGCTACGCGGTCGCCGTACCGTTCATCTTCCATTGGTGGCCTAAGAGCGGCGACGTGGAAATGAAGCGCGCGCAGTTTCGCGACGACTGGACGCGGCTCGACCTCGACGCGGCGTTCGACCTGCTCGCAGCGCAGCCGGGCGTCGACCAGGACCGCATCGCGATCGCTGGGCATTGCTGGGGCGGGCGCGTAGCTTGGTTCGGCGCCGCGACCAACCCGCGCTACGGAGCCTGCGCGATCTTCTACGGCGGCCGCGTGCGCCTAGTGATGGGCGAAGGGAACCCGCCAGCGATCGATCTCGCGCCGATGATCCGCTGCCCGGTCATCGGCTTCTTCGGCAACGAGGACACCAACCCGTCCCCCGAGGACGTGGACGTCTATGCGGCCGCGCTCGCAAGCGCGGGCGTCGACCACGTCTTCCACCGATATGACCGCGCCGGGCACGCCTTCCAGTCCTTCAACAACCCCGAGCGCTATCGGCACGAGGCATCCGAGGACGCCTGGAAGAAGGTGCTCGCATTCTTCACGCAGAGGCTGAAGAAGCAGTAGCCGCAGCGGACCGAGGGCAATTTGGCTTCTCCTCAAACTTGCGGTGGTGCCCAGCCCCACTGCGCGAGCCGCCGGTGGCTGGCGACGATGTGTTCCACCGGCGGGTCCGCCACGATCTCGAGCATGGAAGTCCCGGCGTAGCCGATCTCGCGCAGCGCCGCACCGAACCCGGCGAAGTCGCAGCTTCCCTGGCCGACCGGATCGTGGCGCCAGGCTTCACGTCCGGAGTCCGAGAGATGGACGATGCCGAGGCGCGAACGGACCTTGCGCAGGCCTTCGGCCGTGTCCTCGCCGATGAAGTGAGCGTTGGCGATGTCGTAGCAGATCCCCACCGCCGGACTGCCGACGCGATCGGCGAAGGCGATGAGCTGGTCTGCGCGCGGATAGACGCCCATCGGGATGTTCTCCAGCCACAGGCGCACCCCGGCCGATTCCGCCGCACGGTGCACGCGCTCAAACGCCTCATAGAACCAGCTCTCCAGGTCGCGCCTGGCCGGCGCGATCAGCGGGTTTACGCGGCCCGTCACCGTGATGACGCCGCTAGCGCCGATCGTCTCCGCAATGGCGATGAGACGCTCGAAGAGCCGGACGGTATAGGCCCGCATCTCGGGCGAGGCGCTGGCGAGGTTCTGATCCAGGCTGGGCATGTTGATCGTCTCGACTGTCAGCCCGGCGTCGCGCAGGAAGCGGCCGAATGCGGCCGCTTCGCCGTGCTCCATCATCGGATCCAGGTGTGGGCGCTGGGCCATGATCTCGAAGCGCCGGTAGCCCCGACGCGCAAGCGTTTCCAGCGCGTCGCGGGCGCGAGCCCGCCACATGAAGGACATCGTGTTCACGCCCACAGACAGCGGCGCGGGATGTTCGCTTGCCATCGCCCCCTCCCCCAACGTCTTCTTGACGATACTCTAGCCTACAATCTCGCATCGGGATTGGAGAGGATGATGCTGCCGCAAAGCTGTGACGTCGTGGTCATCGGGGCGGGCAACGCCGCCATGTGCGCCGCTTTGGCTGCGCGCGAGCACCAGGGCATACAAGTCCTGGCGCTCGAGCGCGCGCCGGAGCCGGAGTCCGGCGGCAACACCCGGTTCACCGCGGGCGCCATCCGGTTCGCCTACGACGGGCTCGACGACCTGCGCGAGCTCATGCCTGACTTGAGCGAGGACGAGATCGCGCGCACCGACTTCGGCACCTACACCGAGGACCAGTTCTTCGACGACATGGCGCGGGTCACGGAGAACCGCGCCAACCCGGATCTGGTCGAGCTGCTGGTTCGGCGCAGCAAGCCGACTCTGCTGTGGCTGCGCAGCAAGGGGATGCGCTTCGCGCCGATCTACGGCCGCCAGGCGTTCAAGGTCGATGGCCGGTTCAAGTTCTGGGGCGGGCTCACGGTGGAGGCGTGGGGCGGCGGCCCTGGCATCGTAGAGGCGCAGCGGCGCGCGGCCGAGAGGCACGGCGTCGCCATTGCGTATCGGGCGCGAGCGATGTCTCTGCTGCACGATGACGGCGGCGTGCGCGGCGTCAACGTGCGCTATCAGGGCAAGACACACGCGATCCGCTGTCGAGCCGTGGTCCTCGCCGCGGGTGGGTTCGAGGCCAACCCGGAATGGCGCACGCGCTATCTCGGCCCCGGCTGGGATCTCGCCAAGGTACGCGGCACGCGGTTCAATACGGGTGACGGCATCCGCATGGGGTTGGAGGCCGGCGCCGCGCCGTGCGGCAACTGGTCGGGCTGCCACGCGGTCGGTTGGGATCGCAACGCACCCGAGTTCGGCGATCTCGCCGTAGGCGATGGCTTCCAGAAGCACTCTTATCCGTTCGGCATCATGCTCAACGCCCGCGGCGAGCGCTTCGTCGACGAGGGCGCGGACTTCCGCAACTACACCTATGCCAAGTACGGCGCCGTCATCTTGAGCCAGCCGGGTCAGTTCGCGTGGCAGATCTTCGACAAGAAGGTGCTGCATCTGCTGCGCGACGAGTACCGCATCCGCCAGGTGACCAAGGTGAGCGCGGACACACTGGAAGCGCTGGTCGGAAAGCTCGACGACGTGAATGCACCGCAGGCGCTGGAGACGATCCGGCAGTACAACGCCGCAGTGTGCACCGAAGTCGCTTTTAACCCCAACGTCAAGGACGGCAGGCGGACGCAGGGCCTGTCGGTGCCGAAGTCGAACTGGGCCAACCCGATCGACGAGGCGCCTTTCGAGGCCTACGCCGTCTCCTGCGGGATTACCTTCACTTTCGGGGGGCTGCGCATCGCCACCGATGCGCAGGTGCTCGATACCGACGGCGAGCGCATTCCCGGTTTGTACGCCGCGGGCGAGCTGGTGGGTGGGCTCTTCTACTTCAACTATCCGGGCGGCACCGGGCTGATGTCGGGCGCCGTCTTCGGCCGCATCGCAGGAGACAGCGCCGGCCGCGCCGCGAGGAACCCGTGACGTGGTGGAGCAGAGCTTCGACGTCGTGGTGGTCGGTGGCGGAGGGTGCGGGCTGGCCGCCGCGATCGAGGCCAGAGCGGCCGGGCGCGAGGTCGTGCTGCTCGAGAAGAACGCAAAGCTGGGCGGTTCCACCGCCTGGTCCATCGGTTCGATCACTGCAACCGGCACGCCGCATCAAATTCGCAGCGGGATTGCGGACCGTCCCGAGGATCACTTCGAAGACATGCCGCTCTTCGCCGGTGAGCTCGCGAGCCGCGACAACGACGAGCTGCGCCACATCCTGTGCAATGAGGTGCCCGAGGCCTTCCGCTGGCTGCTCGGCCTGGGCATCCGCTTCTACGGCCCCATGCCGGAGCCGCCGCATCGCCTGCCGCGCATGCACAACGTGCTGCCGAACTCGCTGTCCTACATCTACCACCTCGAGCGTCATGCCCACCGCATCGGGGTGGACATCCGTCCGGGTACGCGAGCCAGCGCGCTGCTGACCGAGGGCGAGACGGTCACGGGGGTCGCCTGCGACGACGCGCGCCGCTTCCGCGCGCGCTCCGGCATCGTTCTGGCGACCGGGGACTTCACCAACGATCCGGAACTGAAGTCCCACTACATGGGGCCGCAGCAGGCCAAGGTGGAGGGCGTCAACGTCACGGCCACCGGTGACGGCCACAAGCTGGCGCTGGCGCTCGGCGCGCGCATCGTCAACGGCGACTTGGCGCTCGGACCCGAGATCCGCTTCATACCGCCGGCGCGCACTACGCTGGTCCGTCGCCTGCCGCCCTGGCCCATGCTCGCGCGCGGCATGGAGTGGGCCATGGAGCATGTTCCGCAGGCGCTGCTTCGTCCGTTTATCATGAGCTTTCTCACCACCGCGCTCGCTCCCTCGCCCAAGCTGTTCGAGCACGGTGCCGTGCTCGTCAACCGGGCGGGGCGCCGTTTCTGCGACGAGCTGGCCACGCCGGCGCTGGCGCTGCCCGATCAGCCCGGAAAAATGGGTTATATCCTGATCGACGCTCGTCTCGCCCAGCAGTTCTCGGCTTGGCCGCACTTCGTCTCGACCGCCCCCGGCGTAGCCTATGCGTATGTGTCCGACTACCGGCGCAACCGGCCCGACGTCTACACCGAGGCGCCGAGTCTGACTCAACTCGCGACTCTGCTCGACGTCAATGCGCAAGCGCTGAACGTCACGGTCGCCGAATACAACGCTTCGCTGCCAGCGAAAGGCGCCCTGCACCTCAGGCGTGCGCTTGCCGACCCGCCATTCGTCGCTCTCGGGCCGGTGCGATCGGTCTTCGTGCACAACGAAGGCGGGCTTGCCGTGGATTCACGGCACCGCGTCCTCGGAGCGCAGGGCCAGCCGATCGCTGGCCTCTACGCCGCAGGGGCAACCGGTCAGGGTGGCCTGCTCCTCAAAGGCCACGGCCATCATCTCGCCTGGGCCTTCGTCTCGGGGCGGCGTGCGGGACGGTTTGCCGCCGAGCGAACGCGACCGGCCAGCGTAAGCGCGTGATCGATTCTCGATGGAATCGCCACGTGAAGCTCTCGGGACGGAGGCGCTCCCGGCGGTTTATTGTGTAAAACCCCGCTTTGGGGCATCAACGCGGCCCTAGACGGCCTGCTACCATATTCGGGGGGAGGACTGATCAGATGGCTTCTGACTCCAGCGACCAAGCGCCGCCGGTCGACCCGGCCAATTTAATGAACCAGGCCGAGCGCTGGTTCCTCGCAGTCTACCTGGCGGGTGCGGCTCTGCTGCTCCTCTACATCTTCGGCAAATTCTGGCCCAACGAGATCAGCACCGGAACGTGGGCCGCCGAAACGAAGGAGTTCTTGTTCGGCGGGTTTGAAGTCCCCACTTCAGCCGAGGGCCGCATGCTAGTGCTCATCCTGTGTGCGGGCGCGCTTGGCGCGATGGTGCACGCGGTGCAATCGTTCGTGGATTTCCACGGCAACCAGCGCCTCGCGCGGAGCTGGCTGCCATGGTATCTACTCCGGCCGGTTGTCGGCGCGCTGATGGCTCTCGTCTTCTACTTGCTGCTCCGGGGCGGGCTCGTCACCGGTGCGCTTCAGGAGAGCGGCGGGCAAACGGCGGTCAGCGTCGTCGGCTTGACCGGCGCAGGGGCGCTGGTGGGCATGTTCAGCGATCTCGCATCGCTGAAGCTCAAGGAGATTTTCACGACCATCTTCGCGACGGCGCTGAAGACGGAGCGCGCCGATCCACTGGCGCCGCCACCCAAGCTTCAAGTGGAGTCGCTCGATCCCGCCACTCTGACCCCGGGCTCGCCGAGCCCCAAGGTTACGGTGCGCGGCAAGAACTTCGCCAAAGACGCGAAGGTCCTGGTCGATGGCAAGGAGCGGACCACGACCTACCGCTCGAGCGAGGAGCTGGTCGTGGAGCTCGACGCGCAAGACATCGCGGCCGCGGGCGACCGCAAGATCGCGGTTGCGAATCCCGGCGGCGACACTTCCGACGCGATGACGCTTACGGTCGCCTGAGAACGCGGCCCCGCCGCACTGAGCCGTCCGGAAGCATGCGTCTCCGCCCGAGCTGCACCACGGGACGGCAGAATGTATCGGGGCGGTCGCCTGGACCCCGGCTTGTCGCGGGATGACCGGAGAGGCTGATAAGCGCTTTGCGGATCGCCAATAGCGCACACCACTGGAGCCTGCATGTTCGAAGAGTTCACGCTCCGCACGATCGAAACGGGTGAGGTGACGATCCGCGCGCGCGTCGGCGGGCACGGGCCGCCGCTGCTGCTGTTGCACGGCAATCCACAGACTCATGTGATGTGGCACAAGGTTGCACCGTCGCTCAGCCGCCACTTCACGGTCGTCGCCGCGGACCTCACCGGCTATGGCATGAGCAGCAAGCCGCCGTCTGCGCCGGACCACTCTGCCTATTCCAAGCGCGCGATGGCGCGAAATCAGCTCGCCGCGATGCGTCGGCTGGGGCACGAGCGCTTCCTCGTCGCGGGCCACGACCGCGGCGGACGCGTCGGCTACCGTATGGCGCTCGACTTTCCGGACGCGGTGGCCAAGCTCGCGGTGCTCGACATCATTCCCACGGGCGAGGCTTTCGCGCGTGGCGGCCGCGATTTCGGCCTGGGCTACTATCACTGGTTCTTCTTCGCCCAGCCCGCGCCTCTGCCCGAGCGGCTCATCGGCGCCGACCCCGACTGGTTCTGGCAATGGCACACCAGCCGCGGCCCGCGCGATATTTTTGCGCCCGAGGCGGTGCAGGACTACCTGGCCTGCTTTCGCAATCCCGAGACGATTCGGGCGATGTGCGAAGACTACCGGGCAGGCGCCACGGTCGATTGCGCGCACGACGAGGCCGACAAGCGGGCCGGGCGCCGGATCACCTGCCCGGTGCTCGCGCTGTGGGGCGCGCAAGCCAGACTCGAAGCCTGGTACGACACGCTCGCCGTGTGGCGCGAATGGGCGAACGACGTGCGCGGCCGCGCGTTGCAATGCGGTCACTATCTCGCGGAAGAGGCTCCCGAGGAGACGGCAGCCGAGCTGCTGGCCTTCTTCAGCGCAGCGTAGAAATAAGAGACTGACCATGGACATCCAGGGCAAGACCGCGTTTGTCACCGGCGGCTCCGGCGACATCGGCGGTTTGATCGCCAGAGCGCTTTCAAGCGCGGGTGCGGATGTCGCGATCTCCTACATAGGCCACCGGGAAGGTGCAGACGCGACTGTCGCCGCGGTGGAGGGGGCAGGGAGGCGCGGCATGGCCGTGCAGCTCGACCAACGCGACCCGGCTGCGATCGAAGCATCCGTCGACCATCTGGTCAAGGGGCTGGGTCGCGTGGACATTCTCGTCAATAACGCCGCGTGGAACGTCGGCATTCCATTCGCGGCTCTGGATGCGCTGAACGCGGAGACCTGGGACCGCCTCCTGGAGACCAACCTTCGAGGACCCTACTTGCTGGCCAGAGCGTTTGCCCCGCACCTGCGCGCGCACAGAGCAGGCCGCATCGTGAACATCGCTTCGGTAGCGGGACTGTACCCGGGCGGGAGCAGCATCGCCTACGCCGCCAGCAAGGCGGGATTGATCCACCTCACCCGCTGCCTGGCGGTAGCATTGGCCCCGGACGTGACGGTCAACTGCATCGCGCCCGGGCTGGTGGAAGGAACCCGCATGGCGCAGCGGATTCCCGCAGAGATGGCCCGAATGGCGCGCAAGCAGGCGGTACTGGGGCGAAGCGCGAGCGGCGAGGACATCGCTCAGCAGGTGATCGCATTTTGCCGGTCCGAGTCGATCACCGGACAGGTGCTCGTCATCGACGGCGGCATGCCGGGCGCGATGCATTGAAAGGAGCAAGAGCAATCGGGCCCGCGCAGAAAAACGAGTCGACACGCTGATGGTCCGTGTTCGCTTCATCGTCGTGCTCCTGCTGTGCAGCGTGGCGACGCCGAACGTGCCCGCCTCGGCCCAGGTTGCCGCGCCTGCCGAGCCGTTCTCCGCGACCGATGAGCTTGAGCCCGTACTGCGCTCGCTGTTCGCCGCCATCTCGCTGCTGTCGGACTACCAGGCACCCGAGACGCTCCCGCCGGTATTCCAGGTCCCTCAGCCTCTCATCGAAGCGAAGATCTGTGACGACCCCTGCAGCGTAAGCGCAGCCTATGTGCCGCGGGAGGGCGTGTTTCTCGCAGAGAACCTGGATCCGGTAGACGAGCCGTGGGATCGGTCCGTGCTGCTGCACGAGCTGGTCCACTCCCTGCAGCAAGGGCACCCCAAGTTCGCACGCCTGACCGGCTGCGAGCGCGAGCGCGCGAAGGAGGAGGAGGCCTATGCGATCCAGAACGCCTATCTCGCGATGATCGGCGCTGCGCAACGGGCCGTCTTCTACGACGGCGAATTCGAGTGCGGCGGCGTGGAGTCTGCGCACTCGCCATAATCGCTGCGTGATCATGATCGGGCACGCATTCTCTGCCGATTTGTGCAAAGCTTGCCGTGCTTGGGATCCAGCGCGCCGGCTGGTCGGCACGCTTGCAAATGACCCGACAGGAGGGCACTGATGCGCTATCGTCTGCTGGGCCGTACCGGCCTCTACGTTTCGGAGATCTGCCTGGGGACCATGACCTACGGCGGCAAAGGGCGCTGGGCGCCCATTGGCCGCCTGGGATTGGCCGAGGCTCAGTCCCAGATCAAAGCGGCCTTCGACGGCGGGGTCAACTTCATCGACACCGCCAACGTCTACTCGGAGGGCGAATCCGAGAGCCTCACGGGACAGGCGCTCGCCAAGCTCGGTCTGCCGCGCGAGGACCTGGTGATCGCGACGAAGGTGCGCGTGCGGATGGGGCCGAGGCCCAACCGCGTAGGACTGACGCGCGTCCATATCCTGAACGAGCTGGACGCCAGCCTGCGCCGGCTGGCGCTGGATCATATCGATCTGTATCAGATCCACGGCGTGGACCAGGTCACGCCGCTGGACGAGACGCTGCGCGCGCTGGAAGACGTGGTGCGCGCCGGAAAGGTCCGCTACCTCGGGTTATCGAACCACGCCGCCTGGCAGATCATGAAGGCCCTGGGGATTTCCGAGCGGGAGAGCTGGAGCCGGTTCGAGAGCATCCAGGCCTACTATTCCATCGCCGGACGCGATCTCGAGCGCGAGATCGTTCCTGTCGCCCTCGACCAAGCGTTGAGCGTCCTGGTCTGGAGCCCGCTGGCGGGAGGACTGTTGAGCGGAAAGTTCAGCGAAGGCGCGACGGGGCCCGAGGGCGCACGCCGCTCGAGCTTCGACTTCCCGCCCGTGGATCGCGCACGGGCCTTTCGCTGCGTCGAGGCGATGCGTCCCATCGCCGCCGCGCACGGGGTGTCCGTGGCGCGTGTGGCGCTGGCCTGGGTCCTGCACCGGCCCGCAGTGACCAGCGTGATCGTGGGCGCGAAGACCCAGGAGCAGCTCACCGATAACCTGGCGGCCGCCGAGCTGCGACTGGCGGACGCCGAGCTCGTTGCTCTGGACGAGGTCAGCAAGTTGCCACGCGAATACCCCGGCTGGATGTTCGAGCGGCAGACAGCGGACCGCTTGCCCGGCTGAAGCGAGCGCTACTTTCCCTCACCCTCCGCCCACTCCCGAAGGGAGAGGGAACTCTCTTCCCCGGCAAAGATAAGGTCCCTCTCCCTCTGGGAGAGGGTAGGGTGAGGGCAGCGTCGCAAGACGTCCGGGCCAAGCGGTGGGGGCGAGGAGGAGAGGGGCGGCATTTCGCGGCTAGTTGCGGTATGGCGCCGACGGAAGGTTCGGCACGCTCGCAAACTGCGGCGGCACCTCGCCGGTGAGGCTCTCCAGGAAGGCGACGATGTCCGCGATGTCGTCGGGACTCACGTCACGGCCGAGCTGGACCTTCGCCATGATGCGCACCGCGTCGCGCACATCGGCCACCGAACCGTCGTGGAAGTAGGGCGGCGTGCGGGCCACGTTGCGAAGCTGCTGGACCTTGAAGATGTAGGTATCGGCCTCGTCCTTGGTGTCGTTGAAGCGCCCCTTGTCGATTTTCTCGCTGCCTGTCGCGGTCCAGTAGTCCTGCACGAGGCCGAACTTCTGATACATCTGCCCGCCGACGGTGACGCCGTTGTGGCACCCGGAGCAGCCGAAGGACATGAATTTGTCCAACCCCCGCTTGGCCTGTACGCTCAACGCGCGGGTATCGCCGGTTAGATAGCGGTCGAAGGGCGCTGGAGTCAGCAGCACGCGCTCGTAGGCGCCAATGGCCTTGCCCCAGTTCTCCGCGTTCACCGGCTCTGCCTCTCCCGGAAAGGCCTTCTCGAACAGGGGCCGGTAGCCGGGGATCGCGCGCAGTTTCGCCTCCGCAGCGGCGTAGTCCGGGTTGCCGTATGAGAGCGGGCTCACCAGCGCCTTCACGGCCTGCTCCTCCACGTCGCGCCGGTTGCCCCCGTAGTGCTGCGCGAACTGCAGCGCCGCGTTGAACACCGTCGGGGCGTTGCGCGGCAACACCTTGTCGTGGTTGCCGATCGAGGTCGCCAGCGCGTCGGTGCCATACAGGGTTGGCTGGTGGCACTTGGCGCAACTCACCGCGCCGTCGACCGAGGCTCGGGTCTCGAAGAACAAGGCTTTCCCGAGCGCGACGCGCTCCGCGGTCACCGGACGCTCGGAAGTGCTGGCGTCGGGGGGCAACGGCTTGAACATCTGCCGCGCCCGTTCGAGCAGATCCTGCTCCGAGTCCTGTGCCGACACGACACACGCGAATATCGCGGCGAACGCGCACGCGCCGGCCAGCCAGACGCCGACTCTCGTTGTTGTCATGAGATTCTCCCTCTGTGCATCCGACAGCGCTCGTGGCGCCGTCGTCCCTCGGTTTCGTCTCGGGCCCACAAACCGTGAAGGACCCAACGTCAGTCGACCGGTATCCCGCGGGCGCTCGAGATCTCGGCGCTGGACACGGCCGGCGCGTGGTTTCCCCAGGCTTGACGGATGTAGCTTACGACCGCCGCGATCTCCCGGTCGCTGAAGTCTTGCCCGAACGGGGGCATTCCGTAGGGCCTCGGATTGTCCTGAGTGCTGGGCGGGAAACCCCCGTTGACGACGACGCGGATGGCGTTGATCGGGTAGCGCATGACGATCGATTCATTGTTCTGTAGCGGCGGATAGGTGCCCGGCACGCCTTCTCCGTGGTGCTGATGGCAATCTACGCAACGATCATCATAGAGCTTGGTCCCCTCGGCCACCAACGCTTCGGCCTGCTGCTCGGTCACCCTGATTTGCGTCGGTTCCGGCGGCTCTTCCCTCTGCGCCTGCGACTTGAGGTAGGTCGCGATCGCCGTGATGTCGGCAACGCTCAGATGCTGCAGGCTGTCGTGCACGACCGTGGACATGGGACCAAACACCGCGCCACGCGCCGACACGCCGGTCTTGAGCAGATCGGCCACTTCGCCGACCGCCCAATCTCCCAGGCCCGTTTCGCGATTTGAATTGAGGGACGGAGCATACCAGTTCTGGATCGGGATCAGACCCCCGGCGGTCTCATCGGCGTTGCTGACAGCGCCGAGCATGTTGCGCGTGCTGTGACAGGCGTTGCAATGACCGAGCCCCTCCACCAGGTATGCGCCGCGGTTCCACTCCTTGCTCTGCGCGGGATCGTCCCGGTAAGCACCCGCCTTGAAGTAGAGCGCTCGCCAGGCGATCAAGAGCTTCCGTTGGTTGTAGGGGAACCTGATTTCATGGTTGCGGTTGGGTTTGCGAACCGGCTTCAGGGAGCGCAGATACGCGAACAGGTCATCCGTATCGGCTCGAGTGACCTTCGTGTAGTTGGTGTACGGGAAAGCCGGATAGAGCAACGTGCCGTCCTTGGACCGACCCTCATGCATGGCACGCCAGAAATCTTCCGGTGTCCATCTTCCGATGCCGGTCTCCGCATCGGGCGTGATGTTGGGGGCATACAAGGTGCCGAAGGGCGTAACCAGCGGCGCGCCGCCGGCATAGGGCTCGCCACCGCGGGCGCTATGGCAGCCGCCGCAATCACCGGCGAGCGCCAGATACTCTCCGCGCACCACAGGGTCGGGCCGGTGGACGACACGTTGCGCCAGCGGCGCAACCGGTTGCTGTGTCACGCTCCCACAGCGCATCGGGAGCTTTGCGGATGCGGACAGCTTCGGCGGCGCGTTCGCGGATGCGGGCTGGGCCGCCAGCCATGCAGCGATCGCGGAAATGTCCTCCGGCGCGAGCTGTGCCGCGATCCGCGCCATGCAATCGGGCTCCTTCGCCAAGCGGCGATCCACTCTCCAGGCGCCCATCTGCTCGCCGATGTAATCGGGTGACAGGCCGACGAGGGCCGGAATCGCCGGCTCCATCCCGGTGAGTGCCCGGCCGTGACAGGCGGTGCAGGCGGGAAGCTTTCTGGATCGGTCGCCCCGGGTGACGAGCCTTTCGCCCCGTGCGAGCGCTGCGCGCGACGCGCCCGAAGCAGGCGGCGGATACGCCGGTTTCAGTTTCGCGTAATACTCGGCAATCTCCTGCAGGTAGGCGTCGGACAGGTAGCCCACCATGTAGTTCATCACCGCGTACTTGCGCCGCCCCGCGCGGAAGTTGCTCAGTTGGTTGTAGAGGTATCCCGCGGGCTTGCCGGCCAGCCTCGGATAGATCTCGCCTCTCCTGCCCCCTTCGCCCTGCTTGCCGTGGCACGCCGCGCACGCGATCAGGCGCTGCTCCAACGTGTCCGGAACTTCAGCCGGCCTCGGCCCGCCTTGCGATGGCGTGGCTCCACAGACGAGAGACGACGCGAGCGCCAGCAGAGCGACCCGACGACGACGCATACCGCCGTCATCTCTGGCGATGGCAGTTGATACCGCGATCACCCACGCGCCCCGGGCTCAGGTGCGAGGGCGCGAGACCATGTCCTGGCTGCTCATGCCGTAGAAGAACTTTGGCGCCGAGCCGGAAGGGCCCGGCCACGGGTGTTCGCGCAGGGCCTCTTCGTTGATGTCCGCACCCCAGCCCGGCGCCTGCGGCAGGAACATGTGGCCGTCCTTGATCGCGGGAGGCCGAGTCACCAAGGAAGCCTTCCAGGGGACGTCGTCGATATCGATCTCCATGATCCGCACGTTGGGCAACACCGCGCACAGGTGCAGCGAGTGCAGGTCCGCGAGATGACTGTAGTAGTTGTGCGGCGCGATGTTGATCTCGCAGGCCTCGGCCATGCGCCCGATCTGCACCGCTTGCGAGAAGCCGTTCCACGGCACGTCGATGATGGCGACGTCCACGGCGTGCAGCTCGAGGAACGGCCGGTACTGTCGCGTGCTTACCAGGCTTTCGCAGGAGGCCAGGCGGGTGGAGGTGGCTTGCTTGATCTGCAGAAGCGCCTGCGGATCCCAGTTGTCGTACTCCATCCACTGCATGTTGAACGGCTCGAGCAGCTTCCCGATGCGCAGCGCCCCCTCGGTGCGGAAGTTGTAGTTGAGATCGAGGCACAACCCTATCCGCGGGCCAACGGCGTCGCGAAAGGTGCCGATCAACTTCTCGATCGCCTCCAAAATCTCCGCAGTGGGAGCGCCGTCGGTGGAATTCATGCCGGCGCTGAATCCCGGAAAGTACACGCTGGCGGGGTCGCCCGGGATGACGATATTGGTCTTGAGCGCGGTGAATCCGCGGGCGACCACCTCCTTGCCCAGCGCGGCTATGTCGTCGTAGGTCCTGAGCGGCGGCGTGCCCAGCATGTGTCCCATGCGCGCGCGCGTCGTGCCGCAGTGCGACCAGTACAGGCGCACGCGATCGCGCAGCGGACCGCCGAACAGCTCGTACACCGGCACGCCCAGCGCTTTGGCCTTGATGTCCCAGAGCGCCAGCTCGATGCCCGCCATGGCCTTGTGCGTGACGCCGCCCAGGTTCTGCCGCGTGGCGCGGAGCATGTCCCAGTACAAGCGCTCGACCGGCCGCGGATCCTCGCCCACGAGCAGGTGGGTCAGATCGCGGACGCAGCCCGCAACGCCGTGCGGACTGCGGTTGTCGCTGCATTCTCCCCACCCTATCAACCCGTCGTCGGTCTCGATCCGGACAAAGGTCCACGGCCGCCAGCCGCCGTCACAATGCAGGCAATCTACCCTTGCGATCTTCATACAGCGAGGCCCATGCGAATGTGCGTGAAGTCGATTCTGCGCAGCGCTGCGCCGCTCACCCCGGCAGCGGGAACTCCCGCAGATACTGCACGTAGTCGTCCTCGACGTCGATCTGCAGCGCCGCCAGCAGCCGCACGACGCCGCAATAGAACGAGATCGTGAGCAGCAGATCGACGAGCCGCTCGTTGTCGAACCCTGTTTTCAGCTCGGCGAAAGTGGCGTCGGAGAGGTTGGGTTGAGCCGTGAGCTCGCGGGCCGCACGCAACACCGCTCGCTCCAGTGACGAAAGATCGGTGGGTTGCCCCTGCGTATCCAACTCGATCGCGCGAATGTCCTGGTCCGTGACGCCGAATTCGCGCGCGATCTTGATGTGGTGCGAGAACTCGTATCGTGATCGGGTCGCGTACCCGACCTGGAGAATCGCCATCTCGCGCAATCTGGGGTCGAGCCGGCTATGGAAGCGGATATAGCGGCCCACACCGAGGAAGCTGCGAGCGGCGTCGGGACTGTTCACCAGCGCTCGATAGAGGTTGATGTTTCGATTCAGCAGGTCCCGGTTCTGCGGTGCGAGATCGGTCTGCTCGAGGTACGGTACTCGTGCCATGTGTCGTTTCCTGCTCAAGTGCGCCCCTGGGGTCGCGGAGGATTGGGCGGTCTCTTCCAGGCGCCGCTGGGCCTGTCGTGTAGCGGTCCCACATAGTTGGCCAGGCATTCTGCCCGCGCGTCGCCCTTGAGCCCTTTGCACGCCTGCTCGCTCTCCCTCATGAGGTCCTGTTGGGACCGCGGCCTGTCGTCTCTTCGCGCACCGCTTTCGTCCTGGCCGTAAGCGGCGTACGGCGCGAAAGCGAACGCGGCCATCAGCATTGCGGCACGCACTCGGCTCATGCTCAGCCTCCGACGATTCAGGGTCTGGTGGCCGGATCCATCCCCAGACGTTGCCGCAACTCGCGTGCGGTGAGGGCCTGACCATAGACCGATGTCCCGCGGTCGAACTCCTTCGCGCTCGCCAGCGAACCGACCACGACGGGCTCGAAACCGGCGTCTCGCACCAGACGCGAGGCGAGCTCCAGCGCGTCCGCGTCATCTCCCGCAAGCGGAATCGCGATGCGCTCCCCGGATCGGTTTGCTCCGCTGGCTAGAGCACCGGCCGGGACCGAATTGAAGGCGCGCACCAGGCGCACACCGGGGAGGAATTCCTGCGAGGACAGCCCCGTGCCTTTTTCCAACGCGGGCTCCGCCATGGCTCCGTCGCGCGACGGATAGGGATTCCCCGTTTCGAGCACGACCTTGCCCGCGAGCTCGGGCGCGAGATCGCGGCCGAGCTCCGGAACGGCGCCATACGGAACCGAGATCAGAACGACTTCGCCGAAAGCGGCCGCCTCCCTCGGCGTGCCGGCCCGCGCGGAGGGCCCGGCGCGTCTCACCAGATCGCCGAGCTGGTCCGGGTGGCGCGACGAGAAGAAAACGTCGTAGCCGGCCTGCGCCCAAAGCACCCCGAGGCTGCCTCCGATGTTGCCCGATCCGATGATGCCGATCTTCATGCCGCGTCCTTTCGTCTGCGCGAACAGCGCCTTCGGGGCGAGAGCGACGCCGGCAGCCGCCGCGACGCCTCGGAGCAGCATGCGGCGGCGCTCGTTTCCTTCCTTGGTTGCCATCGGCACGCTCCCCATCGCACTAGGCTTTGCCTCTACTCTACCCTACCCGACGTCTGCACGAGACCTGGCACGCTGTGCCGCTCTCGCCATACAATCGCATCCATCGACAGCCGCACACCGGAGCAGACCCATGAGGGACACCGACATCGACCGCCGCAGCTTTCTCAAAGGAGCCGGCCTGGCCGCCCTGGCGGCCACGGCTGGAATGCATGTCCGGGGAAGCCGAGGCGAAGAACAGGTGCCCTACTCTTCCGGAACCGAGGCGCCCCGGCTCAAAGCGCCGCCCGGCGCCTGCGACTGTCACATGCACATCTACGACGGACGGTTTCCCGTGGCGCCCACCGCGACTCTGCGGCCGCCGGACGCAAGCGTCGGGGATTATCGCTTGCTGCAGAAGCGCATCGGCACAACGCGCAACGTGGTCGTCCAACCCTCCACCTACGGCACGGACAACTCGTGCACGCTCGACGCGGCGGCCCGGCTTGGTCCGACCGCGCGCGCAGTCGCAGTGGTCGACACGACGGTCCGGGATGAAGAGCTGCAACGACTGGCGGGGCTGGGGGTGCGCGGGATTCGCTTCAACCTGGTTCAGGCCGGCGCCACCACCGTCGACATGATCGAGCCGCTCTCCGCACGGGTCAACGAGCTGGGCTGGCACGTGCAGATCCACATGCTCGGCGACCAGATCGTGCAGATCGACCGTTTGCTGCAGCGGCTGCCTTCGCCGATCGTGTTCGATCACATGGGCCGCATCCCGTTGCCCGCCGGCGTGAACCATCCTGCATTCGGGGTCATCAGCAGGCTGGTCGAGCAAGGCCGGACGTGGGTCAAGCTGTCCGGCGCGTACATGGCGACCAAAGTCGGACCGCCAAGCTACGCGGACGTCACTCCGCTTGCGCAAGCCTATATCCGAGCGGCACCGGAACGCATGGTGTGGGCGACCGACTGGCCGCACCCGACCGAGAAGAGCGTCAAGCCCGACGACGCCATCCTTCTCGATCTGCTGGCCGAATGGGCACCCGATGAGCGCACGCGCAATCGGATCCTGGTCGAGAATCCGGAGGTGCTGTACGGCTTCTCGGGTGGCTGAGCTTCATTTCACTTCCGGAAGAACCACACCGCGCAGGTCATCGCCGACCCGATGGCGTAGATCAGCCACGTCTCGGGCACGAAGTAGGGATAGACCATGAGGGCGATGCCCAAGATCATGGGGATGACCAGCGCCGATTTCTTTCCATATCGGAATGCCGCAATCCCAACGATGCCGAAGATCAATGATCCGAATAGGGCGGCCGGACTGGGCATGCGGTGATCCTCACGTGTACTGGAACCGTTCTCCGGTGAATTAGCGGCATCGCCGGTCCGCAGCTTAAACCTTCACGCATGCACGCGCGCATCATCTCTTTCGTCTCGCCGCTGGTCCGGGCGTCGCCCCTTCGGCACGAGCGGTTCCGCCACTTCTACGCAGGCTCCGTGGGCACGGCGCTGGGCTATACCATGCAGGCGACCGTTGCCGCGTGGCTGATGGCCACGTTGACGCCGTCGGCGATCATGGTCGCGCTGGTGCAAACCGCGAGCACCGCTCCTTCGCTGCTGTTCGGGCTCATCGCGGGCACTCTCGCCGATATCGTCGACCGGCGCAAAGTGGTTCTGTCCACGCAGATCCTCTTGCTGACGGCCACGCTCATCCTGGGCGCCGCGACGCTCGCCGGCATGATCGGCCCGATTGCGTTGCTCCTGTTGACGTTCCTGGTCGGCGTGGGGTTCACCTTCTACATGCCCGCGCAACAGGCGCTCGTCAACGACCTGGTGCCCCGGACGGAGCTGCCCCGCGCGGTAGCGCTATCGGCCGTGGCATTCAACCTCGCCCGGGCCGTGGGGCCCGCGCTGGCGGGGGCGATAGCCGCGTGGCTGGGCACCGGAAGCGCGTTGCTGGCGAGCGCGCTGTTCTTCGTGTGGATGATCGTCGCGCTGTATGGCTGGCCGAAGCCGGTGCGCTCGATTCCCGGCGTTCCCGAGACGCTGCTCGCGGGCGTCCGCAGCGGCCTGCGCTACCTGCAGCACTCGGCTCCGCTGCGCGCATTCGTGATCCGCAATCTGAGCTTTTCCTTGTGCGCGAGCGCGCTCTGGGCGCTGTTGCCGCTGATCGCCCGCGACCAGCTGCAGCTCGGCGCCGGCGGCTTCGGTCTCCTGGTCGGCTTCTTCGGCACCGGGGCCGTCGTTGGCGCGCTGTGGATCCCGCGGCACCTGCAGAAAGTCTCGCTGAACACGGTGGTCACCGGGGGCTATCTGCTGTGGGCGGTTGCAGCGGTGGTCGTGGCCTTTGCTCCCGTGGTCGTCGTCGCCATCGTCGGAACCGCCGCAGCCGGGGCCGCCTGGGTCAGTGTGTTCGCCAGCCTGTCGGCTGGAACCCAGACCTCCGCACCCGCGTGGGTGAGGGCGCGGGCCGTGGCGACGAACCTGGTCGCAACGCAGGCCAGCCTGGCGCTGGGCAGCGTGGTCTGGGGCGTGCTCGCCTCTGCAGCCGGGACACGCGTCGCGCTCAGCGTTTCCGCAGGCATCATGCTGTTGCTCTTCGTGCTGAGCCGCCGCGTCCGCGTCGAGCTGGGAAACGAGGCCGATGTCACCATGGGCGTGCAGCCGCCGGAGCTGTCGATCGCCGTGCAACCGATGCCCGACGACGGGCCGGTCCTGATCCAGATCGAATACCGCGTGGAGCCCAAACATCACCGAGCCTTCCTGCACGCCATCCGTGCGATCGAGGCCATTCGTCGCCGCAACGGCGCGGCCAGCTGGCGCGTCTACCGCGACGTCGAAGACGCGGAGCGTTTCGTCGAGCGCTTCGTCATCACCTCGTGGGCCGAATACACGCGACAGCGCTCGCGCATGACCGTCAAGGACCGCGAGCTGCAGGACCGGGTCATGCAGTTGAATCGACCGGGTACGCCGATCCGCGTCTCGCGCCTGATCGGGGTCGCGACCTCCGAGGCCGGACCGTAAGCAAAATGGCAACAGACGGGCGCGCTCGCTCGAAACGCTCGAGCGCCGGGCTTCGCCCGACTAGCCGCCGCGCGCGCCCTGCGTGTTCACATAGAGAGCGTAGACGCTCTTGCTGGCCGCCATGAACAGGCGGTTGCGGTGGGTGCCACCAAAACAGAGGTTGGCGCAGCGCTCCGGGAGGTTGATGCGGCCGATGAGCCTGCCATCCGGGTTGTAGACGTTCACGCCGTCCAGCGCCGCCTCACCCATCCCCCAGCCCATCCAGAGATTGCCGTCGACGTCGCAGCGCATCCCGTCGGGCGTGCCGGCCCCCACGTCGATGAGCTTCCGCTTGTTGGTCAATCGCCTTCCTTCCACCACGTCGTAGGCATACAGGTTTCGCGGGGTACCCCCGGACTCCACCAGATAGAGCGTCGACTCGTCGGGCGAAAAGCACAGCCCGTTCGGCCGGTTGACTGCGCTTTCGACAACGCTCATCTCGCCGCTCGCGCCGTCGACGCGATACACGTTCATCGGAAGCTCCTGCTTGGCGAGGTGGCCCTCGTAGTATCCGAGCAGCCCGAACGGCGGGTCGGTGAACCAGATGGAGCCGTCCGTCTTCACCACCACGTCGTTCGGCGAGTTGAGCGGTTTGCCTTCGTAGCGGTCCGCGATCACCGAGATGACGCCGTCGTACTCGGTGCGCGTGACGCGCCGTGCGCCGTGCTCGCAGGTGACCAGACGGCCTTGCCGGTCGCGCGTGTTGCCGTTGGCGAAGTTGGAGGGCCTGCGAAACACGCTGACGACACCGGTCTCCTCCTCCCACTTCATCATCCGGTTGTTCGGGATGTCGCTCCACAGCAGATAGCGCCCGTCGCCGAACCACACCGGCCCCTCGCACCAGCGGAAGCCGTGGGCGATCCGCTCCACCGCGGCGAGATTGAGACGGTAGCGGGCGAAGCTCTGGTCCAGGACTTGAACCGCAGGGTCCGGGTAGCGCTGGCTCGGCTGCCATGCGACCCCACCCGGATGGTGTGGTTCGGGACTCTCGGAGTGCATGCGCTTGCCGTGTCTGCCCGTCTCGAGGTTTACGTCACCACTCTGCCCACTTCGATCGTATTGCCCGTGCTGTCGTCGATTCGGACGCGAACGTGGGTGCCCCTGCTCATCGCTTTGGTCACGACGGTCCACACCACCGCGGATTGCCCTGCATCGCGTGAAGCTCCTGCCGCGACCGGCTCGTCCCAACGCAGGCCGGCGGTCTCGGTCGCGAGCTGCGCAAGCCCGATCGCTTCCTCTCTCGAGAGATACGTCACGACGGGCGTCTCTACGCGATGAACGCGTCTGCCGGTGTCTCGAAATAGCTTCATTTCAGCACCTCTCACGCTGGTTTCGGTCCGTGGGTTTACCGGGCGGAACCCTTACCCGAGTATCCCACGCAAGGAGGATGGTAATACAAACTCGCCGGGGCGTTGCCCGGCTGCCGCCTCATAAGTAGTCCTTCCCCCAACGCGCATAGTCGTCGCTGCGCATCACGCGCTTCATCAGCTCGTCGCCGGCGACGCCGTCCAGGCGCTCGGGCGGCGTGCCTTAGTTGCGCGGTCCGCCGGAGTGGATCGTGCGAGTGGGTGACACGATCGGTAGCGGCGGGGTATACGGCTCGCCCGCGCCGTTGGTTCCCAGTTCCGACTCGTAGCGGAGCAGGGAGACGCCCGGCAGGGCTTGCGTCAGCACCGGCTCGCCAGGTTCGCCTTTGACATAGTGGTTCATGAAGGCGAGGCTGTAGCTCACGATCGATGCACGCGCCGTCTTTCTTCCGATGTCGGCCCATGCGAGATGCCCCGCCTGATCGAATTCCACAAAATACTTGGGCTCCGGCGACTGATCGTAGCTGCCTTCGGATTTGCGGACCGAAGGCGTGACGCCTGTATCGAGCGTCCCGCCTTGGTACATCACCGGAACCGACAAGCCCGACAGCGTTCGCTGCTCGATGAAGGGCTGGCTATAGGGCGAGAGCGCAAGCACAGCCTTGACGCCGGAGAGCTTCCAACTGGACCAACCCCCGCCCAATCCCAGCACGGTGTACCCTCCAAGAGAATGCCCCGCGAGACCCAGGCGTGACCAATCCGCACGTGTACGGAAGCGATCGTCCGCGCGAATGGCGTCGATCAAGCGACGGATATCTTCCGCTCTGTCTCGATAGGTCGTCTCGTTCCAATTTAGCGGCTGCCGGAACGGGACAGCGGGTTTCTGGAACCAGCTCGATATTCCGCGCTTGCAAGCCGCGTCGTGATGGTCGGGCGCGAACACGAGATACCCGGAGGATGCGAAGGCCTCCATGAGGAAGCGGGACTGCGTGGCGCATCCGTGGAAGCCGTGAGAGAAGATGATCACCGGCCGTCCGACGCTGTCCGCCGTCTCCTGCGCCCAGACCGTCACGTTCATCCCTCCCAGCGTTATCGTTTGCTCCGCGCCCTGCGCCGGCGAGAGGCCGAGCGCAAACACCAGGAGGATCAGCACCACAGCTCGCATAGGACACCCTTCCGCCCCCGAGACAACGCCCGGCCCGGGAGCTCGTTACGACGAAGGCTCTCATCGCCCGCGTTACCGGTGTTCGGGCCGTCCACCGTCACAAGGGCCGGGGATCAGGCCAATGCGGGTCGTAGCCCGCCTGAACTACAATCGCCGGAACGAGAAACTACCATCGACTGAGGAGACTGGCATGTGTCCATTGTGTTCGATGACCCGCCGGCGATTCCTACGGCGTCTTGCCGCAGGCACGGCGACGGTATTGGGTACGGGAGCGGTGGGGAGCGGCGCCGCGCTGCTCATGGCGAGACCGGCGGCCGCTGCCGAGCCCGTCATCCTCGGGAAAGGCGAGTACCGCTATCGGGTCCTCGACGGCTGGGGCGAGCTCCCTCCGGGTGTGACCTACGGCGAAGCGGCCGCCGTCTGCGTCGACAGCAGGGATAACGTTTACGTATTCACCCGCGGCGCTCATCCAGTCATCGTATTCGATCGCAACGGGAAGTTCCTGCGCTCCTGGGGACAGGACATCGGCTTTACCAATGCGCACGGCGCGGCCGCGGGGCCCGACGACATGCTCTACCTTACCGACGACCACGGACACACGGTACGCAAGTGCACGCCGGACGGCAGGTTGCTGATGACGATCGGAGTCCCCAAGGTGCCGGCGCCGGCATTCAGCGGAGATCCTTTCAATCGTTGCACGCATACCGCGCTGTCTCCACAGGGCGATATCTACGTCTCGGACGGATACCAGAACGCACGGGTCCACAAGTACTCCGCCAATGGCAAGCTGCTGTTCTCGTGGGGTGAGCCCGGAACCGACCCGGGCCAATTCAATCTCGTGCACAACATCGCCTGCGACGACGAAGGCTGGGTGTACGTCGCCGATCGGGAAAATCACCGGGTACAGGTGTTCGACGGGAAAGGCAAGTATGCGGGCCAGTGGAACAACCTCGCACGGCCGTGCGGACTCTACGTCGCGCGCGGCAAAGATCCGCTCGCGTTCATCGGCGAGCTCGGCCCGGAGACCGTTGCGACGCTGACCAAGGGCGTGCCCAACCTGGGTCCGCGGCTCTCCATCGTCTCGGCAAAGGGCGAAGTGCTGGCGCACCTCGGAACACAGCCGATCGGCGAGGGGCCCGGCCAATTCATCGCTCCGCACGGCATCGCGGTCGACTCACGCGGGGACATCTACGTCGCCGAGGTTTCCAAAACGGCTTGGCGGCAGCTGTTCGGCAAGGAGGCTGATCACGAGCTGCGCTGTTTCCAAAAGCTGGCGCGGCTGAGCTGAGCGGGAAGCGTCCCAAACGATCCCAATCGGAGAGGGTAAAGACGCCGCCCCGGACCCGATCCCGGGAGTTGATTCAGACTGGCGACGTGTCCTACTGCGCGCCTTCGACGACGCGCTTGAGGCTCTCGAGCCCGCCCTTGTAGAGCCCGTTGTACAGATCGGTGAGCGTCTTGTCGTCCTGCCCTTGGGGCGGCGGATCCATCCAGTAGGCCAGACGCTTGAACCGTGCGCTCCACTCTACGAGGCTGGTCCCTTTCCCGCCGTCCTTCACCGTGAGGATCGGGAAGTAGTCGCTGGCCATCACCGCGCCGTCGACATAGGTGTAGGCCAGGCGCATGCTGCGCGGATCGTAGTCGATCAGGCGCTCGGTGACTTTGGTGCCGTTGCGCCGCGTGAGGAGGCGGATCGCGCCGACCTCGTTGTTGGTTCCCACCACGATCTCGCTGGACTCGATCAACGACAGCCAGCGCGGCAGGCCATTGAAATCCCCCACCACCGCCCAGACCGCCTCCGGCGGCGCGTTGATGGTGATCGACTGGCGCACGGTCAGCACGTTCGCGTCAGCGCCAAACGCCTGGGGTGCGAGCGATATGAGCGCCGCCAGCATCAGGGCAAGAATGTTCTTCATGGCTCTCCTCCTAGGTTTCTAGTGATTATCCCTTGGCACACCCTTGGTCACAATTCTCTGGTACTTGACGGCCGGCTTGAGCACCATCCCGCGCGAGAGCTCGTCGACCATGCTGCGCTGGATCTCCTGCCACGGCGTCTGATTCTCGGGAACTTTATACCCGCCTCGCCGCTTGAGCGCCGCGCGCCGCCGTTCGTACTCGGCCTTGCTGATGAGGATGTCCGCTCTGCGTTTGTTCAGATCGATGCGCACGCGGTCGCCCGTCTTCAGGATCGCCAGACCGCCGCCGGTCGCCGCTTCCGGTGAAGCGTTCAAGATGGAGGGCGAGCCGGAGGTGCCCGACTGCCGTCCGTCCCCGATGCAGGGCAGCTCCGTCACGCCCTGCTTGATCAAGCTTGCCGGGGGCTGCATGTTCACCACCTCCGCCGCGCCGGGGTAGCCCACCGGGCCAACCCCGCGGATGAAGAGCAGGCACGTGTTGTCGACTTTCAGCTTGGGATCGTCGATGCGGTGGTGATAATCCTCGGGCCCTTCGAACACGATGGCTCGGCCTTCGAAGGCGTTTCGGTCTTTGGGGTTGGAAAGGTAGCGCTTGCGGAACGCATCCGAGATCACGCTCGTCTTCATGATGGCGCTGTCGAACAGATTGCCCTTCAAGTTGAGGAACCCCGCCTTCTTCTTGAGCGGGTTCTTGTAGGGGTAGATCACGTCGAAGTCCAGCACCGGGCGGTCCTTGCAGTTCTCGCCGATCGTTCTGCCGTTGACCGTCATCGCATCGCGGTGGATCTTGCGCGCCTTCATCAGCTCGTTGATGACCGCCGGCACGCCACCGGCGCGATGGTACTCCTCGCCGAGATACTTGCCGGCCGGCTGCAGATTGACCAGCAGCGGGATTTCATAGCCGATCTTCTCCCAGTCGTCGTTGTCGAGCTTCACGCCGATATGCCGCGCGATGGCGTTGAAATGGATCGGCGCATTGGTCGAGCCGCCGATCGCAGAGTTCACCACGATCACATTCTCGAACGCCTCGCGGGTCATGATTTTCGACGGACGCAAATCCTCCCACACCATGTCGACGATGCGCTTCCCGGTTTCATAGGCGTTCTCGCCACGCTCCCTGTGCGGAGCGGGGATCGCGGCGCTGCCGGGTAGAGACATGCCGAGCGCTTCCGCGAGCGAGTTCATGGTCGTGGCCGTACCCATCGTGTTGCAGTGGCCGGTCGAGGGCGCGGAGGAGGCGACGAGGTCGATGAACTGCTCGCGGTTGATCTCACCCGTAGCCAGCAGTTGGCGCGCCTTCCAGACGATGGTGCCCGAGCCGGTGCGCTCGCCGCGGAACCAGCCGTTGAGCATGGGCCCGCCCGAGAGGACGATGGCCGGAATGTCCATGGTGGCCACGGCCATCAGCTGGGACGGCGTGGTCTTGTCGCAGCCCGTGGTCAGCACCACGCCATCGATGAAGTAGCCGTGGAGGATCTCGACCAGTCCTAGATAGGCGAGGTTGCGGTCGAGCGTCGCGGTCGGACGCCTGCCCGTTTCCTGGATCGGATGCACCGGAAACTCGAAGGCGATGCCGCCCGCCTCGCGGATCCCCTCGCGCACGCGCTCGGCGAGCTCGAGATGGTGCCGGTTGCAGGGAGACAGATCCGAGCCCGATTGCGCGATGCCGATGATGGGCTTTCCCGCCTGCAGCTCCTCGCGCTTCAGGCCGAAGTTCATGTAGCGCTCGAGATAGAGCGCCGTCATGTCGGGGTTGTCCGGGTTGTCGAACCAGCGGCGAGATCTGAGCTTTGACGGATCCCTTGGGTTCATTTGCTTTGCCATGATCTCCATTCTCCTGACGATAGTGCGCGGCGGCAATCAACGATAGCGCCGATCTTCCTCGCTGCGCAAGTCGTCGGCCGCCCATGGGCCCGAACGAGGACTACAATGCCAACCGGTCGCGGTTCACTGTGCGCTACCTTAGCGCAGTTGCCGTCGAGCGACAACGGTTTCCGCAGGCCGCCTGACTCGTTCCAGTCGACAGGGGACACTCTACCGGGGAGCAATATGACAACGGACAAGGTGATCGTCACCAATCTCTCAGCGCTGCAACGCAAGTACTCGACCGGCTTCCAGCGCATCCACGACGCCGTCGGACGCTTGATCGCAGCGGACAAGAAACGCGGACTGACCACGCTCGTGGTCGCCATCGACTCGGCGCAGGACATGCGATCCGTGAAGGGCTCGCCGGTGACGAAGGCTTCGGATCAGCGCCAGGTCAAAGCCGCCATCGATGCCGTGTGGAAGGCCCATGCTCCAGACTACCTGATGATCCTGGGCGCTCCGGACGTCGTTCCCATGCAGACGCTGCGCAACCCCGCTCACGGTGACGGCGATGCCAACGTGCCCAGCGACCTGCCTTATGCCTGCGCGGTGCCCTACAGCAGCGACCCGTCCGCGTTCCTCGGTGCGACGCGCGTTGTCGGGCGGTTGCCCGATCTAGTCGGCAGCGGCAACCCCGCCTATCTCGTCAGCCTGCTCGGCACGGCGGCGCGCCATCGCACGCGGCCGCGCGAAGACTATCAGCGCTATCTAGGGTTGTCGGCGCAAGTATGGGAGGCGTCGACGGCGCTCAGCTTGAGCAAGGTCTTCGGCAATTCGACCGCGCTGCAGACGACGCCGCCACGCGGTCCGAAATGGCCCGACGCGCAGCTCGCGTTGCGCGCCCATTTCATCAACTGTCATGGCGCACCCAGCACTCCGAAATACTATGGGCAGCCGCCCGGACGGGAGGAGTATCCGGTGGCGCACGACGCGGCGCGGCTGAAGCGCAAGGTGAGCAATGGCACCGTGATCGCCGCGGAGTGTTGCTACGGCGCGCAGCTCTACGACCCCGAGGACAGCAAGGGCCAGGCCGGTATCTGCAGCACCTACCTCGCGGACGGCGCCTACGGCTTCTTCGGCAGCACCACGATCGCCTACGGACCCAGCGAAGGCAACGGTCAGGCCGACCTCATCTGCCAGTTCTTTCTCGACGCGGTGCTGGACGGCGCCTCGCTCGGCCGAGCGGCTCTCGAGGCGCGGCAACGCTTCGCGGCCCTGTATACCCACCTCGACCCGACCGACCTCAAGACCCTGGCGCAGTTCTACCTCCTCGGAGATCCTTCGGTCCAAGCGGTCGCCGCGGTGCCACACGCGCTGTCGCGCACCAGGGCGTTCAAGAGAACCTTCAAGGGCGCCAGGACGACTCCCGGTGCGCGAGCGTTTCGCCGCGAGCGGCTGGCGCGCACCGGCACCAACCTGGAGCACTCCCTGGGTTCCGTGAGGGCGATCCAGGCTAGGCCGCCCGTGCACGTGACGCGTGCGCTGAACGCCGCCGCCAAGGAGTCGGGCATCACCGAGCTGGCGCGCCAGTCCTATGCGGTCTCTTTTCCCAAGGCCGCCTCCGGCGGCGAAATGAAGCACTTCGCCGCCCCCCGGCGCGGACGGTCCGTGTATCTTCTGCTCGGTGAGAAGACCGAATCCCGCAGGGTGAAGCGCGTGGTCGCGCTGGCCGCGACGGTCCAGGATGGGGCGATCGTGCACCTGCGCAGAGTGCACAGCCGATGATTCTCCAAGGTCGTGTCGTGCGTAAACGCGTGTCGACCGGCTCGAAGAGCGAGCACGATGCGCTCGTGCTGGTGACGCCCGAGGGACAGGAGTACAAGCTGCGCCGCCAGGAGGGCAATCCGTTCCGCGATCCCGAGCTCGACGCCTTGGAAGGCAAGCGCGTCGAATGCGAAGGCATCGTGCGCGACGGCCAGATCATCATGACCCGCTGGACCGTGCTGGCGTGACTTGTCGTGAAGCGCTGGGGAGATGATATGAACGATTCCATAACGGTCACCAGGAAGAACGGCGTTGCCGTCCTCATGCTCAACAGGGCCGACGCGTTCAACGCGTTCGACTTGGCGATGGGAGAAAGCTTCGCCCGCAACCTCGTCGCCCTGGCGTCCGAGCGGCGCGTGCGGGGCATTGTCATCTCGGGCGCCGGCAAGGCGTTCTGCGCCGGGGGCGATCTGAAATGGGCGTTGTCCTGGGAGAACGGAGCCGCCACGGCTTTCCATGAGCTGGCCGGCCGCTTTCATCTTGCCATCACCGAGATCCGGCGCATGCCGAAACCGGTGATCGCCGCGGTCAACGGCGTGGCCGCCGGGGGAGGCTTTTCGCTGGCGCTCGCCTGCGACTTCAGGGTGATGGCGAAATCGGCCGCGCTGAGACAGGCCTACACCTCCAGCGGGTTGTGCATCGACGGCGGAGGGACGTTCTCCCTTCCAAGACTGGTCGGGCTGGGCCGCGCCCTGGAAATTGCGGCGTTCGATCGACCGATACCGGCGGAGCAAGCGCTGTCCTGGGGACTGGCGAGCAAGGTCGTCGAAGATGGGACGGCGCTCGAAGCCGGCATCGAGATGGCGGGCGAACTCGCCCAGAAGTCCCTCCACGCGTTCGGCATGGCGAAGCAACTCCTGACCGACTCGTTCGACACGTCGTTCGAGACTCAGATCGAGCGGGAGCGCAAAGCGCTTTCCGCGTGCGCGGAGCATCCCGAAGGCCAGGAGGGCCTGAAGGCATTTGCGGAGAAGCGCAAGCCGAAATACGCATGAATGTGACGCAATGGAACGTCGGGTTCGTGCCGAGCTCAACAACGCCGCCGAACTTCTCTGCTGCGGGGCGGACCGCTAAACCAGGGGCACGAAGTCGTACTCGCCAACGCCCTGCAGCACCAGGAACGTAGCCGATTCGTCCCCGCCATTGCTGACGAGGTGCGGACGGCGAGGCTTGACCGAGTACGTGTCGCCGGGGCCGAGCTGCACCTCCTCCTTGGGCTCTCGCAGAAAGAGCCTGAGACGTCCTTCGATCACATAGAACGTGTCCTGGATGTGGGTGTGGAAATGCCAAGGCACCTTCTGCGCCGGCGAGATCTGCAGCTCCGTGATGCGGAAACCGGGACGCGCGGCGTGCTCGGCCCGGCGCTCGACTTCGTAGAGATGACTGCCGTCTTTCATCGCGTCCATAGGGTGCTCCGTGTGCGATCGCCTCTTACCCACCACCCCTACCTAGTCGACCATACCGGTGGAATCCACAGCAGCCCCCTCCCCTCTCCCTTTGCGGGAGAGGGTCGTGCCGGAATGTGGAGCAGGGGCCCCTTGGGGGATGCGACCATGGAGGCACGCGCAAGCACGCGCGAACCCGGCACGCTGCATCCCGCTCCGGGGTCGCATCCATCGGCCAGGGCCGACGGAACCTGCTTCGCCCTCCGCGGGCGCGGTGAGGGGTAGTCCTGAATGCGCCGTTACAGTCCACTCTATTCGACCTCGGCACCCCTCTCCTCGAGCAGCGCCCGAAGCAGCGAGCGATGGCAGCGCGCTTCGTTCTCGCAGTAGCAGCCCACCGAGAAATTCGTGCGATGAGACAACGCAGAGAGCAAATCCAGTGTGCGAGCGTTCTCGGGCGTCGCCATCTCGGCCCGGTACCTCTTCGCGAAAGCAAGCCACTCCTTGTCGCTTCTTGCGCTCTGCCCAAGCTTCATGGTCTCGACGCTCGGCGCAAGGTTCGGAAACCAGATGTCGTACCAGTTCTCTGAGGCGAACTCGGTCTTTCGTACGCCGCGCGGCGGGCGTCGTACCGTTCCGATGCGAAGGCCTTCGCCTTCGACGCGCTCCGTGCCGAGCCTCACAACACGTACGACCATCGGGGTCCCCCTTCTACAACGCCCAAAGACTCGACTCCGTGGGATGCAATAATAAGCGAAGCGCCGCCCTTGCGGCTCCGGTGCAACTCGAGGTTGGGCGTAGCCCTGCTATGTCGCACCTGGAATCTCCTCGATCGAGAAGTACACCAGCTTCCCGTGCTGCTTGGCAAGAGCCACCATTTCGTAGGCACCCGCGGAGGAGCCACCGATGCGCAGGCAAGCGTCGCACTTGGCAACCAGACGGCGCGCGATCGGATGGAAGACCTCGTTGAAAACGGCGTCACCGATGCCCCCGGACCCAGCGTGTTCTACTAATGGCAGCGCAAACCACTCGCCCATGACCGGGAGATGACCGGCGCGAAAGAGGCGCAGAGAAGTTTCGGTCATGGCCTGCACGTTCTTCGCGATAAGGGCGGGATCATCGTTGGTACCCGAGCGATAGGGACCGGCGACGAGGATCATGAGTGCGGTCAAATCTTTGACTCCTTTCGACGTCCCATGTTCTACTTGCTCCATTGACACTTGCCGGCGGAAGCCCAACTTGAAAATTCAACGGCTCGCAGGCACTTAGCGAAGCCCTGTGCCCGCGAGCCCGTTGCATACCGGGTTGGGCGGCATACTCCTCATGCGGCAACGCAAATGTTCAAGCCAGCGCTACAAAGTTCACTCCTCCAGCCAGTACTCGCCGCTTGATTGCACCGTGAGGGTCTTCGCCACTGGCGCACGCTCGCCGCTGCCCATGATCTGGCCGCGGATACCTTTGAACTTGCCGGTGCCGCCAGTGAAGTTCTCGACAAAGGAAAACTTGACCACTTTGCTGCCGTCCTCCTTTGTCATCGATTGTGATGTTCCGGTATTGCGGCTGAAAATCTTATTGCCGTCCTCGAGCGTATACACGGTGTACGTGATGAACGGACCACTAAAGTTGATGTAATCGCTCATACCCCGAGATATGCTCTCCTTGACCAGCACCCCACCGAAAGCAAAGTCCTTTTCCGAGTAGCTGTTGCGTATCTCGTAGACGCGCACCTGGTGCCCGGGGCTATCGTCTACGTCAATCGCATGTTGTTGCAGGTATTGGCTGGTACTCGATGGGGCCCTGGTTATCGTGTACTTCTTCTGCGCCCATGCAGTGTTCGCAGCGCAGAGCGTGGCTGCTAACAGAAAGGCGCCAATCAGGTTAGTGAAGCGTGTTGTCATGGTTTCCTCCCTACGTTGAGATTGATGCGACCCAACAGCGGCTGAACACCGGACGCATATGGGAAGAAGCGCACGGTGTGCGACACAAGCAACCGAGCGGCAGTCCTTGTGTCAACTCCGATGTACGGACCTCGCGCGCCATGCCGGCGCTCGATGAATCGAAGTCCAGCGGGAAGTGGCATTACGGAAGGCGATAATCCAGGCGTTGCGTGCACTCCAGCTCACCATTGCCCCCGGAATACTTGCACTTGAACGTCATACTGCCTTGAATGCCCGAGTACTTGCCGGTGCCGCCGTCGACATCGTGCATACCCTGAACGTATCCGTCGGACTGGAACGCGCCACTGAAGTCGGTGAAGATTCGATCACCGTCGGCATCGCCAAACGTGCAGTAGCCCTTCACTTTGGTCCGGTCGACGGCCGTATAGAAGGTGTAGAAGCAATCGGTGGGGCCGAGATGCAGCGGACCGGAGCCCTTATCGTTGAAGGTAATGCCCCGATTATTGCCGTGGCCTTGGACGTGCTTCTCGGCGACGGTGACCGCCTCGCCAACAGCCCAATAGCCGCTGTGGACGCTGATGCTGCCGGACTTGGGCAGCGCCTCTGCTGCGATGGCATGACCCATTGCCCCAGCAGCAGCGAACAGGACGAATGAAGCAGCTGCGGCACTGTGCGTTACGTTGATTGCTGTGACACGTTTCATTGGACCCTCCCTGTGGGAATACCGGGCTCCGCGCCCTAGGCGGCTCGACGTCAGCGGCGCGACCGTCATGAAGCCCATCTCATAAGATCCCCAAGTGACTGGCGCGGGCGGCCCACGTCGCTGGGGACTGCGTGATCGCAACCGTCCCTGGCCACGGCACGGAATGCCATGCGTCAGAAACCGCCGCATGTGCCGAGTGCGAGGTCGAGACAACGGGGCCACCGGTCGAGCTATCAGCGGCCTGCGTAGGCTAGCACCTACGGACTTACAAATGCCATACGGATGGACCGGAATGCCCAACCGGCGACGCCCCTCGGCGCTCCGGGCGAACCGCTGGCTCCCCCGATCGACGCGACCAACGGCAAGGCATTCTCAAGAATGCGCCGCCTGCGCGGCGGCAATGACCTTCGCGAAGAATTCCTCGCTATCGAGCCTATCCTCGACATTCACCGTACGCAGCACGGCAGCCGGGTCTGCCGAGGATCGCGGCGTAGCCATCGCATCGCGGACCGCATTGAGATCAGTCGTCTTGCCGACGACGGCAATCGTGCGGCTTAGTGCGCCGAGGTGCGCGAGCATTGCCAGTTCGGTCGCCGTGCCGTGGCGGTTGGCGTGGAACTCGCGAAGATCGATCAACACGGCATCGCTCAGCTCGATGAGCTGTCGAGCGGCGTGCGTCCATATCTCTCCGGCACAATAGACTTCGTTGACCCGATAACGGCGGTCCGGATCTGGCTTCAGGTCGAGGCCCGCAAGCGTCTGGTCCAGCGACGCCTGATTCGTGACGAAAGCCCGCTTCAGCTTGCCAGCCAGGAATGCCGCAAGCTCGTGCGGCTCCAGGCTGGTCTTGGCCAGGTCGGGTCCTCCGATCATGCAAACCGGTCCGATGAATCGCCAGGAAGCAGCGAGGCTGTCCAGAAGCCGTTCCCCGCGGCGGGTCGGTCCGAATACGCGCAACAGCAGTAGAGTAAATGGCGGCCGATGCGGGGCCGGCAGGCGCCTTGTAAGCCAAGCGTAAGCAATCGCAGTTGGCAGGGTTGAGATGCCGATGATCACGGCGAGCGGCGGCGCTCCCGGACCGCGTTGAGACGCATAGATGACACCCGCAATGGGCCCGGCCAGCGCCGCGTACCAGAACAGCACCTGCAACTGCGCGTCGCTGAACCGCTTATTTCGATATGCCGATGCCACGGCGCGCAGCATGCGGTAAATGCCGAAGAACCCCATGGCCAGCACAACCACGATCAACGCAGCGGTAAACCCGCCGACGCGCAACGCCTCTTCTCGGGTGCGTATCGGCAGCCATCCCAAACACGTGCTGCAACTGCGTGCCAGGTTATCTCCCTCCATCCACGCGATGACGGCCAAGCTCAAACTGAGCGTCAGGGTTGGTACCACGTTGCGCATGTGGCGTGGGACCAGGCCCAGGCACATCACAACCACCAAGGCCAGCAGTGCCACGTAGCCGCTGAGTTGCTGCCCCGCCAGGCGGGAATTCACCAGGGGCATTGCCATCAGCAGTACGAGGCAAGGCAGCGTCACGAGAAGGAACCAGCGGCCGAATCTCGGATTGGCGGTTCCCAGTATCACCACGGGCCAAGCGATCCCTAGGGCCAGAAGCGTCCAGGACAGCGCGACCAGCCACCACACGACTACGTTCTCAACGCCGAGCGCTGGGGGCGCATCCGGTGCGCTCGACGCAGCCTGCCATCTCAATGCCAGCGACAACGAGACCGTGACGAGTGCGAATACGAGCGCCACGATTCGCAGCGACCACGCAAGCCGCGTTGCGCGCTCTCGAGATGCGAGCTTCAGCGCTTCAATTCCCGGAAACTCCTTGCCGCAATAACGCGCATCTGCGCGCGCGGTACGAGGGGGCTCCGTCATAGCGCTATCCGCACTGGCACCGCCAACCATCAAGCGAAGCACTCGCCAGCGGTAAAAGTAAAGAATAAACGGCGCCAGCACGACAGCCGCCGTGAACGAAAGCATCACGGCGGCGGTGTACTGCTCAACACGGGGCCAGGCAGGGTTCAGGAACGCCTGCACGACGCAGGTGAGCTTCATGACGATGGCCTCACGCCCGGTTCACCAGGGCCTAGTCGACCAATCGGCGCAGCAGCGAGAAGCGAACCAACTACGCGATCAATCGCTATCAGTAGTGTCCGGTTAACTTTCGAACAAATTCAATTGGCTCGACGAATCCAGCGAAATTGGGCACTGCGGGTTGAGCCTAAGCAGCTGATGCAGTGGGGTTGTCTCGAACATGGTTAGACTCAGGATCTGTAGGGTTTCATACAAGGATGCGTGCAGGCCCAGGCGCTTCCTCACGATTGCCACGAGCACATAGACGCTCACGGCGATCCACACCTGGGTCTTGACCGCGTTCTCCGAGGTACCGAAGAAGGACTTGATGCGCAAATGCTGCTTGAAGCGATACAGTTCGGCGATGGTGAGCGCTGGCAGCGCGAAGTTGTTGGTGAGGAACACCAACGTTTTGCCTTCCTCGGTCCTGAATCGAATGCGACGCAGCGCCTCGGGGTAGCCTGCCTTCGAGTAGAAGACCGTAAGGGTGATGGTTTGATCGCAAATGAGGCCAGTGGAGCGCGCCACCGGATGGGAGTAGCGGCGCTGGGCCTTGAGATTGGACTTGGCGCGAGTGACAAAGAAGGCCCCGGCGAGGTGCAATCGGTGCAAGCGCTCGAAGTCGAGATAGCCTCGGTCCATCACGTAGAAGGCGCCTGGCTCGGGCAGCAACTGGTCGAGGACATTGACATCGTGCAGCTTGCCATCGGAGATGTGGATGAAGCTC